>CACFEJ010000009.1 GCA_902565305.1 uncultured Prochlorococcus sp.
GTGGGTTTTTTTATCAGTAGAAGATTAAGTTATTCAACTGAAAAAATTCTATTGAGTGGTTTTTTTTCTTGCTTTACATCCTTTAGCGGATTTATATATTTTTTGTACAAAATTTTGAATCAAGGGGATTGGTTAAAATTTATAATTTTTTTTAATTCAATCATCATCGTAAATTTATGCACAATGCTTTTCGGGTTTTGGATAAGTAGAAAAATTAGTTAGATTTCATATAATGGTGTTGTTACTTTGATAAGAGATTATATTTATGAATGAAAATAATCTTGAAACAGTTACATCGTTAACTTCAGATCTAAGTACTAGAGAAAATATTACTATTAAACTTGAGGAATTGCTCATCGCGGGAAATTATGATGAGGCCAAGTTACTTTTAGAGCCTTCCCAACCTGTTGATATTGCAGATGCTATTGGAAGCCTTCCACTCATATTGCAGGCATTAGCATTTCGATTATTAAAGAAAAATGAAGCAATTGAGGTTTATGAATATTTAGATCCAGTAGTTCAGCAAACTTTATTAGAAAGACTTCGTTCAGGAGAAGTTTTAGAAATAGTTGAAAAAATGTCTCCAGATGATAGGGTTCAACTATTTGATGAATTACCTGCAAAAGTTGTACGAAAATTTTTATCTGCTCTTAGTCCTGGTGAAAGGAAAGTAACAGCCGAATTACTTGGATATGAGCCTGAAACTGCCGGAAGATTAATGACAACTGAATTTATAGATCTTAAAGAGATGCAAACAGCAGCTGAGGCACTTTCTTTAGTTAGAAAAAGAGCCCCATTTACTGAAACTATCTATAGCTTATATGTTACAGATAAAGAAAGACATTTAACTGGTATTCTCTCTTTAAGAGACCTTGTAACTGCTGATCCTTCAAAGCCAATTGGAGACGTTATGACAAGAGATGTAGTTAATATCGCTACTAATACGAACCAAGAAGAGGTTGCTAGGGCAATACAAAGATATGATTTTTTAGCTCTCCCAGTCGTTGATAAGGAAAAAAGACTTGTTGGGATAGTAACCGTCGATGATTTAATTGATGTCATAGAACAAGAAGCAACAAGAGATATTTATGCGGCAGGGGCAGTACAACCTGGCGATGAAGATGATTATTTTCAAAGTAGTTTGTTTACGATTGCACGAAGAAGAATTTTATGGTTATTAATTTTGGTTTTAGCAAATGGTTTAACGACCAAAGTTATAGCTATGAATGACCAAATATTAAAAGAACTAGTCTTATTAGCTGCATTTATTCCACTACTTATTGGTACTGGGGGGAATGTTGGTGCTCAAAGCTCAACGGTTGTCATACGAGGTTTGAGTACTCAAAAACTGAAGTCTCTTGGTGCAGTTAAGGCAGTAGTAAAGGAGGCAATAACAGGCGCTCTTTTAGGTGTTTTTATGATGCTTGTAGTATTTCCCTTCGCTTGGTGGCAAGGAGAAGGGCCTTTAATTGCCTCTGCGGTGGGAATAAGTTTGATATCCATAACAACTTTAGCTGCTACAACTGGAGCGATCCTCCCTTTGTTGTTTGCCAGAATGAAATTGGATCCAGCCTTAATGTCCTCCCCTTTCATTACAACCGTAACTGATATTGCAGGAGTATTTATTTATCTCAGTACAGCAAAATGGTTATTAAACTCTTCATTAGTCTAATTCCAGTAGGTATTTATTCTCATTTTTGTGAAATTGTGGATTTTTTTGTTTAACTTTACATTTCTTAATGGTATTGTTTACAAAACATCATTTAATCTTCATGTCTCCTGAAACTATAAGTGAAAACAAACTAGCGTCAATCGCAAGTATAAAAGCTAGTAATGATGTAGATCTTGTTCGATCATATTTGAGGGATATAGGAAGAGTTCCATTACTATCGCATGAACAAGAAATTACTCTTGGTCGCCAAGTTCAAGAGTATATGGAAGTTGAAAGAGCAGAATTAGAAATTATTGAATTAACAGGTGATAAGCCTAGTATTGATGAATTATCTAACAAATTAAACTTATCTACTTCAATAATTAAAAAAAGATTGAGAGCTGGACAGAGAGCCAAAGAAAGGATGGTTGCAGCAAATTTAAGATTGGTAGTAAGTGTTGCAAAAAAATATACAAAAAGAAATATGGAACTTTTAGATTTAATTCAGGAGGGAACTATAGGATTAGTTAGGGGAGTTGAAAAATTTGATCCAGCAAGAGGATATAAGTTTTCAACATATGCATACTGGTGGATTAGACAAGGTATTACAAGAGCAATAGCTGAAAAAAGTCGGGCGATAAGGCTACCAATTCACATAACTGAAATGTTGAATAAATTAAAAAAAGGTCAAAGAGAGCTTAGTCAAGAAATGTCTAGAACCCCTACTGTAACTGAACTTGCTAAATATGTAGAGCTTCCTGAGGATGATGTTAAAGATTTGATGTGCAAAGCTGGGCAGCCAGTTAGTCTTGAAACCAAAGTTGGCGATGGCGAAGATACTGTTTTATTAGATTTACTGGCAGGGGGCGAGGATTTACCAGACGAACAAATAGAGATGGATTGTATGAGAGGTGATCTTCATTCTCTTTTACATCAATTGCCTGATCTGCAATGTAGAGTTTTAAGAATGAGATACGGAATGGATGGGGATGAGCCAATGTCTCTTACAGGTATAGGAAGGGTATTAGGGATAAGTAGGGATAGAGTAAGAAATCTTGAACGAGATGGATTAAGAGGCTTGAGAAGACTTAGTGATAATGTAGAAGCTTACTTTGTTTCTTGAATAAATTCGCTCATCAATTTATTTGTTTTTTCAGGTTCTTCATCATGAGGACAATGACCAGCGTCATTAATAACATCTAATCTTTTAATATTTGTGAATTGTTTCTTCCACTCTCTTGCTTCATTTAAAGATTCCCAAGGATCTTTTTCTCCCCAAATCAATTGGATAGGAGCTGCAACCTTATCGAAAAGGTCAGTAGCGAGATAGTCATCAAATAAGTTAATAAAACCACGAAATGCTTCTTTAGAGTTTTTCCTTTGGGAGGGTTGATAAAGTATTTGAATCAATTCTTTATCGATATTTTTTCCTGTAGGGTAAGCTTGTTCAAGTATTTTCTTAATAACTTTTGGATTAGCAGCTCGTGTGAAAAGCGTATTGCTAATTATTCTTTGTCTGACTATCGTTTTAAGGATGGGTCTTAGTAGATTCATTAAGATATCACTTTTTTTTAAACGTTTATCATCCATAGTTCTTTGCGCACAATCAATCAAAATAACACCTTTGCAATTATCTTTAAGGATTTCAGCAGCTTTCAATGCAATAACACCACCAATTGAATTTCCTACTAAGAAAACAGGAGATTTAATTACCTCTGAACAAAATGTTGATATTTGATTACCCCATAAGTCAAATGAATATTTAATTGAGTTTTCTTTATCAGGTTCGTAATCTAATAGAGCACTAGGCTGACTACTTTTCCCAAATCCCAATAAGTCAATTGCGTAGCAGTTAGAAAATTCCCCAAGAAAATCTTGATTATATCTCCAGTGGTTTTTTGATGCCCCAAATCCATGAACTAATAAAATTTTAATATTTTTTTCAGAAGTGGATTCTTTTGATAAAGACCAAGAAATATCCCAACCTTTCCACTTCCAAGTTTCAGATTTATTTGAAGACATTATTAATTATGCTTTTAATTAAACTTTAATTCAAAAAAAAATTATTCGTTTTTAATAATTTATTCTTAGTTAAGAAAAAGCGTTCATTTTATGAAAAAGAAAAAGGTCATATGTATTGGAGAGGCTTTAATAGACAGAATCAGAAATAAGTCAAATCAAGGATTTACAGATTTTTTGGGTGGTGCGCCGGCTAATGTTGCTTGTGCATTAAAAAAATTAAAAATAGATTCAATATTTATAGGAAGTTTGGGTAGTGATGATTATGGAAAAAAATTCATTACGCAATTTAATGAATTGGAAGTTAACTTAGATTTTTTGCAATTAGATAATGATTCATCGACTCGTGTGGTTAATGTAGAAAGAAATCAATTTGGAGATCGTTTTTTTTCAGGCTTTGAGAAAAGTTCTCATTCATACTTTGCAGATGAAGTGTTTAGTAAGAAATTCATCCAAAAAAAACTTTTAAATTTGGAGGAATCTTTTCTAGAAACAAAATATTTAGTTACAGGAACGATCTTCTTATCATCTCCATTATCAGCAGAGACCATTTTTTTTATTCTTGAACATGCTAAAAAATTTGAAGTCAAAATAGTTATTGATTTAAATTGGAGAGAGGTCTTTTGGGATCATTCAAGTTTTTCATCAGAAATTAGTAAGGCAGCGAGAGTTAATTTAATAAAGAAATTTTTAAATCATGCAAATATCTTGAAACTTGCTAAGGAAGAAGCAACTTTGTTTTTTGAAGATGAAAATCCCTTGCTAATCTCTCATCAATTGTCAAACAGACCAGATGTAATAATAACTGATGGAAAAAATCCCATTAAATGGTATATCAATGGATCGCAGGGAATTACCGAAACTCCTACTTCACAAAAAATTGTTGATACAACTGGCGCAGGTGATGCTTTTCTAGCGGGCTTAATTTCAAAATTAATTTCTTCTGGCTATCCTGCAAATGCACTAGAGATAGAAGATTGCATTAAGTTCGCGAGTGTTTGTGGATTATTAACCTGTCTTGGTGAAGGCGCCATCCAGGAACAGCCATATTATGAGAAGGTTAATAAATTTTTGGGATCTCTTATTTCGTAGTGTCTTCCATAATTTTTTGCATAACTAATTTCTATTTTCCAGAAATTATCAATAATTGGTTCTATTAATTCTGGCCATTCAATAACTAAAATAGCTTGTCTTTCTATTGCCTCCTCTTCTTCTGAAAAAAAAACTTCTTTTGCTGAAGAAACATTTTCTAACCTATACAAATCAAGGTGAATTAGGGGAATTTTTCCAGAGTTATAGTAATGCGATAAAGCAAATGTAGGGCTTGTAATGTCCTCTGAGATTGATAATCCTTTAGCAATTCCTTGAACAAAAGAAGTTTTCCCAGCTCCAATTGGACCCTGTAATAAAACAATTGATTGGGGATTTAATTTGTGTGAGAATTTTTTTCCTAAATTTAAACTCTCTTTTAAATTCTCAATAAACACAAAATTACACAAAAATCATTTATAGTTTAATAGAAAAGTTATTTACTAGAAATGGTTATCGCAAATTCAGTTAAAACATCTACACCTAATTACGCAATTGCTGATATCTCTTTATCAGATTTTGGTCGCAAAGAAATTAAAATTGCCGAAACGGAAATGCCTGGATTAATGGCACTTAGAGATAAATATCAAATTGAAAAGCCACTAAAAGGAGCAAAAATAGCTGGAAGTCTTCATATGACTATTCAGACAGCAGTCTTAATAGAAACTCTTGTTGATCTTGGTGCCGAAGTGAAATGGGCTTCATGCAATATTTTTTCAACTCAAGATCATGCTGCTGCTGCTATCGCAGATCAAGGAATTTCTGTTTATGCAAAAAAAGGTGAGACTCTTGATGAATATTGGCAATATACCCACTATATTCTTGATTGGGGTTCAGACTCTCCAAACATGATTCTTGATGATGGTGGGGATGCAACTGGTTTATTGATACTCGGCAGTAAAGCAGAAAAAGATTTATCTGTTTTAGATAATCCCGGTAATGAAGAAGAAATTTCTTTATTTAATTCTATTAAGTCAAAGCTGAAAATTGATAGTGACTTCTATTCTAGAATTAAAAGTAATATCATTGGTGTTACTGAAGAAACAACAACTGGAGTTGCAAGACTTTATCAACTGCAAAAGCAAAATGCTTTACCTTTTCCTGCTATCAACGTTAATGATTCAGTAACTAAGAGCAAATTTGATAATTTATATGGCTGTCGCGAATCTTTAGTAGATAGTATAAAGCGCGCAACTGATGTGATGATTGCTGGGAAGGTTGCTTTGGTAATGGGTTTTGGAGATGTAGGTAAAGGTTCAGCCCAGTCATTACGTGGACTTGGTGCAATTGTAAAAGTTGCTGAAGTTGATCCAATTTGTGCTCTTCAAGCGGCAATGGAAGGTTTTAGCGTTGTTACGTTAGACGATGTTGTAGAAGATATAGATATCTTTGTTACAGCAACTGGGAACTATCAAGTAATTACAAATGAAAATCTTGTCAAGATGAAAGATGAGGCCATAGTTTGTAATATTGGTCATTTCGATAATGAAATTGATGTGGCTTCATTGAAAGATTATCCATGGGAAAATATTAAGCCGCAGGTTGATCACATAACTTTACCAAGTGGCAATAAAATAATTCTTTTAGCTGAAGGTAGATTAGTCAATTTAGGTTGTGCCACAGGCCACCCAAGCTTTGTTATGAGTAATTCTTTTACTAACCAAGTATTAGCTCAAATCGAACTTTTCAATAAGTCAGAAAAATATGCTAAGGAGGTTTATGTTTTACCAAAGCATTTAGATGAAATGGTAGCAAGATTACACCTTGATAAAATTGGTGCAAAATTAACAAAATTAACTAAGGAACAAGCTGACTATATTAATGTCTCTGTTGAAGGACCTTACAAACCAGAGCTTTATAGATACTAAGTTTGAGTTTAATTTTTGTAAATTTTCTTACTTCAATTCCCGACTATATCAGTTTGGCTGTTGAAAAGAATTCAACAATTGCATACCTCACTATTTGTTTGGCTATGTTTTTGGAAAACATAATACCTCCAATTCCTTCGGAAATAATAATGCCATTGGGTGGTTTTTTTGTTTATCAACAAAAATTAAATTTCTATCTTTTAGTTTTTTGGGGATTAATTGGTACTATTTTAGGGTCATTTCCTTGGTATTATTTAGGTAGATTAGTAAATGAAAAAAGACTTTCAAATTTTCTAGATAAAAAGGGTAAATATCTTGGAATTTCTTCTAATGATCTAAATAAAAGTAAAAGGTGGTTTGATAAATATGGGGTTTCTTTAGTTTTTTGGGGTCGATTAGTACCGGGCATAAGAACTTTAATTTCAGTTCCCGCTGGTATAGAACTTATGCCATTAAGTAAATTTTTGCTTTGGACTACATTTGGTAGCTTGATATGGGTAACACTTCTCACTTATTCAGGGTATTTATTTGGCGAAAACTATCTAGTTATTGAAACTTATCTAGATCAAATCAAATATGTTGTAAAGCCAATTTTAATTTTAATTTTTTTATATTTTTTCATAAAAATACTTATTAGATTTTTGAAAAAAAATAGAGTTTAGAAAGGAATTTCACTTGAGTTATTGCTGTTGGAATATTGATTATTATCAGACTCTTTTCGTGAGCCTAGTAAGTTTAATCTATCTACCCTAATAACTGGTTTATATCTATCTTCTCCAGTATTTTTATCTTTCCAACTATCAATTTTAAAGCTTCCTGTAATTCCAATTAATGATCCTTTTTTCACATAATCTGCGGCTATTTGTGCTTGTTTGCCCCATATTTCTAAATTAAACCAATCTGGCTCTTCATCTCTGCTTCTTCTGTTAACAGCAATTGTAAAATTCGCGACGATACTGCCTGATTCAAAATATCTGACATCTGGTTCTCGTCCTGCTCTGCCAACAAGGTTAATAGTGTTAATTTCCATAATTTTTTTTTTTTATATTACTCATATTTCAAAGTTCTGCTCAAAGTTTTACGTGCTATTCATAACTAAACGACAGAATTACGAGAGCTTATCAAAAAATAGATATATTATTTAAAAAAAAAGAAATTCTTATTGTGATTTTTAACAGATTTAAATTTTCTCGAGATATTGGCATAGATTTGGGAACGGCCAATACTCTCATACACGTATCAGGAAAAGGAGTTGTTTTACAGGAGCCTTCTGTAGTAGCCATGGATTTAGAAGAAGGGATTCCATTAGCTGTCGGTAAAGAAGCAAAGTTAATGCTTGGAAGGACCCCTGGCAATATAAGAGCTGTAAGACCACTAAGAGATGGAGTTATTGCAGATTTTGATGCTGCAGAACAAATGATAAAAACATTTATTCAAAAATGTAATGAAGGCAAAGGGATAGTAGCCCCAAGAATAGTAATTGGCATTCCTAGCGGAGTTACCAGTGTTGAGCGAAGAGCAGTAAGAGAAGCTGGATTAGCGGGAGCAAGAGAAGTTCATTTAATTGATGAACCTGTCGCGGCAGCAATAGGAGCATCATTACCAGTAACCGAGCCAATTGGAACAATGATTGTTGATATTGGAGGAGGTACTACTGAGGTTGCAGTTTTAAGTTTAGGAGGAACTGTTTTGAGTGAATCTGTTCGAATAGCAGGCGACGAAATAAATGAGTCAATTGCGCTTTATCTTAAAAAAGTTCATAATTTAGTTGTTGGAGAGAGAACCGCAGAAGATATCAAGATTAAAATTGGATCTGCGTTTGCAGATGATGATTTTGATAAAACCACTTTAGAGGTTAGAGGTTTACATCTTTTATCTGGTCTACCTAGGTCAGTCACTTTGACATCAGGAGAAATCAGAGAAGCCATGGCTGAAACACTTAGCAAAATAGTCGAAGCTGTAAAAAGAACTTTAGAGCGAACCCCTCCTGAACTTGCTGCAGACATAGTTGATAGGGGGATTATGCTTGCAGGTGGTGGAGCTTTAGTGAGAGGCATTAATGATTTATTGAGCGATGAAACAGGAATTTTTACTCACATAGCAGAAAATCCGCTGCTTTGCGTGGTTAATGGTTGTGGAGAGGTGTTGGATGATTTTAAAAAACTTAAAAGAGTTGTTGACACTCCAGAATTTATAAGGAATGCCATAAGAGATTAGTATTATGTTAGGTATCCGACGAATTTCTACTAGTCGTTGGTGGCATAAAAAGAAAAATTGGCTATTTTTTGCAATTTTTTTATTTTTGGTTTTTGTAAGAATATCAAAAGGAGCTTTTTATAAAGATTTTTATTATTTTATTTCGAAACCTTTTTGGCCTGGTCAATTTCAAAAAGAAATTGTTCTTGAGAGTATTGAGCAAGAATATTTAATAAAGTTAAATCTACTTACGAAAGATAATATAAGATTGCGACAAATCTTATCTCTTCAAGAGTCATCTAATGATGAACATATTCCAGCTGCTGTTATTTCGAGAAAAACAGGTAGTTGGTGGAGACAAATAATTTTAAATAAAGGTTCAAAGGATGGAGTAGAAATTGGTAATATTGTGATTGGTCCGGGGGGGTTGTTAGGAAGAATAAAGAATACTTCTTTATTCACATCCTCGGTAACTTTAGTAACTTCTCCAGAAAGTAAGTTAGGCGTTTGGGTGGATAGAATCCAGATTAATGGATTACTAATTGGATTAGGAGATGATTATCCTAGCCTAATACTTTATTCAAAAGATGCTGATATTAAAGTCGGAGATTTTGTATCATCATCTCCTGCTAGTACGTTATTACCCCCAAATATCCCTATTGGTATTGTCCAATCTATAGATGAGACATTGAAATCAAAAAAAACGGCTAAAATTTCACTTTTAGCTAAACCTCATGTGATTGATTGGGTTCAAATTTTGAAAGTAAATATTTAATGAATAAATTTTTTATAAAAAGATTATCCATAATAAGCTTTATTTTTATCCCAATTATTTTTTTGTGGAACCCTACTTGGCTTGGATTTTTAGGTGTTCAGCCATATTGGCCATTATTTTGGTTATTGCCTTGGTCAATGATTAATGGATCAATCAATGGATTAATATTTGGTTTGTTTTTAGGTCTCATCTTAGATTCTTTAACTTTAAATGAAAGTTTTACTCAAATACCAGGCTTAATTTTGTGTGGTTTTTTGTTTGGGAGAATTAAATTACATAGCGATATTTTATTGGGACATTTTAGGTATGGTTTGATTTGTTCTTTTGGTAGTTTTTTATGTGGGACTCTTTATTGTTTGCAAATTTTGTTTAGAAATTATTCAGATAGTAATTATTTAATGTTGATTCCTAGTATTAAAAATATCTTAGCGGAAGTTTTTTTGACAGGTTTTTTTGCTCCCTTTATTTGCTCCCAACTTTTAAGAATGTTTAAATTTTCAAGAAGAAAAATATAGTTATAAATTTTGCCGAGAGGTAAAATTGTTTGAAAAAATTTTATGTATTTTCAAATCATTTAAAATGTGTGTAAATCTTAGGAATATCTGTTTGAGGGTTCGTAATGTTATATTTTTAATTGTTAGAATAATAATTCAATGCAATAGTTCTTTGCTTTGAAATATCGAGAAATCTTTTTTAACTATGTCAAAAGCAAGAATTTTAGTTGTTGATGATGAACCTGCAGTTTTGAAGGTATTAGTTACGAGGCTTCAATTAGCAGGATATCAAGTGTATTCAGCCACTAATGGAGAAGAAGCTCTTGAGTCTTTTCACAGGGATTCCCCAGATTTGATAGTTCTTGATGTTATGCTTCCAAAAATGGATGGATTTGCTGTTTGTAGAAGAATTAGAGCTGAGTCAGTAGTTCCAATAATATTCTTAACCGCTCTAGAAGCCATTTCAGAGAGAGTTGCTGGTTTGGATTTAGGAGCTGATGATTACTTATCTAAACCATTTAGCCCTAAAGAGTTAGAGGCCAGAATAGCTACAATTTTGAGAAGAATGGGGCCAACTGTATCGGTTACTGAAACCAAAGAAGTTCCTTCTGGGAAAGGAGTTATGAAATTTGGAAGTTTAGTTGTTGATACTAATCGCAGACAAGTTTCTCGAGCTGGAGATAGAATTAGTCTAACTTATACTGAATTTAGTCTCTTAGAGTTATTATTTGACGAACCTGGTAAGGTTGTTCCTCGAGCAGAAATTTTGGAACAGCTGTGGGGCTATCCTCCTCGCAGAGCGGCAGATTTAAGAGTTGTAGATGTATATGTTGCCAGACTAAGAGGTAAATTGGAACCAGATCCAAGAAATCCAGAATTAATATTAACTGTTAGAGGAATTGGTTACGCATCTCAGAGAGTTGGCGAAACAGCAACATCTTTGGCAAGTTGAGCAATAGTCTGATAATTTTATTAAATAAAACAAATATATTAAAATAAATTTTGTCTGATATAAAAGAAGCGCGCTTACAAAAAGCTAGTTCACTAGTTAATAAAGGATTTGCTTCTTACGCACAGAGCTTTAAGGTATCACATACTACTAGTTTTCTTATTAAAGAATTTGATTATCTAGAAAATGGTCAAGAGGAAGACTTTAGTGTTTCTATTGCTGGTAGAGTTCTGGCAAAAAGGGTAATGGGCAAAATTGCCTTTTTCACAATATGCGATCAAGAAGGTCAGATTCAGCTTTATCTAGATAAAGGGATTATTAATCTCAATTTAGAAAAACAAAAATTACTTTCTTTTGAAGATCTCAAGGAAATAGTAGATATTGGTGATTGGATAGGCGTCTATGGAACTATTAAAAAAACTAATAAAGGTGAGCTTTCAATTAAAGTAGAAAAATGGGAAATGTTATCCAAATCATTACAACCTCTCCCAGATAAATGGCATGGATTGACTGATATTGAAAAAAGATATAGACAACGTTATTTAGATTTAATAGTAAATCCTCACTCTAAAAATGTATTTAAAACCAGAGCTAAATGTATAAGTTTTATAAGAAAATGGCTAGATAATAGGAATTTTTTAGAGATAGAGACTCCAATTCTGCAATCTGAAGCAGGTGGTGCTGAAGCAAGACCATTTATAACTCATCACAATACATTAGATATTCCGTTGTATTTAAGAATAGCTACAGAATTACATTTAAAGAGAATGGTTGTTGGAGGTTTTGAGAAAGTATATGAATTGGGAAGAATCTTCCGTAACGAGGGGATAAGTACAAGGCATAATCCAGAATTCACCTCAGTTGAAATTTATGAAGCTTATTCTGATTATGTAGATATGATGAATTTAACTGAAGAATTGATTAAAGATATCGTAGCTGATGCATGTGGATCTTTAATTATAAATTATCAAAATAAAGAAATTGATTTTTCTAGGCCTTGGTTAAGAATATCCATGAAAGATATTGTCAAAAAATACACAGGGATTGATTTTGATTCTTTCAGTGGAGACTTTCTAGCAGCAAAACAAGCCGTTAAAAATATCAATATTGATTGTTCTAATAAAGTAAATACTATGGGAAGACTTTTAAATGAGGTCTTCGAGCAAAAAGTAGAATCAAAACTTATAGAACCCACTTTTGTTATTGATTATCCCGTTGAAATTTCTCCTTTAGCTAGGCCTCATCTTGATAATAAAGAAATAGTTCAGAGATTTGAATTATTCATTGTTGGTCGAGAACTGGCAAATGCGTTTAGTGAGTTGATAGATCCAGTAGATCAAAGAGAAAGAATGCAATTACAGCAATCTCTTAGAGATGAAGGAGATCTTGAGGCTCACTGTATAGATGAAGATTTTTTGAATGCTTTAGAGATTGGCATGCCGCCTACGGGAGGATTAGGTATAGGCATTGATAGGCTAATTATGTTAATTACTAATAGCGCATCAATTAGAGATGTAATCCCTTTCCCATTGTTAAAACCAGAAATAACTTCCAAAAAAAGTGAAAAATTACCCTCGAATGAAGTAAAATAATTAAATCAATCCAATACGAAATTTTTTAAATGAGTGGTGAACGTGTTGGTTTCCGTTTCAAACACGCGGATGCAGTAGTAAAAAGAAATCCTCAAGGCCGATCAAGAAGGGGATGGGTTATTGAACCCGTAGAGCAAACTACAAGTAGAGGTACAAAAATGCCTGCATACAAAATTCGTTGGAGAGATAGTGAGAGGCCAGAAACTGTATTGCAGCATATGCTAATTGCAGATCCAGATCCTTCACCACCACCAAGTTCAGTAAGTTTAGATTGATATTCTCAATAATACTGACTAATCTTTTATCTCTTTAGTGCAGAGTTGATTTCTTTTTTTATGCTTTTTTGTTTTTCATCTTGTCGTTTGTCATGTAATTTTTTCCCTTTGCCAACTCCAATAGTTAGTTTTATCCATGAGCCTTTTAAATAAAGAGATAATGGAACAATAGTCATTCCTTTTTTTTCAGTATTAGATTTCATTTTTATAATTTCTTTTTTATGTAGAAGCAACTTTCTATTTCTTAGTGGATCATGATTAAAGAAAGACCCTACATTTTTATGTGGTGAAATGTGAACATTTAATAATAAGATCTCACCATCTCTGAATGAACAGTATCCGTCTCTTAAATTTGCTTTTCCGTTTCTAATGGACTTTACTTCAGTCCCTAAAAGCTCAATTCCAGCTTCGATTGTTTCAGATATTGCATATTGAAATTTTGCATATCTATTATCAGCTAGAAGTTTAAAATTATTTGCTTTATTAGTATTTTTTTTAACTTTGTTTGAATTTTTTGCCATTTTAGTTTTAAAAAATCTTTCTACTCAGAACAATTGCAATTAACCTTTCATTATGGCAATAATTTCTTCCAATATAGGCGATAATGACTTTTCTTTTCGTAAAAAAGAACTTAGGCTAGTTGATTCAAAAAACATTCCAGAAGAAAAGAGAAATAATAATTTTAACTTAGCCAGGCCTCGTAATTTAAAAGAATTTATAGGCCAAGAACAACTTAAATCTTCTTTAAGAATAGCTATAGATGCTTCAATTATTAGAAAAGAACCTTTGGAGCATACTCTTTTATATGGACAGCCTGGTCTAGGTAAGACTACTCTTGCTTCTTTGATAGCCCACGAATTGAATACAAAATGTAGGATTGCAACTGCACCAGCAATTGAAAGACCAAGAGATATTGTAGGTTTACTTCTTGGATTAAAAGAAGGTGAAGTTTTATTTATCGATGAGATACATCGCTTAAATAGGTTAACTGAAGAGTTGTTATATTCTGCAATGGAGGATTTTAGACTTGACTTAACTATGGGAGCTAATAGGGGAGCCCGTTGCAGAACAATTAATCTTCCTAGGTTTACTCTGATTGGCGCGACAACTAAATTAGCCTCAATAAGTGCACCTCTAAGAGACAGATTTGGGATATCTCAGAAAATTGAATTTTATACATGTGATGAATTAAAACAAATTATTGTAAATTTCTCCCGATTAATAAACCTTAATTTAGAAGATGAAGCATCTTATGATTTAGCAAAGATATCTCGAGGGACTCCAAGAATTGCTTTAAGATTATTAAGACGAGTTAGAGATTATGCTCAAGTTGTTATGAAAACTAATACTATCTCAGTGAATTTAATAAAAAAAGCTTTAAATTCTTACAAAATAGACGAAAAAGGATTGGATTCTTTAGATAGACACTATTTATCTTTTCTTAATCAAAATAATAATATTCCAACTGGCCTTGATTCAATTGCATCTGGGTTGGGCGATGATTCTTCAATGTTAGAATTTGTGGTTGAGCCATATCTCATTAAAATTGGTTTTCTCACGAGAACTCCTCGAGGGAGATTGCTTACTGCTTTGGGGAAAAAGTACATTGATTCAAAAGATGATAACTTTTAAAAAAGTTAAGGTTTGTTTTTTATTAATTTTTATTTTTTTTAATATTTTTTATATTGCACCATGCTATTCATTATCTTTGCGAGAGGATTTGTTTCAAAATGCGTTAGATCTTAGTTCAAGCGGAAAATTTCATCTCGCTTTACAAGCATGGAATCAATATCTCGATTCTTATCCTGATGACGCTGCAGGTTTTAGTAATAGAGGAAATGTCAGACTTGTTGTAGGAGATGTTAAGGGATCAATAGATGACCAAAATAAGGCAATAAGTTTTAATCCTAGTGAAATAGATCCTTACATTAACAGGGGGATAGCTGAAGAATCATTGGGTTTATGGTCGGAAGCGAAAAAGGATTATATGTTCGTTATTTCCCTAGATAGTAAAAATTTCTCTGCATTATATAATTTAGCTAACGTCGAAGGATCTACATCCCATTGGGATAAAGCAAGAGATTTATTCTCAAAAGCTGCTTTATATAATCCAGGATTTGCCATGGCTAGGTCAAGTATGGCGTTAGCAGATTGCCAGTTGGGAAATATTGATGAAGCTGAAAAAGAATTAATAAAGTTAATTAGACGTTATCCAACTTTTGCAGATGCTAGGGCAGCTTTAACAGCTTTGAATTGGTCTAATGGTGAAGCTGGTAAAGCAGAGAGTAATTGGATAGCGGTAACTGAATTAGATCCTAGATATAGTGATGAAGAATGGTTGAAAAAAATAAGAAGATGGCCTCCACAACCAATTAAAAATTTAATGAATTTTATCGATTTAAAATAAGTAATGAATAGAGATCAGTTACATAAGAAAATTGATTCGTTTAATGATGAACTCATTAACTTAAGAAGACATATTCATGAACATCCGGAATTAAGTGGACTTGAAAATCAAACGGCGATCTTGATCAGTGGTTTTTTAAAAGATATTGGTTGGAATGTTAGAGAATCTATAGGTAGGACTGGAGTTATAGCTGATTTTGGTCCCCTAGATAAAGGTATTATAGGTTTAAGAGTGGATATGGATGCTTTGCCAATATTTGAGGAAACTCAATTAAGTTTTTCTTCCAAAGTAGATGGTGTCATGCATGCTTGTGGTCACGATTTGCATATCTCGATTGGATTGGGTGTGGCAAAAATTATTAAGGATTTAAAACTAAATTTTGGGACTCGGATAATTTTTCAGCCCGCCGAAGAAATTGCGAGTGGAGCTAGATGGATGATTAAGGATGGTGCAACTAATGGTTTAACCCATATTTTGGGAGTTCATGTCTACCCGGATTTATCCGTAGGGACTATTGGTATTAAAGAGGGAAGTTTAACTGCAGCTGCTGGAGAACTTAATGTTGAGATTAAAGGAAAATCTGGCCATGGTGCTCGACCTCATGAAGGAGTTGATGCTATTTGGGCGGCATCTAAAGTTATCTCAGGAATTCAAGAATCAATAACACGGAAGTTAGACCCTCTAGATCCAGTAGTAATAACTTTTGGGAAAATAAATGGTGGCAATGCATTCAATGTTCTCGCAGAAAAGGTTAGTTTAACTGGTACTGTTAGATGCACTAATCGTAAAGTATTTACGAATATTGGTAATTGGCTAAATCAAAATATCACTTCTTTAGCTAATAGTTGTGGAGCTGATGCAAAAGTAATATTTAGAGAAATTACTCCTTCAGTTAATAATAATTCTGCAATTAATAGAGTCCTCAGAGAATCGGGAATTAAGGTTTTGGGTCAAGAAAATGTAATCGAATTACAAAAACCATCATTAGGAGCAGAGGATTTCGCTGAATTCTTAAATGAAATTCCTGGAGCTATGTTTAGGCTTGGGGTTTCTAGTTCCAATGGATGTGCTCCTCTTCATAGTTCTAAATTTGATCCGGATGAAAGAGCTATTGCTGTTGGAATTAAAGTAATAACAGAATCCATAGTAAAATTAAACAACGAAAAAATTAATACTATTGGTAAATGAAAATTAATAAAAGATTCATTTTATCTTTTGTGGCTCCTTTCATGATCTTCATATCTGCCATCGGATTAATATTTAGGGATAATTCTAAGAAGATTTTTTATTTACCTATTGGCCTAATGGGGATTGTAATTATTTTGGAGAGGGGTATAAGCAGACAATTAAATAGAAAAAATATTTTAAAAAAGATAAAGTCTTTTCAAAAAATTCAATAAAATTATTTTATTTATTTTCACGCAATATGAGATGACTTATTTTTAGAAAAGAGCTATTAATAAGATAAATACTAGGGGTGCTAAGAAATTTAACTTAGCTGAGATCATACCCTTTGAACCTGAGTCATTAATTTTGATGCAGGGAAGTGGAGATTTGATCAAACTTTAGTAATAACACTTTTAAAAATTAAGAAATTATGAGAAGTTCTTGGATTAAGCCTCGCATTGGGAAAGACAATGTAACTCAAATGAACTTTGCGAGAAATGGATATATCACTGAAGAAATGGATTTTGTTGCTAAAAAAGAGAATCTACCTTCTTCTTTAATAATGGAGGAAGTGGCAAGAGGAAGATTAATTATTCCAGCTAATATTAATCATTTGAATCTTGAGCCAATGTCTATAGGCATTGCTTCTAGATGCAAAGTTAATGCCAATATTGGTGCTTCCCCTAATGCAAGTGATATCAATGAAGAAGTAGAAAAGCTCAAACTTGCTGTTAAATATGGTGCGGATACGGTTATGGATCTTTCTACGGGAGGAGTAAATTTAGATGAAGTCCGACAAGCAATTATTCAAGAATCTTCTGTTCCCATAGGAACTGTTCCTGTTTATCAAGCTTTAGAAAGTGTTCATGGTTCAATAGATAGACTAACAGAAGACGATTTTCTGCATATTATTGAAAAACATTGTCAGCAGGGTGTAGATTATCAAACTATTCATGCTGGTCTATTAATAGAGCATTTGCCAAAAGTTAAAGGAAGAATTACTGGAATTGTCAGTAGAGGGGGAGGTATTTTAGCCCAATGGATGTTACATCATTTTAAACAAAATCCTCTCTATACAAGGTTTGATGATATCTGCGAGATTTTCAAGAAATATGATTGTACTTTTTCTCTAGGAGATTCATTAAGGCCTGGATGTTTGCATGATGCTTCTGATGATGCTCAGCTAGCTGAATTAAAGACCTTAGGCGAGCTAACTAGAAGAGCATGGGAACATAATGTTCAAGTAATGGTTGAAGGTCCTGGTCATGTCCCTATGGATCAAATTGAGTTTAATGTAAGAAAGCAAATGGAAGAATGTTCAGAAGCCCCTTTCTATGTACTTGGTCCATTAGTAACAGATATTTCTCCTGGTTATGACCATATATCAAGTGCTATTGGGGCTGCGATGGCAGGGTGGTATGGAACTTCGATGCTATGTTATGTAACCCCAAAAGAACATCTAGGACTTCCAAATGCAGAAGATGTACGAGAAGGATTAATTGCTTATAAAATAGCTGCACACGCTGCTGATATAGCAAGACATAGAGCTGGCGCTCGGGATCGAGATGATGAACTTAGTCATGCAAGGTATAACTTCGATTGGAATAAACAATTCGAACTTTCATTAGATCCAGAAAGGGCAAAACAGTACCATGATGAAACACTCCCTGAAGAGATCTTTAAAAAGGCTGAGTTTTGTTCAATGTGTGGCCCAAAACATTGTCCAATGAATTCAAAGATTTCAGATGAATCCCTAGATCAGCTAAAAGATAAACTTGAAGAATGTAATACTTCAGTCTAGTTATCAATTACAAGTTATAGAATTTCTTTCGTTTTATTAACTACGTTTTCGACTGTAAATCCAAAATTTTTCATACATTCTCCACCTGGTGCTGATGCACCAAACCTATCCATAGTGATACAAATACCATCAAAACCTGTATATTTATGCCAACCAAATGAATGAGCAGCTTCTACTACAACTCTCTTTTTCACACTACTGGGTAAAACACTTTCTTTGTAAGATTCTTCTTGCTCTTCAAAAAGTTCTACACAAGGCATAGAAACAACTCTAATTTTTTTACCTAAGCTTGAAATTTCCTTACTTGCTTCGATGCAAAGATTTAGTTCGCTTCCAGTACCAATAAATATTAGATCTGGTGTACCTTCGCAATCCGAAACTATATATCCTCCTAGGGCAACTTTGTCGATCGAGGTATTTTCTTGATTTGGCATACCTTGTCTACTTAAACAAAGGGCAGAAGGTCTTTTTCTATTTTGAATAGCAAGTTTATAAGCTCCGCTTGTTTCATTTCCATCTCCTGGTCTGAAAACTAGCATGTTAGGCATGGCACGAAGTGAAGGGATAGTTTCAATAGGTTGATGAGTTGGGCCGTCTTCTCCTACACCAATTGAATCATGGGTTAATACATAGATGACTCCAAGTTCGCTGAGTGCCGAAAGCCTCATTGAACCTCTCATATAATCGGCGAAAACAAGGAAGGTCCCACCATAAGGAATAAGACCACTATTGTGATAGGCAATGCCATTAAGTACAGCTGCCATTGCATGCTCTCTTACACCAAAGTGTAAATATCTTTTTTCAGGACTATGAGGCTGAAATGAACCGGTTTCTCCTTTGATGTCTGTGTAGTTAGAGTGAGTTAAATCTGCGGATCCACCAATTAATTCAGGTAGGTTAGGACCCAATGCACCTAAACATATTTGTGAATGCTTTCTGGTGGCTAATCCTTTATCATCAGGTGTATAAGAAGGGAGATCAGAGTCCCAATTTTCAGGTAATTGGCCTTTTAACATTCTGTATAATTCGGCTCCTTCTGAGGGATATTTGTTTTGATATTCTTCAAATTTAGAATCCCATTCTTTCTCTAAATTTTCACCTTTGTTTATTGATTTTCTAAAATGCGCATATACTTCATCGGGTATTTCAAATGGAGCATATTCCCAATTTAGAAACTCTCTAGTTAATGCAGCTTCTTCTTCTCCAACAGCTGCTCCATGAATGCCAGCAGTATCTGATTTATTTGGAGAACCATAACCTATGATTGTAGAAATTTTTATAATTGAGGGCTTGTCTGTAATTAATTTTGCTTTTTCAATAGCTTCAGTGATGCCTTTAACATCATGATTCCCATCTTCAACATGTTGTACATGCCATCCATAAGCTTCGTATCTTTTTAAGACATCTTCTGTAAAAGATACGTCGGTTCTCCCATCAATAGTAATTTGATTATCGTCATAGAGTGCAATTAATTTTCCAAGCTTAAGATGACCAGCTAATGAGCAGGCCTCTGATGCAATACCTTCTTGATTACAGCCATCACCCATTATTACGTAAGTATAGTGATCAACGATATTGCAATCAGGCTTATTAAATTTAGCTGCTAAATGTGTTTCAGCTATTGCCAAACCAACTGCATTTGAAATTCCTGCTCCAAGAGGCCCAGCTGTAACTTCAACACCTTCAGTTTCGAATGTTTCTGGATGTCCAGGAGTTTTTGATCCCCATTGCCTAAATTCTTTAATATCTTCAATGGAAACTGATTTATATCCTGTCAAATGAAGCAAGGAATATAACAGCATACAGCCATGACCAGCTGATAATACAAAACGGTCTCTATTGAACCATTTTGGGTTATTAGGGTTGTGATTAAGTATGTTTTGCCATAATGCATAACCCATAGGAGCACATCCCATGGGTAATCCAGGATGTCCACTATTAGATTTATTTACTGCATCTACAGCAAGCATTCTTATACTATTTACACAAAGTGATTCTAATGAAACAGATGCAGCGACCATTGTTTTAAAGTAAGTTAAGTTGGAAATACAGAATTGGTTGTCTTCAATTCATTTTGCTGAAAGCAAGGCAAACATTGTGACCACCAAAGCCGAAAGAATTAGAAAGAGCAACTCCTACTTGAGTTTCTCTTGCATTATTTGGTACATAATCAAGATCACATTCAGGATCACGATTTACGTAGTTAATTGTAGGAGGGATAAAATTATGTGTCAAAGAAAGTATACAAGCTACAGCTTCTATACCTCCTGAGCCTCCTAGGAGATGACCTGTCATCGACTTAGTAGAGCTTACAGGAATGAGGTAAGATCTGTCTCTAAAAATAGATTTAATTGCAGAAGTTTCATTTTTATCATTAGCTGATGTACTTGTTCCATGAGCATTTATGTAATCAACTTTTTCAAGGCTAAGACAAGCGTCTTCAATTGCTAATTTGATAGCTTCGGCGCCTCCAATTCCTCCTGGAGATGGAGCAGTTATATGATGAGCATCACATGTTGTTCCATAACCAACTATTTCTGCATAAATTCTCGCATTCCTTTTTTGTGCATTTTCTAAAGTTTCTAAAACAAGAATTCCAGATCCCTCTCCAATAACAAATCCATCTCTTTCTGCATCAAAAGGTCTGCTAGCAGTCTGAGGGCTTTCATTTCTGGAAGAAAGAGCTTTGGCACTGGCAAAACCAGCTACTCCGAGAGGTGTAATACTTGCTTCTGCTCCCCCACAGATCATTGCATCTGCTTTCCCAAGTTGGAGTAATCTAAAAGAATCACCAATTGCATTTGAACCAGCAGCGCAAGCGGTGGAAACAGAGGAACTTGGTCCTTTTGCACCTAAAGCGATTGCAGCCAATCCAGTGGCCATGTTTGGAATCATCATTGGGACTGTAAATGGACTTACTCTTTTAGGCCCTTTATGACTCAATATTTGAGCTTGACTTTCCATAGTTAGTAAGCCTCCAACACCAGAACCAATAATCACTCCAATTCTTGATGCATTATCTTCAGTAATTTTAAGTCCTGAATCATTAAAGGCTTGCTTTGCAGCAATAACTCCAAACTGGGAAAAACGATCCCATCTTTTGGATTCTTTAGCTTCAATAAAATTTTCAGATTGAAGATTTTTTACTTCTGCAGCAAATTTGCAGGGATGTTGTTCAGGATCAAAGAGAGTAATATCTGAAACCCCATTAGTACCTGTTTGAAGACCGACTAAATATTCATCAATGTTATTACCAATTGGAGTTACTGCTCCGATACCAGTAATAACTACTCGATGGAAATTTGGCATCCTAGACTAACCTTTTTTTTCTTCGATGAATTTTACTGCATCGCCAACAGTTGCTATTCCTTCAGCTGCTTCATCAGGAATTTCGATATCAAATGCTTCTTCAAGGGCCATGACTAATTCAACAGTATCTAGAGAATCTGCACCTAAATCATTTTGGAAATTTGAATCTGATTTGACTTCTCCTGCTTCAACGCTTAATTGTTCTGAAACAATAGAACAGACTTTTTCGAGGATTTCTTGTGACATAGTTTATGGAAGTTACTAATTATCTATATGATTTTATGCCCTAGAGTTAACAAGAGTGAAGCATATCTTAATTTTTTTAATTTCTTTGTAAGACAATAGTATTATAAAACGAGGTTCAAAAGACAATTTTTACATGTCACACGCAGTTAAAATTTATGACACTTGCATTGGTTGTACCCAATGTGTAAGGGCTTGCCCACTTGATGTTTTAGAGATGGTTCCTTGGGACGGCTGTAAAGCTGGCCAAATCGCTTCATCTCCTAGAACAGAAGATTGTGTAGGTTGCAAAAGATGTGAAACGGCATGTCCCACAGATTTTTTAAGTATCCGTGTCTATCTAGGAGATGAGACTTCTAGGAGTATGGGTTTAGCATATTAATTTTTATAGTGCAGTTTTAAGAGAGTCCATGTTTTAGTAAATACGCATTTTATTTCAATATAATTGAAAAAAAAATTCGTATGTGTGGAATAGTTGCTGTAACTGGATATAAAAAAGCTTTACCACTATTAATTAATGGTTTAGAAAAGCTTGAATACAGAGGTTATGATTCTGCAGGTATTGCAATAATAAATTCCGAAACAAATTGTATTTCCTGTAATAAAGCAGAGGGGAAACTCAAGAATTTAATAAATAATCTTAATGCTCATAATATTCCCGGAACTGTTGGTATAGGACATACCAGATGGGCAACGCATGGAAAGCCTGAGGTTAAAAATGCACATCCTCATACTGATAGTTCAGGAAATATAGCAGTTGTTCAAAATGGCATTATTGAAAATTTCCAAGATTTAAAAAATAAATTAGAGAAAGAGGGTATTATTTTTAATTCTGATACAGATACCGAGGTAATTCCCCATCTAATTCAAAGAGAGTTAAATACATTAAATAAACTTAATCTTGAGAATAATGGGTCAACATTATTAGTAGCTGTGAGAAATGTATTATCGGATTTAGAAGGATCTTATGCTTTAGCTGTTTTATGGTCTGGTGCTCCAACCTCTTTGGTAGTTGCAAGAAGACAAGCCCCCTTGATTATTGGTTTGGGTGAAGGAGAATTTATTTGTGCTAGTGATACTCCAGCCATTGCAAACTTTACTAATATTATTTTGCCTATGGAGGATGAAGAAATAGCTTTGTTGACTCCGCTTGGAATTGAAATATATGACTCAAGCAACGAGAGACAATATAGAAATCCACTTTCTTTAAAAGTCTCAGAGCAAAAAATGGATAAGATGAATTTCAAACATTACATGTTGAAAGAGATATATGATCAGCCACAGACTGCAAAAAACTGGTTGGAAAATTATTTAATTAAGAACTCAGATAATGGTCAATATCAAATCAACTATCCATTTGATACAGAGTATTTTGAATCAATAGAAAGAATTGAAATTATTGCTTGTGGTACAAGTAAACATGCTGCAATGGTGGGCAGCTTTTTATTAGAGCAATTTTCTGGTATCCCTACGAATGTATTTTACGCAAGCGAATTTCGATATTCACCACCTCCACTATTGCCAAATACATTAACTATTGGAGTTACTCAATCTGGTGAAACTGCTGATACAATTGCTGCTGTCGATATGGAAATTAAAAGACGTTCTTCAATTGAAAATGAAAAATTTAAACCCAATCTTATTGCAATAACAAATAGAAAAGAGAGTTCCATAGGAAGGCAAGTCTCAAACATAATTGATATCTGTGCAGGAATAGAAGTTGGAGTCGCAGCAACAAAAACTTTTTTTGCTCAATTACTTTCTTTTTATGGATTAGCCATAAAATTTGCACAAATTAAAGGTAATCAAAGTCCTGATGAAATAGGAAAATTAATCAACGAACTTATAAAACTTCCGCCATTACTTGAAGATCTCTTAGAGAAACATAATAAATCTTCAGAAAAGTTAGCGCATGACTTTTTTAATATTAAAGATGTTATTTTTTTAGGAAGAGGAATAAATTATCCTATTGCCCTTGAAGGCGCGTTAAAACTTAAAGAAATTAGTTACATTCATGCAGCTGGATATCCTGCTGGTGAAATGAAACATGGTCCAATAGCTTTGTTAGATAAAAAAGTACCTGTAATTTCTATTGCTTCCCCTGGCGAGGTTTTTGATAAAGTTATCAGTAATGCTCAAGAAGCAAAAGCTAGAGATTCATATTTGATTGGTATTGCTCCTGAATGTAATGGAACTGAAATCTTTGATTATTTAATGAAAGTTCCTTCCTCTAATGAATGGATTTCACCTTTACTTAATATATTGCCTATACAATTATTGAGTTACCATATTGCAGCTCACAGGGGACTTGACGTGGATCAACCAAGAAATTTAGCTAAAAGTGTAACTGTTGAATAATAAGTTTCTTACAAATTTTTATTTTTTTAATTTATAGCTCCAAAAGTCCATTTGGAGGATTGATGATTAGAAAATTATTTTTTATATCTACTAATGGGACTATTTCTTTAACAAATGGTATGAGAACTTTTTTTTGATTTTTATATAGTTCAATAACAAGTAAATTATTTTTCTCATTTTCTAAATTGACCACTTTCCCAATATTTTTTAATTCATCATTTTCTAAAGTCTTGACCTCAAGATTTACGAGTTCTAACAAGTGGTATTCTTCCTTTTGTAATTTGGGTAGTGTATCGGCTTTGACAAGAATTTTAAATTTTTTCATTTTTTCTGCATGATTTCTTGTATTTATTCCTTGGAACTTAACTATGAAGGTCTCTTTACCAGGCTGTTTGAAACCAGATATAAGTTCTATTTTTGATGGAGGTTCATTTTCTTTTTGCAACCATCTAATTCCCGGTTTTAAAAATCTTTCTTCAAAATCACTTAGAGATTTAACCTTTACCTGTCCATTAATTCCATGACATGATGTTATCAATCCAACAGTCAACCATTCATTTTTATTTATCATATATTGTATTAGAAAGAGTGTTTTATGGAATTATCTACTAAACCCATACTCCCTGGATCTTTTGTTGTTGTAAAAGACTCCAATTCTATCTATAGAGGATACAAAGGGTTTGTACAAAGAGTTACAAAAAAAAGAGCAGCGGTTCTTTTTGAAGGAGGTAATTGGGATAAACTCATAACTTTTCAGCTAACAAATTTAGAAATAGTATAAAAATTAGATTTTACCTATAGTAATAAATTTTTCTATCAAAACTCTAGCTGCATTTGTTTCTGCTTGTTTATGGGATTTTCCGAATGCAGATGATTCTTTTAATCCTTCGATAAATATATCGCAAGAAAATCTTTTAGGGTCCCCATTTTTCTTGGAGATTTCAATTATTTTATAGACTGGCAAATCAAAACCTTTACTTTGACACCACTCTTGCAATACTGTTTTTGATTTGAATTTATATGGAGCTTTTAAAAATATTTCTGAATCTTGCTCCCAAATATCATCTAACCAAAGATTTACTTCCTTAATGGAATTAAAGCACTTGTAAACGGCACCGATTAAAGCTTCTGTAGCTTCACCAATAATAGTATTTTTTGAATTTTCATCACCAAGAGCTTTAGGTCCTTTAATTATTAATTTTTCTATATCAATTTTTTCCCCTAATTTAGTTAACCATTCATCACTTACAATTTGTGCTCTTAGCTCTGATCTTTCTCCTACACTCATTTGAGGATATTTTTTTTCAATAAAATTAGAAGCCGCTAATCTGAGGACTGCATCTCCGAAAAATTCTAGTTTTTCATAATTTAAAATTTTGTCTTCCGAGGAGTGGATAAATGCTTGATTAAAATCTTGAATAATTGAAATATTTTGAGTTCTAATTATTTCAGAAAATCTTTTTGATTTAATATTTAAAGACTCTAAAAAAGTAGTTATTTCATTAATCCTCTTTGCGTTAATTATATTTGTCATCTGATTTGGATAATCACAATAATTAGAAAGCAGGTCATAAGCCGGGTTCTGTTCATCTTAATTAATTAAGATGGGCAATCATCTATCTAGGACTAGAATTACTTCATAGTCTCAAGCGGCGCTTAAAAGTAGATTGTTTAATGGTCATAAATCTACTAAGCCTTGCTCCCAGCCGGGGTTTACCTAGCCAACACTTCTCAATGTTGCTGGTGCGCTCTTACCACACCCTTGCACCCTTGCCATACATAAAGTATTAGGCGGTATGTTTCTGTGGCACTATCCTCACGGTTACCCGCACTGGGAATTACCCAGCAAGCCTGACCATGTGGGAGCCCGGACTTTCCTCAAGAAAGTTTTATTTTGGAAACAAAATAAAACTTTCTTGCGATTGCCTCTCCTGCTTTCATTTAGCATAATGCTTAATACTCCAAAAATCATCTATTGGGGCTGTAGCTCAGCAGGATAGAGCAACGGTTTCCTAAACCGTAGGTCGTGGGTTCGACTCCCGCCAGTCCCGTAAAAATAAAAAACTATATGTAGTATGTGTGCAAACTTGCTACTCTCTAGCTAGCGTATAGTTAGTAGAAAATCTTTTATGGCTAAGTTGCATGATATGCGTTTAAAGCTCTTAATTCAACAAGAGCATGAACGCATTTCTAAATCCCAACCTAATGATTTAGATCTTTCAATAGTTCAAGCAAGATGCCTTTGCTGGCTTGCTCTTTTGGCGGAAGCTCACGAAGATCAAGCAAATGATGCTGAAAAAAGAGGCGATGCCGAGCAAGCAATGGGATGGTTTGCTGATTCTATGAGACTGAGAGATGTTATTAATTTGGTTACTAGTATAGAGATACCTTTGCCAGATAGTCCAGATTCACTCGATGAAAATGACGAATTATTGGATGGCCCTACAATTTTGCCCAAATAGTGAGATGATATAAAAAGAATTATATTTTCTTTTGGCTGAAGAACCATGTCAATGCTCTGATTGTCAGAGATTTTATAAAGAGCATGATCGTCTGATTAGAGAATTTCCTACTTTTAAGCAGCAACAAGAATTGAATTGGGCATCTATTCAATCTTTCAGAACTCTTTGTACAAAAATTACTGATGAGTTGCAGAGAGAATTATCTGAAAGAGAATCAAATGAAGATATCAGTCCAGAAGAAAAACATATTTCTTATACAGAAATTACTGAAGCTTTAGATGAACTTGAAAGTGTTAATGCCTATTTATATTCAATTGAAGCATTAATGGAAAGAATATTTGATGCAAAAATTACAAACAATATTGAATCTAAATTTAAAGAAATTGCTAATGAATTAGCCCCTGACCCATTAAATATGGATCGATTAATTTTGAATAGATTATTTCATCAAACTCCAGATTCACCAGATAAGAAAAATATTAATTAGTTAACTCTTCAACATCGCAAGTAATTTCAACTGGCATTGGAGATACTTTCCAAATAGATTTGCAGTACTCTCTAATAGATCGATCAGAAGAAAAATATCCGGATCTAGCAGTATTTAATAATGCCATTTTATTCCAAGCTTTTTTATTATTCCAGCATTCACTGACTTCATCCTGTTTGTTTAGGTAGTCTTCAAAGTCAGCCATAACAAAGAATGGATCATATCCGGTCAAGCTATTTAATAATGGTTTAAATAATTCTTTATCCCCATTGCTAAAGTGGCCTATTTCAATTAGGCGTATAACCTCTTTAAGTTCTGGACATTGATCAATAAAAGTTTTTGGGGAATAATTATTATTTTTTAAATTCATAATTTCGCTTTCAGTTTTACCAAAAAGGAAGAAATTCTCTTTTTTTACAAGATCTCTTAATTCAACATTAGCTCCATCTAAGGTTCCAATAGTTAACGCTCCGTTCATGGCAAATTTCATATTTCCAGTTCCAGATGCTTCTTTCCCAGCAGTTGAGATTTGTTCTGAAAGATCCGTTGCAGGATAAACTATTTCACCAAGTTTAACGTTATAGTCTGGTAGAAAAACAACTCTTAATAGACCATCCATATCTGGATCAGAATTGACTACGTCAGCAATACCATTTATAAATCGAATCATCAGCTTTGCCATAAAGTAGCCTGGTGCAGCTTTACCTCCAAATATTATTGTTCTTGGTACTTCATATTTGTTTGTACCATTTTTGATTCTTAAATATTGAGCAATAATTTGAAGAGCGTTTAAATGTTGCCTTTTATATTGATGTATTCTTTTTACTTGAACATCAAATAAACTTGATGGATCTACAAGTATTCCCGTTTTTGAATGAATAAAACTAGCTAATTTTCTTTTGCCATTTAGTTTAGTTTCCTCAAATTTTTCTAAAAAATTGTTATCATCTTTTTTTTCTTCTAACTTTTTAAGAAGTTCCATATTTGTTATCCAATTTTGACCAACTTCTTCTTCTAAAAGGTTAGATAATGATGGATTGGATAAGGCAACCCATCTTCTTGGAGTAACCCCATTAGTTACATTTGTAAATTTCTCAGGCCATAATGCTGCGAATTCAGGCATAAGTTGTCTTTTTATTAGATCTGAGTGAAGAGCTGCAACACCATTTACATGATGGGCTCCAATAGTAGCTAAGTGAGCCATCCGAACTGATTTGGAACCTTCTTCATCAATTATTGAAAGTTTTTGAAGGATCTTGTCATCTCCAGGATAACGTAGTCTTAATTGCTGTAGAAATCTCCAATTAATTTCATAAATAATTTCTAGATGACGGGGAAGAAGATCGTTAAATAAACCTAAATCCCATTTCTCTAAGGCTTCTGGTAGTAATGTGTGGTTGGTATAAGCAACTGATGTGGTTGTTATATTCCAAGCTTTATCCCAGCCGATTTGATATTGGTCAATAAGAAGTCGCATTAATTCAGCAACTGCAATTGCAGGGTGGGTATCATTTAATTGGACTGTCCAATGCTTAGGGAATTCTGTTATTGGTATCGATCTTTTTTCAAGGCTTCTCAACATATCTTGAAGAGAACAACTTACAAAAAAGTGTTGTTGTTTGAGTCTTAATCTTCTACCTTCGTCAGTTCCATCATTTGGATATAGAACTTTTGAAAGTGTTTCAGATGCAACTTTTTCTTCTACTGCACCATAATAATCACCAATATTGAATGCATAAAAGTCAAAACTTTCAGTTGCATCAGCTCTCCATAATCTTAATCTGTCACATGTATTAACTCTGTATCCTAAAACTGGAACATCATGAGGTACTCCAATAGCATGTTCAGAGGGGATCCATCTTGATCTGTAGTTCCCTTTATCATCTCTATAACTTTCAGTTCTGCCTCCAAAACCAACGAAACATGATTCGTCTGGTTGTGGAAGTTCCCATGGCCATCCACCTTTTAGCCATTTGTCAGTTACTTCAACTTGCCAACCATCCCTAATTAACTGATTGAATATTCCAAATTCATATCTAATTCCATAACCAACTGCTGGAACTTGTAGAGATGCTAATGATTCCATATAACAAGCTGCAAGTCTGCCAAGTCCACCATTTCCTAATCCAGGCTCTTCTTCAACTTCAAGGATTGTTGACAATGATTCAATGCCAAACCTTTTCAAAGCATTTTCTGCCTCTTGAGTTATTCCAAGATTTAGAAGGTTATTACTCAATTGAGGGCCAATTAAAAATTCTGCTGATAAGTATGCGACTGTTTTTTGTGGTTTTTTTCTTATGACTTCTTGACTGGCTAAATATCTTGTCATTAGCCTATCTTTAACTGCATAACTTAAAGCCATGTACAAGTCGTGAGGACTTGCGGAAGTGGCTAACTTTCCAAGAGTATAAAATAGATGGGCTGTCATTCCTTGAAAAACAGCATCAGAATCCATACCAGCTTTCTCAGGATCTAAGTAGCATCCAGGAGTAGGCAAACGTAGATCGAAGGGTTCGTTGGAATTCATTGGATTAGCCATATAACAGACAATAGCCATTTTTTTGAAAATTTCTTTGTTGTAACTTCAGATCCACACTTGTTGAGTATTTTTGCTTTTTTCTTACATATTTCTTAAAGTGGGCCCTCAATAAACTATCTTCCAATTAGGTAGTTTATTTTTTATCTCATTTCATATGTATTGTTTACTTGCTGAATTAAGTGCACATGATTTAGAAGTTGCTGAAACGTTGATAGGAGTTATAAGGTTTCTATTGATATTTTTAGCTGCAAGAGCATTAGCAGAAGTATTAGTAAGACTAAGTTTACCAACGATAGTAGGCGAGCTTCTTGCAGGGGTAGTAATAGGGGCATCAGGATTCCATTTGTTGATACCGCCCTCGGCTGGAACCGAATTAAATGAAGGACTTGTAAATGTTATTAGCTCGTTGGCGTCAATCCCTCCAGAAGCAGTACCTGATGTTTATTTCGAAAGTTTTCCATCCCTCCAAGCAGTAGCAACTCTCGGCTTATATGCTCTTTTATTTTTAACAGGATTAGAAAGTGAGTTAGAGGAATTAGTAGCTGTAGGAGCTCAGGCATTTACAGTTGCTATGGCTGGTGTAATTTTACCTTTTGCTTTTGGAACTTTTGGATTAATGTTTATCTTCCAGGTAGATCTAATTCCAGCAGTTTTTGCTGGAGCATCTATGACAGCAACAAGTATAGGAATTACTGCTAGTGTTTTTGGTGAGTTGGGATATTTAAAAACCAGAGAAGGTCAGATTGTTATTGGTGCAGCAGTGCTAGACGATATTTTGGGTATTGTAATTCTGGCCGTTGTTGTGGCTCTTGCTGCAGGAGGCAATTTAGAAATTGCTCCTATAGTTAAATTAGTTGCTGCAGCTGTAGTATTTGTTATTGCTGCTATCGCATTAAGTAGAACGGCAGCACCAGGGTTTGATTGGTTATTAGATAGATTAAAGGCTCCCGGAGCTGTAGTGGTAGCTTCCTTTGTAATACTTGTGCTGTGTTGTTTTGTCGCAACAGCTATTGGATTGGAAGCAGCTTTAGGTGCTTTTGCCGCTGGACTAATTCTTAGTAGTTCTAAAAATAATCACGCAATTCAACAATCCGTTTTACCTTTAGTATCCTTATTCGCAACTATTTTCTTCGTATTAGTAGGCGCTGGAATGGATTTATCAGTTATCAATCCACTTGATCCAACAAGTAGGTCAGCTCTTGTAGTTGCAGGATTTTTACTAGTTGTAGCAATTATTGGAAAAATTGCTGCAGGATGGGTATTTTCGAGTGATAAACCTACAAATAGATTAGTTGTAGGTTTGGGCATGATGCCTAGAGGAGAGGTTGGTTTAATTTTCCTTGGGCTAGGAACAAGCGCTAAGTTGTTAACTCCTTCTCTTGAAGCAGCTATTTTATTAATGGTTATAGGAACTACATTTCTTGCACCTGTTCTCCTGAGAATTGTTCTAAAAGATAAGCCACCAAATGATGGCAATAAAATTTCAGATGATGTTGCAGCTGATCCTGTAGGTCTTCTTTAGGAAATAATTTTATTAATATTAATCAATATAGTATTTTCATTAAATGGAAAAATCAGCTCTATTAGATAGTGATGTAAATTATGACTGGAATTTTTTAAATTACCCAATACATACTGTTTCAGCTAAGCCTGAGAAAACATCAAAAGAATACGCAATTTTATTAATTCATGGTTTTGGTGCTTCTACTGATCATTGGAGATTTAATATTCCTGTCTTGAGTACAAAATACGAAGTTCATGCAGTAGATTTACTCGGTTTTGGAAAAAGTCCTAAGCCTCAAGACGTCGAATACTCAGGATCTTTATGGAAAGATCAGGTTGTCGCATATGTAAAAGAGAAAATAAAAAAACCTACAATTGTTGTTGGAAATTCATTAGGTGGTTATGCAGCTTTAGCAGCTGGTGCAGAATTAAATGAGTTAAACGCAGGAGTGATATTACTTAATGCTGCTGGATATTTTAGTGAAGAAAAAACTATCAAAAAGAATATGTTCCAAACTTCAATTGAAACAGTTGCTGGCATATTTTTGAAAAATATTGTTCTTCAACGTTTGATTTTTGAGAATATGAGAAATCCAAAAAATATTAAAAAAACTTTGAACCAAGTCTATGTTGATAAAAAAAATGTTGACGATTTTTTAGTTGAATCAATAAGGAAGCCTTCGCTAGATTTCGGAGCTTTTAATGTTTTTAGAAGTGTATTTAACCCATCAGGTCCTCAGGGATTGCCCTTGGACAAGTTATTCGCAAAATTAAATGCACCATTATTACTTCTCTGGGGCGGAAAAGATCCATGGATGAACACTCCAAAAAAAAGAAATCTATACAAAAAATTTACACCAAAGAATACAAAAGAAATAATTCTTGATGCAGGACATTGTCCTCATGATGAGATACCTGAATTAGTTAATCAGCATATTTTGGATTGGGTTGATTCTCTTTAAGTAATAATTGTGAAACTTGAATTATCTAATAAAGAGCAAGGAATTTTTGTCTTTAGATTAGATAAAAATAACTATATTAAATTTTGTCCTGAAAGAGGAGGCGTTATTACAAATTGGGTTTCGGACGGTAATGAAATACTTTATTTCGATCAAAAAAGATTTATGGACAAGACAAAAAGTATTAGGGGAGGTATTCCAATCTTGTTTCCAATATGTGGAAATCTCAATACCTCTAGTTCAGTATTTGGAAATGGTTATTTGCAATTACCACAACATGGTTTCGCCAGGGATTTGCAATGGGAATACTCCTTCAATGAAAATGAAAAAATTTTATGCTTATTCTTAAATGCATCTAAAAAAACAAAAAAATATTATCCTTTCGATTTCGAACTAAGAATAGAAGTTACCTTAAAGATTAACTGTTTAGAATTTGAAATTATAATCCACAATAAAACAGACTTTGTTATGCCTATAAATTTTGGTTTGCATCCTTATTTTAATGTTTCAGATTTCAAAAATTTGGAGTTTATTGATAATCCGCTTAATTGTCAGGATCAAGAAAGAAACATTATTAGTAATACCTTGGTTGAATTAAACAAAATTAATTCAGGAGTTGATCTACTTATGTATACTTCCGGGAGAAGCTCTTTTCGAGATAAAATTTTTAAAAGAGAGTTAACTTTAAATCATCCATATCCTTTTGATTTAGGCGTTATTTGGAGTGATCCTCCTAGAAGAATGATATGTCTCGAACCTTGGACTAGTCCTCGAAATTCTTTTGTTGATGGATTTAGAAAAATTATGATTCCTTCAAATGATAGTAAAAGGTTAAATGCCTCAATACAAATAAAATCTCTTAAGTAATTATGCAATACTTATGAAATTTGTCGTTATAGATGATGATCCCACAGGCTCTCAAACTGTTTATGATTGCTTGTTACTGCTTAAGTGGGACTGCTCAACTTTAGTCAAAGGTTTTGAATCTAAATCTAATTTATTTTTTATTTTGGCTAATACAAGATCACTATCGGAAAATGATGCGAAATTAACAATAGAGGAAATTTGCGAAAATCTTAAAACTGTAATTGCTTCTCGAGCCTACGAAGAAAAAATTATTTTTATAAGTAGAGGAGACTCTACTCTTCGAGGACATAACTTTTTAGAGCCAAGTGCTCTGAATAGTTGCTTAGGTCCATTTGATGCTACTTTTCATATTCCAGCTTTCATAGAGGGTAAAAGATTTACAATTAATGGATCTCATTTTGTTGATAAAACCCCTATTAGTCAAACAATTTTTGCAACAGATAAAATTTTTGGATATGCGACAAGTAATGTCAAGAATCTTTTATTTCAGCAGAGTAAATCTCAAATAAATCTTGAAGATATTCAAAATCTTTTATTGTCAGATATTGAAATGCTAAATGGTCAAGAAAATAATATTGTTTTTAATAGACTAAACAACTTGAAGAATAATAAACATGTCATTGTAGATGCAGCAAATTATTCTCAACTAAAAAAATTTTCTTTAGTAATTAAAAAATTAATAAAACACAAAAAATTCCTTTTTCGAACTGCAGCAAGTTTTATAAGTTCAATTTCTGATAAAAAAAGTGTCTCTCAGAGTGAAATATTTTTCTCTAATTTAAGAATAAGAAATAAAGAAAAGAGTTTTCTTCCAGGACTGATAATTGTTGGATCTTATGTAGAACTTTCAACAATACAATTGAATAATTTATTAGAGATAAGTAATTGTAATCCAGTTGAATTAGATGTTTTTGAATTCTTTAAAATTACTTCATCAGAAAATAATCATAAGCGAAGGAATTTTTTTAAAAATAAATTTTTGAAAGAAATTAGATTTTCTTTTGAGAAAGGAAAAACTCCTGTTTTGTTTACTTCAAGAAAATTTATTTCCTTAGATTCTTCTGAACTATTTAATTTTTATAATTTACTTGCTTGTTTTATTGCTGAATTAGTCGCAGATTTGAAGTATGAAATAGGATATTTGATTTCAAAAGGTGGAATAACAACAAATTTGATTCTTAGAAATGGACTTAATGCAGATTATGTTTATCTTGAAGGACAGATTTTAACAGGCATTTCGGTGGTGACTTACAACCTAAAAAATGGCGAGAAACTTCCTATTGTTACTCATCCTGGAAACATTGGTACTAAAGAATCACTGGTTAATATTTGGAAAGTTTTTGAAAATAAAAATAATTTTTAAAATTAGAAATTTGAGATAATCTCTTCAGCAAAACTGCTGCAGGATAGGGGTTCTACTTTTGGTTCCATTAAGCGTGCAAGATCATAGGTGACTTTTTTTTGCTCTATTGCCTTACTTAAACCGTTAGTTATTAAGTTAGCTGCTTCATCCCACCCAAAATATTCAAGCATCATTACACCACTAAGAATTACTGAGCCTGGATTAATCTTGTTTAAGCCTGCATGTTTTGGAGCAGTACCGTGCGTAGCTTCGAAAATTGCTGCATTATCTCCAATATTTGCACCGGGAGCCATACCTAGGCCTCCAACAATTGCTGCAGCTGCATCAGAAACATAGTCTCCATTAAGGTTTAATGTTGCAAGAATTGAATATTCTTGAGGTCGAGTTTGAATTTGTTGAAATATACTATCAGCTATCCGATCATCAACTAGAATTAACTCTCTCCATTTTCCATCTCCGTGAGAATTTGATATTGATGCAATAACTTCTTTTATTTCTTCGCAAATGAATGCTTTTTTGTTATTTGTAAGCTTGTCATAACCTGGCTCAATTTTTCGAGCATTATTTTCAATTGTAATTTCTGGATTCTTCTGAATATTATCTAAAATCCAGCTTTCTCTTTCTGTTATGCAATCTTCTCTAAATTCATTTACTGCTAATTCATATCCCCAATCTCTAAATGCACCTTCTGTATATTTCATAATATTACCTTTATGTACAAGAGTCACATGCCTTTTATCTCCAGATAATCTTTTAGCATGTTCAATGGCTTTTCTTATATGCCTTTGGCTACCAGATTTACTCACTGGTTTTATTCCTATACCTGATCCGTTTGGTATGGATCTATTTTTTAAATTTTTACTTTTTGGTATGACAATGTTATTTAGGTGATTAATTAATTCAAGACAATTATTATCTTCTGCTTCCCATTCAATTCCCATGTAAATATCCTCAGTATTTTCTCTATAAACGATAACGTCTAAATTTTGGGGGTTTTTGTGAGGGCTTGGGGTTCCTGAATAATATTTGCATGGTCTAACACAGCTATATAAATCAAATATTTGCCTTAATGCAACATTAAGAGATCTGATACCTCCACCGATGGGAGTTGTCAAAGGACCTTTGATAGCTACACCAAAGTGTTTGATTGCTTCAATAGTATCTTGAGGCAGGTAGTTATATGTTCCATAAAGTTCACAAGCTTCATCGCCTGCATAGACTTTAAACCAATTAATTTTTCTTTCATCTCCATAGCTTTTTTTAATCGCTGAATCAAGAACGATTTGAGTAGCAGGCCAAATATCAACTCCAGTACCATCACCCCTTATAAATGGGACAATTGGATTATTAGGAACATTAGGTTTGCCTTGATTAAAAGTTATTATCTCGCCTTCATTAGGTAAAGTTAATTTTTCAAATTTCGGCATAGTATTGAATTGATAAAAGATAACTAATTGAAGTTCCTCGTATTTTAATTTGAGTTGAGTTATTTTCTTTAAAACCTAGAAATTTATTATTCAAATGTGAATAGAGAATACTTTATTGATCAGCATTTCAACATCTTTATTAAAAGAAAAAGTAGTTAATAAGCAAGTTAAAGCAAATTATGTCATGTTCAAAAAAATACTCAGCAATTTATGAATGCGAGTTCAAATGTAAGTAATGTTGAAATAGCTAATAAAATTGCTTCCACTGCAGCTTTGTTTCGGAAATATTTTCCAGATGCAAGCGTAAACTTTAGTCCCTGGGATAATTCAAATAATGAATCCATGCAAGATACTATAGATTTCGCATTTCATTTCCCCGGTTGGAGTCCGCTTATTGAATGTAGAGCAATACTCTTACAATTAAGAATTGAAAATGATAATAATGGCAGAGTTCCGAAATTGTTGGGAATAATAATGCGAGGTATGATTGTTCCCTCCGAGAGATGGAGAGTTGCTACTATCGGTGATTGGGAAATGACTGGTACTCATCTACCGCAAAAGGAACAAAAAGATAACCTTTTTATGGTTTGTAAAGAACTTTATAAGCTATTCTCTAAAACATCCGCTGGTAACAAAAATTAGCTGTTTTATGTATTTTCCTTGTAGATTAAATACACTTACAAAAACAATTCAAAATATATGGCAGTTGCTCTTGCAGGACAATTAAGAGAAGGGACAAAAAAATCCCACACTATGGCTGAAAATACTGGCTTTGTGGCTTGTTTTTTAAAAGGAGTTGTTGAAAAAAAATCTTATAGAAAATTAATCAGTGATTTATATTTTGTGTATGAAGCTATGGAAGAAGAAATTGAAAGACTGGTCAATGAGGAACATCCCGTAATAAAACCTATAGGTTTTAAATCATTATTTAGGAAAGAAACTCTTGTAAATGATCTTAAATTTTATTTTGGTAAAAACTGGAAGAATGAAATTAACATTTCTCATTCAGCAAAAGAATATGTTGAAAGAATCCGAGAGGTCGCAAAAAATTCACCAGAGCTATTAGTTGGTCACCATTATACTCGCTATATAGGAGATTTATCTGGGGGGCAAATCTTGAAAAGGATAGCTAAAAAAGCATTAAATTTGAAGGGAAATGATGGTTTAAATTTTTATGAGTTTGAATTAATTGCTGATGAAAAGAAATTCAAGGAAGAATATTCCCTTACTTTGAATCAACTTCCAATAAATCAAAAGACTGCTGATCAAATTATTGATGAGGCTAATCAAGCATTTACTTACAACATGAAAATGTTTAAGGAGCTTGAGGGTAATTTGATTGCTGTCTTAGGCAAGATTGTATTCAATTACATTACAAAAAAAGTTAGGAAAGGAAGTACCGAAACCTAATATTTATGTTTGATTCATTAGTTGATTTCCTTAAAACAAATATTGATGAATTAAATGGTCATGAAGTACAAATATCTAGCGAATTCAAAGAACATTGCAATGAAGACTCAAAATATATTATTAAAAATTGGCTTTTTACATCTCCCGAATATAGAAAGTGGCGAATAACAAGATTAGATGGTGGCAAAAAACTGCAAGTATTTAATACGGTCGCATATCCTAATTTTGATAGTGAAATGCCTATTTTAGGAGCTGATATTTTGTGGTTTGGAACTTCTCAAAAGTTATTATCAATACTTGATTATCAACCTTTAATTCAAGAAGGCAAATATCTTGAAAAATATTGTTCAAGTTTAGGTAGTATTAAGAAAAAATATTCTGCATTTGATAATAATAAAATGAAGAATATATACGATTCAAAAAAGTATTTTTCCCCATGGGTGATTATATGTAGAGGAAATAAATTAAATCTTGATAGAGATTTAAATAATATATTCTATTCATTTGTAAATAATTATTTGAACATTCATAAATCGAATCCTGTTAATCAATTTTTAAATGCAGAAGAAATAAAGATTAATCAAATTAAGTATGATAAGTACAGTTTTGAAAAAGATCCTGCTGATAAATTGTTTAAATCTTTTTTTGGAGAAAAATGGACAAAAAAATTTATCAATAAATTTCTATTTACTTTAAATAATGAGATTATTCATTGAATGTTAATACAAGATACTATTTTTTACAGGCCAGATTGGAGATGGCATAATTTTTTAAAATATTTAAAAAATAATTTAAATAAATATAACTGTTTAGAAAAAATAATACCCTCGGAATATTCTTATAAAGATTCAACTTATGGTTCAAAAAAATCAAAAAAAATTGTGAATCTCTCTACTTGGGGTGTAACGCATAAAAAAAGAATACAATTTGCAAGAGCAGTTTGTGTAAATAGTCCGAATTATTCTGTTTTAAATTTTTTAATTATTCCTAATACTATTTATAACGTCCCATTTTTTGGAGTAGATTTTGTCTCTCTACCTAATAGTTATTTATTAGTATTAGATTTTCAGCCTTCATTAAAAATACAAAATCAATACAATAATGAGCTATTAGAAAAACTTATAAAACTTAAAAATCATTGTCATTCCTCACTCCCCTTAGCTGAAAAAATGTCTAAGGATGTAGCTAGATTTTTTTCTCCAGGAGTAATATGGTCAAAATTACCAAAAGAAGAAAGAAGTGATTTTTTAATTGCTAATCAGCTTTTTACCTCATTTAAGGAATATCTTGATTTGTATTTGGAAATTCTTTTCAAAAGTAAAGAAGTCAATATTAAACTGCAAAAAGAATTAATAAACGGTCAAAATAATTATTTGAATTATAGAAGAGATAACGATCCAGCAAGGCCAATGTTGTCGAGTTTGTTTGGTAAAGAATTTACTGAATCTTTAATTGAAGAAGTTTTATTTACTACTTAAAAGTCTTATAATTTATTGAAAGTTTAATCATATGAAAAAAATTTCTGTTCTTTTTGTATGTTTGGGAAATATTTGCAGGTCTCCTGCAGCAGAAGCTATCTTTAAAAGTCTAATTGAAAAGAATGGCTTAACCGATGGCTTTATTGTAGATTCTGCTGGAACTGGGAGTTGGCATATTGGGAAAAAAGCTGACACTAGGATGAGAATTGCGGCAGAAAGAAGAGATATAAATATTTTAAGCAGGGCTCGTAAAATTACTAGCAAAGATTTTGACGAATTTAACTATATTCTTGCGATGGACGATTCAAATTATAGAAATATTCAAGATCTTAAAAATAGAACAGCTTCAACTGGTTTTGCCTCAATTAAAAAAATACAAGATTTTAGATCAGTTTTTAATGAGCAAGAAGTTCCTGACCCATTTTTTGGTGGTGATGAGGGCTTCGATTATGTCCTTGATATTTTAGAAGACTCTGTAAACGGTTTTTTGGAAAGTATTTCTTGAATTTATTCGATCTGAGTCTCTTTAGGAATCTTGTCATTATAAAGATCAATAATATTATCCACTACGTCATTGATTGTATATCCATCCGTAATAATTTCTATTGCGTCATTCGCTTTTATTAGAGGTGAAATTTCCCTATTGGAATCCTCAAAATCTCTCTTCTTTATAAGTTCTTTTAATGTATGAAGGTCTATTTCTTGTAAATCTTTACTATTTTTATCAGATTTTCTTCTTTTTGCTCTTTCATCGATGCTAGCAGTTAAAAATATTTTAAGTTCTGCATGAGGAAAAACAGTAGTTCCTATATCTCGTCCCTCAGCCACAAGTCCGCCTGATTCTCCAATTTTTCTTTGTTCTTCTACTAAGAATTTTCTTACTTCTTTTATTGAGGAAATTTTAGAAACAATGGAACTTATCTTTTGTGACCTAATTTCTTCAGTAACACAGTAATTATTAATATAAACATCCTGATTTGAATTTGTATTCGACTTGAAAACAATAGATATATCTTTAAGAATATTCTTTAATTTTTTTTCTTTTTTATAATCAATCCCTTCTTTTAGTATGAGCCAACTCAATGCCCTATACATTGCGCCAGTATCTAAATATAAAAGATTAAGTTTTTTCGCTATTAACTTTGTTACGGTACTTTTACCTGAACCTGCAGGACCATCAATTGCAATAATCGGCCTTCTTTTCATTAGAAAAACGTGATCAATTAATCTTGTCTTTCCACATCTTATCGCACCAGCTAGTAACGAAATATTATCCTCAAGTTTTGCTTTTTCTAGTGTATGAGGGTGTAAATGTTCTAAATATTCAATTGAAATTTTTTTTGCTGATAGCTTTTTAATTATTTGGTTTAAATTGATCTTTTTATCTTGTTGAAAAATTTTTTTTGCTTCTAATAACTCACTTGAAAAAAAACTAATCAATTTTCTTTCATTTTTTGATAAATGTACATTTCGTGAACTCAAAGGAATTCCATCAAAATCTCTTTGTGTAGGAACAGATTTAATAGCAACATTTAATTTCTTTCTTACGACAAGATTTTTTAAAATTAAAAGTTGTTGCCAATCTTTTTCTCCTAAGTAAAGATATTTTGGCTTGATGAGATTAAGTAATCTATAAACTACTGTACAAACGCCATCAAAATGTCCAATTCGATTTAATCCACATAATGCAGAAGATAATTCTATTGGAGCTTTTATTAAGCTAATATTTTTATTATTCGGTGGATATATATCTTCATTACTAGGGATGAAGATTGCATCTGCGCCATTTGAAAAGGAGATTTTTATATCATTATCAATTGTTTTTGGGTAATTCTCTAAATCTAATTTGTTATCAAATTGAAGTGGATTAATAAAAATACTTACTAAATTAACATTAGAATTGTCATTTTTTGCTGTTGATATTAGTTTAATATGTCCATTATGAAGATTACCCATTGTTGGAATGAAGTTAATTTCACTATTTATATTTCTCCTCCAATTTTCTATTTCTTCAGTTTTCCTTATTATTAATTTATTCACTTTGTTTTTAAAAAATAAATCTATTTGATAAACAATTACTGGACAAAAACAATCTTAGGAGGAATATCTATATAGGGAAAGTCTATCATTTTTATTTCATGGATTACAAAACATCAGGTGTTGATATAGAAGCTGGGCGAGAATTTGTTTCCGAAATTAAACAGGCAGTTGAAGGAACTCATACATCTAATGTGATTGAGGGTATTGGCGGGTTCGGAGGCTTGTTTAGAATTCCTATCGATAGTTTTAAAAACCCAGTTCTTGTTTCAGGAACTGATGGTGTTGGAACAAAATTAGAATTAGCCCAAAGTAAAAACTTTCACTTTGAGGTTGGTATTGATTTAGTTGCCATGTGCATGAACGATATCATTACTAGTGGTGCAAAACCTTTATTTTTTCTCGATTATATTGCTACTGGTAAGCTTGACAAGAAACAATTATTGAGAGTTGTCCAGGGAATTTCACATGGTTGCGGAGAAAATAACTGTTCATTACTCGGCGGAGAAACTGCTGAAATGCCTGGATTTTATTCAAAAAATAAGTATGATCTTGCAGGATTTTGTGTTGGAATAGTTGATGAGGATAAGCTTATTAATGGTAAAAAAGTCTCTGAAAATGACTTAATAATTGCTTTAAAAAGTAATGGAGTTCATAGTAATGGCTTTAGTTTAGTAAGAAAAATTATTCAAAACAATAATCAAATAGATAAAGAATTTAAAAAGGTTTCTCACTTAAATTTTTATGATGAGTTATTGAAACCTACAAAAATTTATAATAATGTGATTAACCAAATTTTATCTGAAAATATAGAAATTAAAGCAATGTCTCATATAACTGGAGGTGGAATTCCAGAAAATTTACCAAGATGTATTCCTTCTGATTTTATTCCTTATATCAATACCAGTTCTTGGGAAATACCTATTTTATTTAAATTCCTTAAAGAGAAAGGATCTATTCCTGAAAAAGATTTTTGGAATACTTTCAATCTTGGAGTGGGATTTTGTTTAATTATTGAAAAAAAATTTAAGGACGCGATATTAAGTATCTGTAAAGATTATGATATAGATAGTTGGGAAATTGGAAAGATAGTTCGAAAAAATGATTCAACAGTTAGTAAATTTTTGCCAGATATTTTAACTTAAATTTTTTTATTATTTTTAAATGAGTTTTAAAAAATTATTTTTTATACCCAAATGAAAAAGTTAAGTGTAATATAATAAAATTACCGCCGAATTATATCGGAAGTTTAAGTATTAAGATTTAACCTTTATTCAATGCCCTTTGCAAATAATCAAAGAATTACACGTAGACGTAGTTCAGCTGGCCCTACTCCTCCCAAAAGACCAATAGGTAATAATTCTGAATCAATTGGTAGACAGGCTCAAGGCCCAAGACCAACTTTCTTGACACTAAGGGATCATGGGAAAGTTTTTGTCGCCGATTTACCTAATTTGTCCGATGGTCAATTAGCGCATATTAGTAAAGAAGCTAATGAAGTTTTAAATAGTTTGGAAAAAAGACTTAGTGATCTTGAAAATGAACCTAATGTTAGTAATCCGGAAAACGATACGTTGATAAAAGCCTCTACCAAAAGAGATGTCACACTAAGGTTTATTAAATCAATAGAAGAGGAACAAGAACATAGAAAGAATAATCCTGCTTTACGAGATGCTGCCTCTGAATCGTTACCGAGAACTTTTCTAGAGGTTGCTAGACATAGATTGCCTGGAGCAACTTTTGATTCACTACTTCGAGAGGCTCTTGAAGCTTGTGCAGTTGATGAGAGTACTGAAGAAAATCAAGTTATTGATGAGCCTAAAGAAACTGTAAAAATTATGGATATACCATCATCCAACACTAATGCTTCACTTGTTGTTAGTATCGACTCAAATGATGATTCCAAGAATGACTCTATTTGATTCAACACAAGAGTTAATAAGTTTTAAAGACCAAAATAATACAAAAATTAACCTTACTTCAGAGAAAAATCCCATTTTATGTAATCATTGCAAGAGGACTGCATCAAATGGTGTTAGATGTTTAGGAATGTGTGTAGCAGATAATGATTACTAAAATAATTCAAATTTCTATATAAATAATTTGATGAAAATAATTAATAAATCAATTAAATTTTATTTATTAATAGATATCGGGTATTATTTATCAATAATAAAGAAAAGATTATTTTTCTATATATCAATAAGTAATTGAAACTTTATACCCTTTATTTCAAATTAAAGTTCTTAGAAAACTTCATAGTTAAATATGTAAAAAAATTAAATAAGGCGGCACCCAGATTCGAACTGGGGATAAAGGATTTGCAATCCTCTGCCTTACCACTTGGCCATGCCGCCGAACAAGATTCAAATGAGTCTTTTTATGATCTTAACAGTAAGGTGTCTCATTCTCTATTATTTATATGCAATGGTCATGGAGAAGATGTAATCGCATCTGAGATAATAAAAAGATTACTAAAAAAAATAAAAAATAAAAATATTGAAGTTTTGCCATTAGTAGGCAATGGAGATGTATTTAATTCCATAAAATCAAAGAATTTTCGTAAAATAGGATATTTAAAAGAGCTGCCTAGTGGAGGTTTTAGTAATCAAAGTCTGAAGGGATTTGTGCTTGATTTGTTTGCAGGATTTTTAATCGATAATTTAAGAAATTTTGTACTTGTAAAAAAGAAGTCAAAACATAACTGCAAAATTATCGCAGTAGGCGATTTCTTGCCATTACTCTACGCTTGGAGTTCAGAATGCGAATTTAGTTTTATTGGAACTCCGAAAAGTGACCATACTTGGAGTAGTGGACCAGGTTGGGATTTAAGTGATTTTTATCATAAGTTGAAAGGTTCTGAATGGGATCCATGGGAAATGTTTTTAATGAAATCTCCAAGATGTAAAAATTTAATTATGAGAGATAAAATTACAGCTAATAATTTGAATAAAAAAAATATTGATGCAAAATACTTGGGTAATCCAATGATGGATTTTGTTGATGCAACAAACGATAAAATATCAAATATTATTTCTTTTAAAAGGATTATTTTATTAGTTGGAAGTAGATATCCTGAAGCTCTTAAAAATCTTGATAATTTTCTAAATTGTTTGCAAGATTTAGATTTATCAAAGGATTTGGTAATACTTTTGCCTTTGAGCATTAATGCGAATGTGATTCAAATTCAAAATTATTTAAATAAATATGGTTTTATAAAACAGAGGAAAGTTAAATTTCTAATTGATGAAGATTCAGTATGGAAAAAGAAAGATCAATATGTAGTGATTGGTAAAGGTAAATTCAATTCATGGGCCAATATGGCAGAAGTTGGCTTGTCTAATGCAGGAACTGCTACAGAGCAAATTGCTGGCCTTGGAATTCCATCTCTTTCTCTACCCGGACCAGGACCACAATTCACAAAATCATTTGCAAAAAGGCAATCAAGATTATTGGGAGGTAGTGTTTTAGTTTGCAAGAACAAAAAAATTCTTTTAAAACGTTTAAGTTTACTTTTGAAAGGAGAAGTTGATAAGTTAGAACAAGCAAAAATTGGAAAAAAAAGAATGGGGGAATCAGGAGCAAGTAAGAAAATCTTAGATGCCATAAACCTTCATTTGTTATCTTAGTAAATGGCATTAGCTTATTAATTATTAATTTCTTTATGTATCCAATAAATGATCGGCAATATCTAAAAATTTGTGCAGAGATTGCAAAACTGATGAGTATAAGCTTATCCTCTGCTAAAAAGAAAGTAGAAATTCAAATTGCAAAAGAAGGCTCAAAAACTACTCAAGAAAAAATACAAGTTGCTCAAAATGTTTTGAAAATTTGTGAAAAAAATGATGGAGATCAATTAAGTTCTTCAAGGATACTTGATAAGCTTATGGAAACTCTTGATGGTGAAGATAATTTTTTAACTGAAGATTGATTCTTAATGTTCAAATATATTTGAGAATTTTAGTATGTCTAAATCAGCGTGCACAGAAACTGTTTCGAAACATTTTTTAGCTAATTCATATCTATCCTCTCTTTCTAAGATAACTTTTAATTTATGCATAGCTTCAATTAAATATCTAACATCATTTGCTGCATAATCTAGTTGATCTTTTGTTAAATCTTCGTTGCTGCCCCAATCACTACTTTGCGAGCTTTTGTCCAGTTCTATACCTAATAATTCATTAATTAAATCCTTTAAACCGTGTTTATTTGTATAAGTTCTTGCCAACTTACTAGCAATTTTTGTACAAAAAATATTTTTTGTATTAATTTCAAGATTGCATTTTAGAGCTGCTACATCAAATCTCGCATAGTGAAATATTTTAGTAATTTTGTCATCTTCAAGAAGTGCTTTTAAATGAGGTGAAGAAGAGGTATTAAGTTCGATTTTTACACAGGATGTTCTTTTCAATTCATTGCATATTTGTACTAAACAGAGTCTATCTCTCCCATGAATTAAACCCATTGCTTCGGTGTCAATAGCTAGGTAGGATGATTTTTTGTAAAGATTGTATAAATCTACTGTTAAATCGTTATGAAGAAAATCAATATTTTTATTTTCAATAGTCATTTTTAATAAGTATTTAAGGTAATTTAAAATTTAGAATATTACTTAAAATATTATTTAATTAAGGATTTTTATCTAATAGGATTATTTTACAGAATAATTCTAAAAAATTATAATATGATGTAACTTTAATTTTTATTCTCGAGCTACTAGAAAAAATTATTTAATGTCAAATTCCTTAAATTCAACATTATTGCTGACAATTCTCTTGGCCATAGGATTATTTTTTTTTCTTAGGGCTTCTAGTAAAGATAGAACGACCATCGTTGAGATTTCATCTTCTCAGCAGCCAATTAAGGTTTTAAATGGTTTATGTGAATGGCTTAATTTGAGGGGATGGAAGCAAACAGGAGGAGATTTTGAACAAAGAATTTTAATATTCAAGGGTCAAGTTGTTTCTAGTAAATTTTTAGCAATTTTTTTAGGTTTTCTTGGTGGTTTTGGTTCTTGTGCTCTGGGATTAGTAATTATTCAAATATATCCTGAATTAGGTTGGTGGCCTATTCTTTTGGGATTAATAGGTGGCCCTTTGTCTGGAATTGTTTATTTTAAAAAATCAGCAAGAGAAGAGAAATTTGAATTAAGGTTGATCAACGAAAATGAAAATGAAAATGATTCAACTTTTATGAGACTTAGAGCCCATAGGGATGAATTAATCTCTTTAGAAAATGAACTCGGAGAAAAACTTCAATTGAAAAGTGACGGTTCTTTATTTAAAACACCTATTTAAGATACTTGAAAATTTTATTCGATAATTTTTAATCAAAAATATTTCTCTCTATACAGAATTTCTCCAACTCTTTATCATTTAACCAATCTTGGGGCTTTGTAAAAATTGATGTGAGAAATTCCTCTCGTGAACCATTTTTAGCTTTATATCCATATTCCCATCTAGCTAAAGGTGGTAAGGACATTAGTATAGATTCAGTTCTACCATTTGTTTGTAGCCCAAAAATCGTCCCTCTATCCCAAACTAAATTGAATTCGACATATCTACCTCTTCGATATAGCTGGAATTCTCTTTCCTTAGATGAATATGTTTGAGAAGCTCTTTTTTCAATAATGGGCAAATATGAAGGGAGGAATGCCTGACCACAGTTTTCCGCTAAAGAAAATAAATCATCCCAATTTAAATTAGATCTGCCAATATTTTGTGAAGCTTTTGATGCTTCTCCATTTTGATTATTTCCTCTATAAATATTGCCTGAACCATCTTGATAATCATAAAAAATACCTCCTATTCCTCTAGATTCATTTCTATGCTTCAAGAAGAAATATTCATCACACCATGGTTTGAAAACTTTGTGCAAATCTTGATCAACTTTTTCACAAGCTTTTTTATGCTCATTATGAAAATTCCTCACATCAGAAAGATAAGGATAAAAAGGGGTTAAGTCTGCACCTCCCCCAAACCACCAAACAGGACCAGCTTCGAAATATCGATAATTCAGATGAACTGTAGGAATATAGGGATTCTTAGGATGCAAAACCATAGAAGTTCCCGTAGCAAACCATTCATGACCTTTTGCTTCGGGCCTTTGAGAGATTATGGATTGAGGTAATTCTTTTCCTTGTACTTCCGAGAAATTTACGCCTGCTTGCTCAAAAATAGAACCATTTTTCAATACTCTTGATCTTCCACCGCCACCTTCGTCTCTTAGCCAGGATTCCTCTGTAAATTTCCCTTTGCCATCTACATTTTCAAGTCCTGAACAAATTTTGTCTTGTAGAGTTAATAAGAGATTTTTAGTTTTTTCTCTCGAGTTTTTAGGTGGTTCTTTCAACATGTATTTAGTAAATCTTGAAGAAAAAAATTTTTTTGGTTAATTATAAGTTTCTCTTTATAATTTCTCTTAGGGGGTCCTTATTGCCTATTATTTGATAGTTCGACATAGTTCTTAATCTTTTAAACAGTCGACTACCTTGTCAAAATATTTAAAAATTTAATGACCACAATAGAAGATGCGAATTTTGCTTTACAAAAAGTTCTAGATGCTGGATCACAGAAAAATGTAATTGAATTAGCTTGGATTAAAAATGTAAGAGTAATTATACCGAGAGTAATCGTAACATTATCATTGCCATCGTTTGCAAATTCTCAGAGAGATAGAATTGTACAAGAGGTTAGAGGGGTACTACTTAATTTTGAAGATATTAATGATGTTCAAATAGAGATAGATAATAATCCTTCCAAAACAGAATCTCAAAATCAAAGTAATGCTCCTGAGTTGCAGAAGATTGATGGGATTGGACATATCGTAGCTGTTAGCAGTGGTAAAGGTGGAGTTGGGAAAAGTACCATTGCAGTTAATCTCGCTTGTTCTCTAGCTAAATTAGGCTTAAAAACTGGTTTGCTAGATGCGGATATATATGGACCTAATACTCCCTCAATGTTGGGAGTTGCCGAACAGAATCCAAAGGTTACAGAAGGTAGTGGCAGTGATCAAAGATTAATACCAATAAACAAATATGGAATTTCATTGGTATCAATGGGTTTCCTAATAGAAGAAGGTCAGCCAGTTATATGGAGAGGACCAATGCTTAATAGTATTATCAGACAATTTTTATATCAAGTTGAATGGAATAATCTTGATTTTTTGATTATTGATTTGCCTCCAGGAACAGGAGATGCTCAAATATCCCTTTCTCAATCTGTGCCTATTTCTGGCGCTATAGTTGTCACTACTCCTCAACAAGTATCTTTGCAAGATGCAAGGAGGGGATTAGCAATGTTTAAACAACTCGGAGTACCTTTATTGGGAATTGTAGAAAATATGTCAGTATTTATTCCACCAGATATGCCAGGTAAAAAATATGAAATTTTTGGTAAAGGTGGTGGACAAATATTAGCTAACGAAAATGACTTACCATTATTGGCTCAAATTCCTATTGAAATCCCTCTCGTTGATGATAGTAATAAAGGTGTACCAATCTCAATAAGCCAGCCCAATCAAGAAAGTTCTGTCTTATTTGGTAATTTAGCTCAATTAATTAAGAATCAATTTGTTAATAATTAGTTGATGTTTAAGAGAATTTCTTTATTAAATAACAGAGGATTTTTACAAAAAAAAGATAACTTTAATAGAGGTTTTTTATTTTCTCCGCTACTTATAATTCCCCTAGTTTTAGTTATTATTTCGGGTTTATTAATAAAAAGTATTCAGAGTGAATTATTAGTATCGAACTATTTAGGTCATATTTTAACTGGTTTTTTAGGTTATTTCTTAGCATTTTTTATCTCTTATATACCGTTAGAGAGACTTAGAAAGTATGTGGTTCCATTTTATTTGTGTACTTTAATATCCTTATTAATAATTTATTTTTTTGGGATTTCAGTTTCTGGAGCTCAAAGATGGCTAAACTTGGGAATCTTTTCTTTTCAGCCTTCAGAGGTAGCTAAACTTAGTACTGTATTAACTCTTGCTATAGTACTCGAAAAAAAAATAATTCTAACAATAAGAGATTTAGTATTGCCCTTATTAGTAGTGGTTATTCCTTGGTTATTAATCTTCTTTCAACCGGACTTAGGTACCTCTTTAGTTTTAATTGTTTTGACAGGTGTGATGCTTTATTGGTCGCAAATGCCCATAGAGTGGATTTTGATATTAGTATTTTGTATTATCACATCTATATTTTATCTAACCTTACCAACTCTTCTTATTTTCTGGATTCCAGTTATAGGTTATCTTGCTTATAGATCTTCAAAAAAGAAAATTCTTTTTTCTGCTCTCGCTATTTCGTTACATTTATTAGTGGCAAAATTTACACCAATTTTGTGGCAATATGGCTTGAAAGAATATCAAAAAGATAGATTAGTTTTATTTTTAGATCCAAATAGAGATCCATTAGGTGGCGGATATCATTTGATACAGAGTCAAATTGCAATTGGTTCTGGAGGATTATTTGGGACTGGTTTGCTACAAGGTAAGCTGACTAATTTGCAATTTATACCTGAACAACACACTGATTTTATATTCAGTGCTTTAGGGGAAGAATTAGGATTCGTTGGGTGTGCTTTAGTTTTATTTTTGTTCTTTTTTTTGATTAAAAAACTTATTAATACTGCAACAATTGCTAGGACTAACTTTGAATCTCTAATTGTTGTTGGAATAG
>CACFEJ010000010.1 GCA_902565305.1 uncultured Prochlorococcus sp.
GCTTTTTTATCTTCAGGTTTTTTCAATATTTCATCAATTCAAGCGGGAGGTTCAAAAAATAAAACAAATCCTAAAAATATTAGTTTCCCATATGGAATTGGATTAAGTTCACAACCTTTTTTTGATGATTTAGAAAAGAATTATGAAAAGTGGAAAAATAATCCGATAGCTCCAGGTACTGGTAAAAGTCCAAAAGAAACAATATTAAATTTTTACTCTTTGATGTCATTAGCTGGCGACATTGAAAATAATATTTATCACTATGGAAAGAAAAAACCTGGAATTTTTTGGGATAAAGAAACAAAAAAGAAAATAAAAAAGGGAGAAACATACTTTATTAAAGCAGCGCATACTTTAGATGGATCATCCTTCGCAAAAAGCGTCAGAGAACATCTTTCAGATGAGGCGGCTGTTGAATTAAAGCATATATTTGACTATATTTTTAATTCATCAAAAAAAGAGATAATTCTGCCTAACTATGAGGATTTAAATGCACTCAATGAATATGAACAAAAAGAATGGAAATTACCTAATTCAAAAATATCTCTAATAAGATCTGATGGCAAAGATGGTTTTGTTTCAGGACAATATTATTTTTCGGATTACACAGTAAGAAATATTAGATATGCGTTTAAAAAGATAGAGTATGAAGCTGAATCGTTACCAAAAAATAAATATACTACTCCACACTTTTATTTGGATTTTATACATACGCCAGGTCTTTTAGTTCCACCTAAATGGTATGCATCTTTACCTGATAAAGTTCATGAAATTTTTGAAATTGAAATCATTGGAAATCAAACAATATTTCAAATATTTTTCGCTTTTATAACCGTACTTTTATATTCAATTATCGTAATTAAAATTTCTAATGCTATAAAGAAATTAAATATCTCTGTAAAGTCAGATTATTTAAGAATCTACTACGCTTTTATACCAATTCCCTTAACAAAGATATCAGAACTTTTCATAGATAAATTTCTTAATTTCACTGGAAATACCTTAATCTTTTTTACATTTATATTTGAAATTCTTTTTTTCTTTTCTTTGGCTATCTTTACAATTTTCTTATTTGAATTTATAGGCAACAATTTTTTCAACAAATTACAAAAGGTTTCTTCAACAAGATCTGGGAATAAATATATTGATCTTCTTAGATTAAAAACTTTTGTTAGACCAATTTGCAGGGCATCATCAACAGTGATATGTACTATTTTGATTTATAATTTACTTCTTTCTTTAGGAGTTCCGACAAATGCAGTTTTAGCATTATCTGCTGTACCTGGTTTGGCTATAGGTTTAGGTGCTTCTAAATTGCTTGGAAATTTAATATCTGGTTTAGCAATGCAAGCTGATCAACATTTGAATGTTGGTAATTTTTGTAGAGTTGGTGATACTTTAGGTTATGTAAAGAGAGTAGGTTTAAGATCTATAGATATAGAGGCATTTGAAGGGTGTGTAACTATTCCTAATGCTTTCGCAGAAGGAACAAATGTTATTAACTACACTTCATTGGAAGGGGATTTAATTAAGCAAAGTTTAAATCTCAAAATAGATATTGATAATTCTTTTTCTCCATGGCAAAAAAAAGAACTTATAAGGTTTTGTCAAAAATTTTTGAATGAAGATAAATGTTACTCAAATCCCATAGTTTCAATAGAAAAAGAGGGAGCAAAAACTACGTTAGTAATTTATGCTCTTATCTTGAACAAAGATTGGAAGGAATATTTAGAATTAAGAGATAAACTATCTTTAAAAACAAGTGAGGTAATTGGTCAAGTTTCACTTTCTAGATTTGTTGTTGGAGTTTCATACGATACTACTTCAAAACAACTATCTGAAATTCCAGAATTAATAAAAGAAATTGTTAATGAAATTGATGATTTAGAATATGATGGTTGTAAATTTTCACAAATAAATCAATTTAGTTATGACTTTGTTGTTTGTATAGTTGGAGAATTAGGGACATATTCCAATTTCTTGAAAGCTTACGATAAATTAAATAAATCATTGATTGCAAAATTTGCTGAGAAAAATATTAAAATTCCATTTCCAACTACAACATTTGATCAAAAAAATTAAATTGATTAATTAATGATTAAATATTAACTTAATTAAATTATATAAAATTTTAGTTTTCTAAAAACTTTTCTGGTACAAAATAAAAAACAATCCTAACAAATAAAACAGCTGCAAATTGAGAAAAAATTTGCGGGATCATCAAAATTGGCCCGTTTTTAACTGATAACCCAATTGAGATAGCAGGATTTAAAATGCCGCTTCCAAAAAATTCAGCCAATACTATGAAAATCGAAATTCCTGCACCAATAACTATTCCTGTCAAAGGTTGAGAGATTGGGCAAAGTTTCCCTTCTCTCGCCCAACTAGAGATTAAAATCAAAAGGAAGGAAGTAAAAATAAATTCTGTCAATAATGTTGAATTGATATTAATCGATTTTTCAATATTAATTTCTTTCAATAATATTGAACTATATCTAAATCCCAAAACAACTATTGAGGATCCTAATATTTGTGAGAATATATATGTTGTTAATTCAAATTTTGACATTAAATTTTTTGAAAATAAATAACAGGTCACGGCTGGATTAAAGTGAGCTCCGCTTATCCTTCCGAAGCAATGAATTAAGGTTGTAACGGTCATTCCTATTAACAAAGACTTACTTAAAAGAGAATTGGCAATATTATTCGATGCTAGAGCCATGGCAGTTATTGTTGCAGTTCCCAACGCTTCACAAAAAGATTTTATTAATAAGGAACCTCTCATATAATTCAAAAAAATAATTTATATCCTAAACAAACTTTAATTACTATTGCACTTAATATTAAATTTACAAATAAACAAAATATAATTTTAATCTAGAGTAAATTTGCCACTTCTGGCTAAGGATTCCTCTGCTACAGAAAAGTGAGGGTCCTTATCTTCTAAAAAGGGGTTATAAGAATAATGACTTTCCAGATATTTGGATCTAATAATTGCATCATCCAGTTCCTTGGAAGAATCAATCGATTTATTATAAATTTGAGTGGTGCATTGATCTGTTTCAAGATAAAGTTTCAATTCATCTTTTAGTGTTGATAACTTTATAGCATTTCTAATTATTCCATAAATTTTCGAAATGGTTTCCGTACTAATAGAAAAAATATCAAGTAATTTTGCTCGCTCTAATTCCGAATCAAGACTTGGCCAATATCTAGAAGTATAATAGGAAGTCTTATCTAAATGAAACCATTCTTCAGATCTCGCAATTGATGATGAAACAGTATTGTGAAGTTTCCATAAGAATAAACTTAGAGATTGACCATTATTTATTGAGGAAATCTTTTTTTCAATATTAATATCAAAATTAAATTCTTTTTTGGTTCCTAATAATAAATATTCAATGGGATACATAGCAACTTCTTTATTCTTTACAACAAACTTATTTAAATGATATCTACAGTAAGGACAAGGATACATAGTTGCTAAAGACTTGAAGAATCTCTTAAATTTCTCCACTGAATCATGCTCATGATTTTTTTCTTGGTTTTTGATTATTTCAGCTGAGGTATGAAGAAGTTTCCAAGTAGGCGGGCCGATAAAATACGGAAAACTTAGTCTCATTTGACTTTTTTCTATATCGTCTCTACCTAAATCAACATCAATAAATGCCACATATTGAGAAAGATATCCTGATTCACGTCCAAATTCAAAACGCTCTCTTCTTTTTTGTACTCCATTTAAATAATGACGTGAAATAGCCCATGCTTGCTTAATTAAAATCTTTTTATCTCTACTTAGAGTTGGGAAATACTCTTTAAGATCTCTAGCATAATTGTCAAACTCTTTTTTCTGATTTACGTTATTAAACCAGTTATCAAGTTCTTGGTCAGAAATTTTTTCCCACTTTCTAAGGTCATCTTTATTTGTAATTGAGGAAGCCTTTAATAATAATGGCATGAATTCTTGATACCAATATGAGGTAGGTATTATTGATCCTTCATAAAAGGTGTTATCTGCGTCATAAATGACTCTTTGCCAGGAATTTATAAAAAGCCCCTTATTTGAGAAAGATGCAGAAATAGTTTTTGAATCTGCAAATTCCAAGTTTAGTTCTAGATGTCTTAATCTATTAAGTTCATGAAATTCTAAATCTTTAATATTAATATTTTCAGTATCATGACCATGTAAAGAAGCACTTAAAATAAGCTCAATTAAAACCGAAAAAAGTTGATGATGGTTTTCAAGTTCATCAAGTTCCTTCTCTAAATTCTTTTCTGCAAATAGCATTTCATCTGATTTTTCGATCATATGCCAATTTTCCATTCTATATTGAAGTTCTGCTTCTAACTTAATGACTGAATTTACTAAATCATCAAAAACAGAATATACTTCTTTTTTTACAATTCCCAAAGACAAATAGTATTCAACAAAAGATTTAACAAATAGAACAAATTCTTTAATTGAATAAGGTAAATCATAAGCTCTTAAATGTGTTTCACAATTAGCAGAAAAACTTTCTCTAAAGCTACGATAAGCAGCTCCTTGTAATAACCTAAAAAAACCAATTTGTAATTGAAGAGTAGAGGTTCCTCCCGAAGTTGCAAATTCATTCAGATTCTTTTTTAATTCTTTAGAAGTCTTTTCAACTTTTATTGAATTCTTAATAACATTTTTATGAATAGCCTTATACGACTTAGGATGAGAATTATAATCTTTCGGCAAAAAATTTACGAAATTACTTTCAGTTATCTCTTCTGACCCATCTTGAGTAAGTTCAAGTAATAATTTGTCTATTGATTTTTCATTAATTTCCATTAATTTTAAAATATTTTTCAATCTTTCAGATTTTACTTTCTTTGAATTTTCAGTATCAATTAATTCAAAAGCAAGTTTCGCTTTCGTTTCAGAAGATCCGCAAAGTATATAAAAAAGAACTTTGATTTTATTTTTCGTAAGTGTTTCGAATTCTAGTTTGTAACTATTGAAAGTTGCCAATAAAGACTCTACTGAAAAATTGATGCGATTTTTGCTCAAGCAATAATGGATATTTTTAACAAGCTCATCATTTGATAAATTTTCTGTATTACTAGTTTTGAAGAAATCATCAGTTAATTTTGAGAGTTCTTTTGAGGTTAAATTCATTTTAAATTTAATTTTCTAGTGTTAAATAATTATAGATTTTTAGCTCTAAGAATAGAAAATATATCGTTAATAAACACAATCCAGCCAACTTCCGTGGATTTTTATTGCTATTTCGACATAATCCACGGAAAATTCCACGGATACAATGAGACTGATTTTTGGTATTGCTGAGATCGACGGCTATGACTATCGGGGCGACAGGATTCGAACCTGCGACCTAGTGCTCCCAAAGCACCCGCGCTACCAAGCTGCGCCACGCCCCGCTAAACATCATTCTAATCTATGGCAGGGATGTTAGTAAACATAGTCACAAAAAGAATTTTTTTAGTAATAACAAGCGTTTTACTTACTTATATTATAATAGTGTCAATGGATTTAGTGCAATATCCAGTCAACCTTTGTTATAACCCGAAGACACTCTGTGGTTGCATTTTGCGTACAAATTGCGTACATTGTGCGTATATGTACGCAAATTAATGCCCAAACTTAAAAATAATGAAGCATGGGTAAATGGTTTTAAGATGGCCATTAGGTCTTCTACTGCAAAGGGTTGGACTGTTAGAGAACATAGAGGACTTGCAAGATTAGAGGTAAGAACTGGTGAAGGAATGAGATCTGCACAACTAATGAAAAATAATATTCCTTTTTCTTACTCTGCCCAAGACATGGGAGATATTATTACGCGGGTTAGGAATATCTATGTAGAGATGGCTAATAATGGCGGTGATTTTGATTCAGCTGTTTCTGTATGTGCGGGATTAGCTCCTAAATTAACTTATTCTCATGATTGGGTTCGTGCTAAAGAAGATTTTGAAAAATATAAAAAAGAGATGGGAACTGGTATTAAAGATATAACTTGGACTAAAGAGTATGAACCTGTCATTGATTATGCAGTTAACTTATTAAAAACCAAAGATGCTCCAATAAATGCAGATAAATTATTAGAAATTTGTGCAAAAAATGGAATTGAAAAAGTTACTGACTTTATGGCAAGAAATAATATTGCACCAAAACCATTAACTTATGAACTTGGTGGTAGAGCTAGAGAACAAAGAGTGAGAAATCTTGCTTCTTTTTTAAAATATTGCGTTACTAAGAAAACTTATCCTAATCAATGGCTTCCACCAGATGACTTAAGAGAATACATTGGAAGACCATCTGTAAAAGCTAAAAAAGCTAAAAATAAAAAAGCATCAATAGAAGATCAAGAGTTTATTAATTTAATAAATTCTCTACCAACAGAAACAGGGCAACCGCATCACATAATCGCTGCTAAAAAATGGGTTAATGCAATGAAGCTTTGTGCTGTTTTTGGTTTACGACCTATTGAGTTAAGACACTTGATTTATAAAAAGAGAAAAGATGAACTTTGGTGTATGTATGAAAAAAGATCGGGTCAGGGCGTAACAAAACCAAGAATATTAGAACCTCTTTATTTAGTTGATAATGATGGCAATGTTCATTATGAAGAAGTAGTCAGATTGTACAAAGCGGGTCTATTAGAACTTCCCTATCAATGTATGCCAGATTGCAAAACTGTTGAGGGTGTTGGTGATCAGATGGGTAAATGGTTAAAACAGAAAGCGGGTTGGATTTCTCTTAAAGCATTAATGGCTAAAAGAGGTGAAAGTCTTGGTTGTTATAGCTTTAGACATTCTTATTCATTACGAGGTCATCAATTAGGAATTGATGCGGGAAGTGTTGCTGATGCAATGGGGCATACATTAAGAACACATCTTGAATCATATTATTACGCTAAAACTACAACTACTAAAAAAGCATTTATAAAAGCTAGAGAACTTCAAGCGGTTTAATTATTTACAGTCGATCTAAAATAAGAGGCAATTAGCTTCTTTTTTTTTTTAATATGTTTATATAAATTCCTTAAGTTTATGCGTTCACTTTTACTATTGCCTTTGCTTTTAGGTTTTTCATTTCCAGCGAATGCAAAGTCAGAAACTTATTATATTGATGTTTCAGCAGAAAGTATAGAAAACTATATTCTTAGTGGTAAAGATAAAAATGGATCTGTAACTGGGAATGATCCTACAGTTACTGTTAATAAAGGAGATACTATTGTTTTTAATGTTGATGCGTTTAGTCATCCGTTTTATATAAAGACTGAATTTTCCCGTGGAGGCGGTGATCAAGTAACGGCAGGGACATTATCAGGTACCCCTGGAACTCAAGATGGAAAACTATCATGGAACACAACGGGTGTATCAGCTGGGAAATACTATTATGTTTGTTCTCCTCATGCACCTTTTGGGATGGGAGGCTCAATTATTGTTGAATAAATAAATGAAACGCTTACTACTCCCATTACTAGCTGCCCTCGCTTTACCAACTGCTGTTAATGCTGAAATATCTGATGAATTACATAAAAAATGTTTAGAAGCACGAGATTATGCAGGATGTGTGAAAACTAATAAAAAACTATCTCATAAAAAAGATAAGGAAATATCAGGGATTGGAATAAGGCTTTTTCTCAATAGTGACACTGCTGAATTAACTATTCAATCTGTAATAAATGATTCACCTGCTGCTTCAGCTGACATTAAACCAAATGATTTAATCATAAAAATAGATGGCAAATCAACTAAAGGAATGGGTATAAATGAAGCTGTTTCTCTCATAAAAGGACCAAAAGATAAGCCAATTAAATTAGTTTTATCAAGAATTAATGAGGCAGGTAAAAAGGAAAAAATAAATGTTCGATTAGTAAGAGATACTTTTAAAGTCTCAACAAAAGACTATTTATATGAAGGTGATTTAAGGAGGCAATTAGAGTTTTTCTTCCCAGAAAATATAAAACAGATTTTTCCAGAAAATGATTCCTCGTCAAAGCTCAAAAAAGGAACTTCAATTTAAATTTCTGAATGAAACGCATTCTCTTAGCTGAGCTTTTGTTAGTTTTAATTACCATAATTTTTGTTTCTCTAAACCCAATATCAAGAATTTATATTGCTGATTATTTAGAAAAGATATCCACATTTTTATTTAGAACAGTAGGTGATGAAGATTTAAATGAGTGGTATGAAAAAAGACATAACAATGAATTACTCGAGGAATTAGGAGGAGCTGCTTATTGATTGACAGTCGATCTAAAATAAGAGGCAAATAACTTATTTATTAACGGTTAGGTCTATTAATACTGAATCTCACCTACCAAGGGTTATTGTAAATAAAGTAGTATCTTGTGTTGGTCTTTTATCGCTGGTCCTTGCTAACTATTCGAAAATATTACTTTTCTTTCATATAATTAACCACCTGTACAAAAACGAACCGAATCAGCGGTTGGTGAACCAGTAGCTTTAATTTCTTCAACACATTCATTAAAAAACTTTGATTCTTTTTTTAATGAGCAAAAGCTTAGTGCAATAGCTACTAATGCAACAGCTGATACAACTTTTGAACCTAATTGAATAACTCCATAAGCGAGCATTACTTTATTCTTTATAAAATCTTTTTTAGTATCTTTTTTAGTATCTTTTTTTGCAGCCATTTTTTAATCCAAAAATATTAATAAATCTAGATTAATATTTAAATAATTTCCTTAACCCTTACTTAACAAAGTCTTAATTACATTCAATCTAGAATATAAATCTATTAGCCTCTTTTTTATGCCCAGCTTAGTAACCTCCATTTTTACATTCAAAATTTAAAGTACTTTCGAAGAATGGGCAGCAATATTTGATAGTGCAGAAGCTGATAAAAGACATTCTGAATTTCTTATTAAGCCACTATTTAGAGGTGTAAGCAAAAAAGATCCTCAAAAAGTTATTGTTATTCATCAGGCTCCAGAAGGTAATGTTCAAAAGTTTGTTGAAGCTAATGGTGATTGGATGGCAACGCATAGAGTCGATCTTTCAACAATGGAAGAATCTTCTTGGACTTATGCAGAATCATAGAAAACTTATTGAGATTAAGAAATGAAACGTGGAATTTTCTATATCCCTTTGATTATTTTCATTTGCGGTTGTTCCAAGACTTCAATGACAGATTCGATCTCAATTTCAGAAACCCAAAGGCAGAGAGAAGTTTGTCTAGATTGGTATGGCTACAGAATTGATACCAAGAAGGCAATTAACGATTTAAATCTTAAAATCGAAACCGAGTCAGAATTGATGGCTTATTGCGATTTCTTTAAGAATGTAGCTGATACAAAAAAATAAAGATTCAATATCTACAATTATTTAGTTATTTAATTTCTAACTTCTCCGCCTTGCTCAATATTTGATTCTTTAAAAAAACAAGCGCATCTAATTTTTCTTCTTTTTCTTCAATATTTACAAATTTCATTTCTGCAATTTCAATAATTGCTTTATTAACATTTTTAAGCTGTTTCTTAATAATTCTTTTTGGTTTTTTAATTGATTCCATTGGAATTATCATTTTCTTTATATCCTTTATTTTCTGAAAATGCAAGTCTCTCATTCAAAAAATCTTCTAATTATTTAATTTGTAATTTGTTTTTATAGTTTTTATTATTGAATCTTGTGGTTCTTCACTTCGGAAACAATTAAAAATCAAGTAGTTTTTAAGATCTAATCACCCAGGAAAATGTTTTTTATTGAGTGTAGGTAAAAAATCTTAAAAAGTAGTTCTTAAGTGAAAGGATTTCAAATAGAAATTTTATCTATAGGTAAAATTTCTTTGACCATGATTGTGTCTGGATAGACTTCATTCTCTAATGTTTTGTATAGTCTCCTTGATTGAGGTGATTTTAGGGAGTTATTGTAATTCTCAATAAATTCTGAATCATTTAAGAAAATTTTTTCTTTATTCTCAAAGCTTCCTTTATAAAAATTTCTTGAAAATTCTGTGCCGATTTTTTTTTGGTTATTCCTTTGTGAAGATAAGTTTTTTAAAGACATTTCAATATTTTTATACATTAAAAATTTAGGTTTCTTGGATTAAGTAATGATTAATTAAAAAATAAATTTTTTTTAAATGGCTTAAATTTCTAAAATAGATATTTGTTGTTATCTCTTAGCTTAATCAAAATTTAAATATGATTTAACAATAGGGATTTAGAAAATATGTATGGATAAAAAACAACTTGTTAACTTCATCACTCTTTCGATTCTTCAAACTAAAAGAGTTGAAGATAGATTATTTAGAAAGGAAATCCAAAACTATCTTATTAAATTAAATAAAAGTCAATTAGAAGAAATTATTAGTGAATTTATCATTTAAAAAATCATGAAAAAGCTATTAGTTTTATTTATCCTTATTATTACTTCTTGCAGTACAAAAGATGAATTATCCATTACCCAAGATGATTTATCCATTACAAAAGATGAAATTTCGATTAAGAAAGATAAATCATCCATTACTGATGAAAAAAAATTGTTTTATGTAACTAAAGAAACTGCTGTTCGTCTTTGTGGAGGTAAATCCAGAATAATTGAAAGTGAAAATGAAGAAATCATCAAAATAGAAGTCAAAGATTTTTCAAGTGCTGAAAAAGAAAAATTTGTTCAATTTACTCTCGTTGAGACAGATAGAAAAGGTGGGAAATATAGAATTGTTAATTGTTATCCAAATAAAGATCCGAAAAAATCGGTAATTAAAACAATCAAGACTAATTACAAGTTAAATTAGTCTTAGGTCAACTAGATCAAATGAAAATATTTAAATATCTACTTGTAATTCCTGTAATAACTTTAATAATTATTTTTCAAACCTCTTTGCAAAATAGATATCTAATGGCTTCTGAAATTAGAGATGGAGAAACAATTTTTAGAAATGTTTGTGCAGGCTGCCATGTAAGAGGTGGATCAGTCGTTCTTAAAGGATCTAAATCACTAAAACTTTCCGACCTTGAAAAAAGAGGAATAGCAGATGTAAATTCAATAACAATAATTGCTAATGATGGGATTGGTTTTATGAAAGGTTATAAAAATAAATTGAAGGATGGAGAGGATAAGGTTCTTGCACAATGGATTATTCAAAATGCAGAAAAGGGTTGGGAGTAAATGAAAAGCTTATTTTTTGCATCTTTTTTATTTTTATTAGCTGAATATTCTTTTGCTGAGGAATTAACTAATTACACAATTACATCTGATTCTCAAATAAATACTTTAGAAGGTGATTTAGAGGCTAAGGGGAATGTAGTTATTAAGAGTAATAGTGGTAATTTTGAGGCTTATTCTGACAAGCTTTCTTTTGACAAGGATAATAAATCTTTAAAACTTATTGGTAATGTTTATGTTAAAAATATAGAGTCTGAGGGAATTGCAATTGAAGAAACATCTGGAGATGAGCTGACTATATTTACTGATAAAGGACTTTTTGAATTCAAATCTCAAAATAAAAACAGAGTAAAAACAAAAATTAAACTCTAAATAAAGTCTTGCTTTTGAACTAAAAATATTTGTACTTTCTTATTTAAAGGAAATTTTTAAATGATATTTAAAGCTGCTTTAAACTAAATAATCTATAAAGAAAGAGTAGAAATAATTTTTATTATGCATCCAAGCAAAGTAGTCAAAGATCCAAAAATCAACGATACTTATTACGATCCAGATGTTGATAAGCTTTATCAATATGTAAAAATTGGTGACTTTCCGCCAGAATGGGTAGTAACAAATATAGATGAAGATGACGATTATTATTACGCTTCGATGGGATATTAGTTTTTATATCTATTATTAAATTCAATAAATTTGTCTCTTTAAAATTTTGTGTGAGGAATATTAAAGAGACAATCTAAATATAGATAAAAGGGTTTAAGGGAAAATTAAAAAGGAAATAAGATTAGATGAAAAAAATAATAATTCAATGTAAATTAATTATGAAATAATTAGATCAAATAATTTTGATTATATAAAATAAAATTGTTGGAACTTTCAATGGCTATTAAAGATCATAAAAGTTTGCAAGACTCAAGAATTCTTCTTGTTGAGGATGATAAGAGTATTAGGCTTACAGTCAGTGAAACCTTAAGCAGCGAAGGTTTTAAAGTATCAAGTTTCAAAGATGGTTTAAGTGCTTTAGATTTTATTAGTAATGATTCTAAAAATGATGTTGATCTAATAATTCTCGATTTAATGTTGCCAGGTCTAAATGGATTAGAGATTTGTAGAAAAATAAGAAATGAAGAAAACTATACACCCATATTAATTTTGAGTGCTAAAGATAATGAATCAGACAGGGTTCTTGGTTTAGAGGTTGGTGCAGATGATTATTTAACAAAACCTTTTGGTTTAAATGAATTAATTGCTAGATCAAGAGCCTTAATAAGAAGATCTAAACGAAATAAGAAATATATAGAAAAATCAAAAACGGTCATTGAGTTTAATCACATAAAAATGTTTTTGGAAGAATGTAGGGTAACTTCTTTTGATAGAGAAATAACATTATCTCCAAAAGAATTTAAATTATTAGAGTTATTTATGAAAAATCCAAAAAGGGTATGGTCAAGAGATTTGATACTTGAAAAAATTTGGGAAATTGACTTTATTGGTGATACTAAAACTGTAGATGTTCATGTTAGGTGGCTCAGAGAGAAATTAGAAGAAGATCCCTCAGCTCCAAAGTTTCTTAAAACTGTAAGAGGTTTTGGATATAAGTTTGGATGAGAATGAAAACACTACAAGAAGTATTATTTTTTTTACATCAGAAGTGGAAAATAAAAGTCAAGCATTTTTCTCAATCAAAAGAAAAAAAATTTGAAGTTGATAAAAATAAGTATAAAAAAACTATTGATTTCCCATTTGATAAAATTCGACCTCAAGAAGTGTTGTCTTGGTTAGATTATTCATCGCAAGGGTGGATAATCTTATCATCTGATCTAACAATAAAATTTATCAATCAGAAAGCTTTATCTCTTATTAGGGTTATCAAATATCAAGATGTTATTGGAAAAGCAATTAATGATATTAATGAGCTTGAAGTACTTAGTAATAAAATTCTATATTTAAGAAAAAAAGATTTCCCATTCAACCTTGATTTCGCAATTGCGGGAGTACCCATTTCGGTAAATATTGTTAGAGGAAGGAAAAAGAATTATTTAATATTATTGGAAAGTAAATTATCAATTGAATCGATAAAAAAACGACAAAATCAATTAATTAATGATGTGTCTCATGAACTGAAAACTCCTCTTACATCACTTATCTTAATTGGGGAAAGACTTGAATCAGTAGTATCAAAGAAGGATAGGTATCTTGTTAAAAGACTTAAGAAAGAGTCAAAAAGATTAAGAAAAATGGCCGAAGAGACTTTAGAGCTTTCTAAGCTGGAAAGTAGCGAAGATTTTAATAAAAACAAAAAAATATCTATTTCAGATTTGATTATGGAATCTTGGCAAACACTAAAACCGCTTGCAGAAAAAAAGGATATAAAAATAAATTTACTTTCTCCAACAAAATATTATATATCTGGGGATATTGAAAATTTAAAAAGAGCATTTATAAATATTTTAGATAACGCTATTCGTTATTCCCCAACAAAAGAGGGCATACAAATTGAAATTTTTAAGAGAGCTAGCTCTGTTGTTATAAGAGTTAGAGATAAAGGTATTGGATTAGAAGAAAATGAATCAAATGACATTTTTTCTCGATTTTATCGTGGGGATCCATCAAGGACTAAATTTAAGAAAAGTGGAAGTGGTTTAGGTCTTTCAATTACAAAAAAAATAATTAATAACAATAAAGGTTTTATAAAGGCATTTAATCATAAAGATGGTGGAGCGATTATTGAAACTATCTTTCCGTGTCTTAATACAGATTTATAGGGAAAATTTAAAAAATATTAGGACATGATTTTTCTGCAATAAATTTTTTTAAATTTAAAACCCCATCTCTCGTAAAAAGAATGCTTCCTTCTTTGGAGTCATCTGCCCAATAAGAATCTCTTTTACCAATAGCTAGCCAAAGCCTATCAGGTAATGTTGGCATGTACATACTCTCGAAAGCAGAGGTTCCAATGTCATTTTCTTCTTTCATATCTTTGCATGCTTCAATCATTAGTGTAGGACGATTTAAATAATACCTAACACCCTGCCAATAATATTTTGTTTCAGCTTTGACTGGGGCGATGAAGAATATAATAAATAGAATGTATTTCATGAATGAATTTTATTTAATTATAAGAATTGCCAAAAAAAAACCACCTTTTACAAAAGGTGGCTTTTTTTAGTTTTACTAGATTTTTCCAATATTTAGGAAAAGAGTTTCTCCAGTTGATTTCTTTCCAGTCCCATCATTGTCAGTTGAAATCCATGCTTGACCGTCGTTTGTTATTGCTAAACCTTCAACCTTCTCGAGGATAAAACCACCAGTAGATTTCATAACTGGTTTTAGATCAGTAACTAACTCTTTTTCAACTAAAGGATAAAGTCTGGGAGGAATATTAGTCTGAAGACCTTCGAAAATAACATCATCTAAATCTACTTTATATATAGCTTTCAATTTTGCTTTCTTTCCATAGAAACTATCTCTTTCGATTACATAAAGTGCCCCGTCATGGTAAGTCAATTCTGAAATGCCAACGCCACCTTTTTTGATCCTATCTAATTGATAATTTACGGCCCCCCACTGTTTGGTTTTTAAATTATAGGAAAGGATCTTAGTAGTATTGAAAGTATCATCACCCCAAGGCTTCTGTTGAGCAATATAAAGAATATCCCCATTCCTTGTTATGCCTTCAAAACCAGGATTTTTAGCATAATTAAGATATGAAGGTGGTGGAGTTATCTTCTCTAAAATTTCACCATCTGAGCTTACATGGTAGATTGCAGGAGGATGTTCATCTAGCTTTTTCTTGATTCCTTCAGTAGAAATGTAGAATCCACCATTACCATCAGTAGTAATACCCTCTTGATCCATAAATAATGCAGTCTTACCATCTAGCTTTATATCTATAGCTCTTTCTAATAGTGCTGGGGAAGATGAAGGATCAATAACGTAAATTCTTGGCTGAGTTTTAAAAGTTCCATCATTTACAGCATAAATTTTACCGTCATCACCAGCCACCATTCCACTTATCGCACCCCAAGATACAAATTCAAGGCCATTTTCATTTGTTAAATGTGGGTATGAAGCAGGAGCATCTTGTAGTTGATAAATAGTCACATGAGAAGATAAACCAGGTTCTTTTTTGTTGTAGTCTTTTTCATTTGCTGAGGCAATTAATCCCCTCTCTGGAATTGCGACAAATCCCTCTGGTCCAATGCCTGATGGAAGTAATTGAGTAAGCAAAGGTTGATTTAGTTCTGTGATATCGTAAACAGCTACTATCCCAGCTCGTTCAGCACCAACAAATAAATAGGGCGTCCCATTAATTTTTGAATATGTAACTGACTCAGGTTCTACTCCCTTTTTACCTGCTCTCCCATCTTGGAAATGACCTATTTGTGCAATTGCTCTTTCTAGTCTATTTGCATCTTCATAAACTACTGTTCCATCTTTTTTAAAAATAGTCCAGGATCTTGAACCACCTCTTTTTGCCTGATTTGGATCAATATGCTTGTAATCGCCTTCATTTGCTGTTGCGAAATGGTCATTATCAATCCAAGTAAGACCATCGGGTTCTCTTCTTACATTTTTTAGTTTGCTTTTAAATTTATGTGCTCCATCTTTCTTTGTATCCATTCCTGCCATTTGTTTTACAACTCCTGCCGAGAAATGTGATATTACATTTCCATCTTTATCAATTACTGCAAGATGGTTGTTTTCTTGAAGAGAGACAACTGTTTCACCAAGATCATTAATAGCAACGAATTCTGGTTCGGGATCAAAAGGAGCTATTTCGGATAAGCCTGTTAAATCAACTTTTTTAATTGATTTACATTGTATTTTTCCTCTTTTGTTTAACTTCACAAGAGAAACATAACCTGGAGGATTAATTTGAATGCCATTGTCATCAATTTGAGGGATAAATCCATTTTTATATTCTTCATCCCTCTCATTCTCGATAGCGACAGCTAGAAATGTTCCGTCTGGAGAGACAAAAACGCTATCAGGCTGTCCACCTAAATCACATTCTTTTACTGCTTTTCTTGTTTCTAAATTATATTGAACTATTGCTCCTGAAGGATTTGTATAACTTTCAGATGTATTCGAACCTATATAAGCATTGTTTCCAAGTGCTGCAATTCCAGTTGGTTCTGCCTCAAGTTCAACAACTCCCAATGCTTTAGGTTTTGCAGGGTCTGAGATATCAACTAAACCTACTACTCCTAGATCGCTATCTGTATACATCAAAGTCTTTCCATCTTCTGAAGCTGTAACAACCTCTGAAGAAGTTTTGGTTGTAGATTTTGATCCGTCTGGTAAATTGTCACTTACATTAAAAGAAGAAATTCTGTTGAAGTTTTTTTCATTTGCCCAATATTTTGTATTCCAATTTGCAAATCCGCTACTTGTAGAGGAGGCGAAGATTGCAAGTAATGCTGAAAAACTTGCAGCAACTAATGTTTTTTTCATTTAGTGCGTAAGAAAAATACATCCCTATGCTCCCTTTAAAAAGTTAAGAAAAAAAAATAGATTTATTAAGAACAATTTAAGGTTTATAAAAAGGTAAGCAAAAAAAAAGGACCTCTAAATTAGAGGTCCTTTTAATGAGGTTGATTTCTTTAGAACTTGAAACCAATTTCTGCACCGATACCAGTAGTATCATCTCCACCATTGGCTCCTTCAACTATAAATGCAAAAGGAGTGAAACTCATACCATCATTAAATTTGTAGGTATAAGAAAGATCATAGGCATATAATTCCTCATCCCCATCAGTTATTGCACCGTTGGTACCCATACCTACTGTGATTTCACCAGGGCCAAGATCAGAACTTAGTCCAACTGCAAATTGAGTTGTATCATTTCCTGTATCTGGGTCACCAAATTCGTATCCACCACTAATTGTTGGAAAACCATCAGGAGAATAAGAAGCATTTATACCCCAGTAGGTTGCTACATCTACATCAGCGTAAGCGAGAGCAAGACCATAATTGTCTCCACTATAAGCAACGTTTAGAGCATAGATATCTTCACCTTCTGCTGTGAACATACCTCTAGTTGTTTCTCCATCATCAGCTGAAATACCAAGTCCAAATGAAAAACCATTATCTAGATCGTAACCAGCACTAATTGACTGATCACCACCAACAGCAATAGAGTTTCCTGTTCCACAATCACTTAAAGCGTCAACAGTGTTTCCATAATCACATGCTCCAGTAAACTGCTTACTTGCATCCATTGAATCACCAACAGATATAGACCAACCTCCAGCTGGGAATGTGTAGTTTATGTCAGAAACTCTAAGTCTATCACTAAAATCTTTACCAAAGTCTGTTACTGCGAGGAAACTGTCTGTGTCAGGTGTATTTCCTGTTTCAATTTCCACGTTTAACTTGTCTTCACCAGTAAAACTTGTGTTTAGATCGATCTCCCAGAAATATGCAGCCATAACAGCTTCATCGTCTACACCATCAGTACCACCAATCTGGAATTTAGCTTTTCCTTTCATAGTTGTTGTTTCGGTGAAAGAACCAGCTTCAATGCCGTTAACACGTGCTTCGAGGCCATCAACTCTTCCTTTCATAATTGCCAACTCTGAACCAAGCTCTTCACTTAATCTGTCTATTTGGGCTCCGTTCATTAAGCCTTCACCACCTGCAATTAAGTTGTTTAATTCAGCAGCAGCTTCTAAACGAGTAACTGATTTACCATTGAATATTGGACTATTTGTTAGACCCTTTAATGAATCGTAAGCCCAATCTCCTGGGAATAGAGTATCTGATTTAAAATCACCTAAAGATACTAAATTGCTAGAGTTTGTATAATCACTAAGATCTGTTGAATTGATCTCAGCTGCATTTACTGCAAAACCTGACGCCAAAGAAATGATGGCAGGAGCAGCAATTAATTTTTGAAAAAGTTTCATAAACCTCAACACGTAAAAATGGATATAAATCCAAATCAATAACAACGAATCAAGGTTAAGAAATGAGTAAGAAATAGAGTTAATAAGGAATTTTTAAAGAGAACTTAAACTTCTCTTAAAATAAATAAAAAAAAACTTCTTAAATTTTGATTTTTTTATCAAAAATCCTAAAAATAAATATTTATTCATCTTCAAATATTTTCAAAACTAAATAAAAAATGTCCAGATAATATTTAGTTTAAATTTGGGTTAAGAACTAATTAATTAAAGGATAAGCTTTTAGTTAAAGAGTATTTGTGTATGGATTAAGTGCTATATATATGGAGTCTTTTTATTCAATCATGACACCCATGAACATAGCAAAGAAAGCTTTGGTTTTCACTTCTACAGTAGCCATCGCTGCTGGTACAAGTGTTCCTGGCACAAGCGTTTCTGCTAAAACAAGATTAAGTGGTGCTGGTGCATCATTTCCTGCCAAAATTTACACTCGTTGGTTCAAAGATTTAGCCACTTCAGGTGGACCAAGAGTTAATTATCAAGCTGTTGGTTCTGGCTCTGGAAGAAAAGCTTTTATTGATCAAACTGTTAACTTCGGTGCATCAGATGATCCTATGAAAGATAAAGATATAGCAAAGGTTACCAGAGGTTTAGTTCAAATCCCAATGGTTGGAGGAACTATTGCTTTCGGTTATAACTATGATTGCGACTTGAAACTTACTCAAGAGCAAGCAGTAAGGGTTGCTATGGGTATGGTTAAAAATTGGAAAGAATTAGGCTGTAAATCAGGTAAGTTAACTTGGGCACATCGTTCTGATGGATCAGGTACAACTAAAGCTTTTACAAACTCTATGGAAGCATTTTCACCAACATGGACTTTAGGAACTGGTAAATCAGTTAAGTGGCCAGCAGGTGTTGGAGCAAAAGGTAATTCTGGTGTTGCGGGTGTTATTCAAAACACTCCAGGCGCAATTGGTTATGTTAACCAGTCTTACATAAAAGGTAATGTCAAAGCTGCTGCACTTCAGAATCTTTCAGGTGAGTTTCTAAAACCATCTGTAGAAGCAGGAGCTAAGGCCCTTAATGGTATTACTCTAGATGAAAATCTTGCTGGTAAAAATCCTAATCCAACTGCAAAAGGAGCATACCCTATAGCTTCATTAACATGGATACTTGCTTATGAAGAGGGTAATGGTAGAAACACTAAAGCTATCAAACAAGCCTTTAATACATTGTTAAGTGATGAGTATCAAGATAAAGCTCCATCACTTGGATTTGTTCCCTTAAAAGGAGATATTCTTGAGAAGTCAAGAGCTGCTGTAAAAAGAATCGGTAAATAAACCGTAAGACAATATTTAAAAGGAGGAATTTATTTCCTCCTTTTTTTTATGCAAACAAATATTTTGACAAGCCTAATATTAAAGAAAAAAGAATGAGTATGTATGTTGGAACTATTTTAAAAAAAGATAATAGTGTTGAGATTAAAACTATAAAAATAGAGCTAATTAAAAAGAATTTTGATGAAAAACTATCTTCAATCAAATTAAATCCAGAAAAAATAACTGCTCCAGGAATTGTATTTATCACTCCTTCGATAAAGTAATTAATCGATTTAATACTGTTTTTTATTAAGCCTTTTCCAAAAATAAAAATCAATAAAAAACTTGGTAAAAAAATTGCAAAAGTTGATATAAATGAATACTTTAAAGCTTCATTTATTCCTCCGACCGAAAACCCTGCTTTGTATCCAATAAAACTTGTAATTAATAAGACAGGCCCGGGCGTTATTTGGCTAATCATTATTCCATCTATAAATTCATTATTTGTTAACCATCCTTGCGAGATAACATAATCACTCATAAGAGGAATGATTACTAATCCCCCTCCAAAAATAAAAAGTCCCGATTTAAAGAAGAAAAAAAACAGATTAAGGTAATCTACTAAAAACTTTGAGTTTATAGAATCTCTTAAAAAATTATAGAACTTGGAAATATCCAAAAAGGCTGAGCTAGTTAAAAATGAGGTTGTTGAAAATATAGATAAAGGGATCAAGCTGTAAAAATTATCTTTGAATTTCTTTAAAAATATATTTATCAATCCTGCAATAGTAAGAATTGTTATGAGTGGAAATTGAATACTATTATATTTGGCAAATATAAGTAGAAATAATATTGAGTTAGAGAATAATATTCGATCAAACTTTAATCTTTTTTTTAATAGAACTAAAGAGAATGAAAAAATTATTCCTGCAATAATAGGAGGATTGAAATAAATTAAATCTGTTAAGAATTTTGATCCTGATCCAATTTGCCAAAAAAAACTAAGAGCTAATACCGAAACGAATCCTGGGATAATGAAACTTATACCCGATATCAATCCACCAAGATATCCATTAATTTTAAGACCTATATATATTGCTAATTGAGTAGATATTGGACCTGGAAGTATTTGACATAATCCAATACCTTTTTCAAAAGATTGAGTTGAAATCAATTTTTTATTATTTATAAGTTCATCTTCGAATAAGGAAATATGAGCATACGGTCCTCCAAAACTTAAAATACCAATTTTTAGGAAAATTTTTGCAAGTTCAATTAAGGATATTTTTGCCATTTAAATATTCTAATTTCAAAAAATTAGTTTTTATGGTGATGATAAGCTTTGTTTGATTGATGGTAATTTAAGACTCGAAATCCAAGATAATAATATTAGAAGTGATGAAAAATAAAGGCAATATTGAAGACCAATACTCGGATTTCTCCCAATCATAAATAGTAAGCCAGATAGTAATGTCCCAACTAGTCTTCCAGCAGCATTTGCCATGTAATAGAAGCCAACATTTAAACTGACTTTTTCATTATCAGAGTAGGCCAAAATCATATAAGAATGTGTAGAGGAATTCATTGCAAAAACAAATCCAAAAATAGTAAGTCCTAAAATTATTGCTATCGATGGAGAACTTTCTCTCCATAATGCGACTCCTATCAAAGATGGTATTACCATTAATACGGCACTCCAAAATTGGATAGCTTTACGATCTGGACTTTCTTTCTGGCCCCACATCTTTCTAATTGCTGGAGCTGAAGCCTGAACAATTCCATAACCTATTACCCAGGCCCCAAGAAATAATCCTATTTCCATGTAGTCCCAACCAAATGCCATATCTAGGAATACTGGAAGAGCTACAACAAACCAAACATCCCTTGATCCAAATAGAAAGAATCTTGCTGCTGAAAGAATATTTATTGCATTTGATTTTGAAAAAAGATCATTAAAAGCTGGTTTGGTTTTCATCTTGCCAATTTCTCCAGGCAAAATTAATGTCAATAAAAAGGCTAAGCAGAGTCCAAAACCCATAATTGCTACAGCATTATTGAATCCAAATAACTTATATAAAATTCCACCCAAGAAAAAGCCAACTCCCTTAAGAGCATTTTTAGATCCAGTTAAAATAGCAACCCATTTAAAAAGTTGTTTTTGGCCAGTATCATTGCCATCATTTGTCTCTGGAACTACTGTCTTAACAGCACTTTTAGCACTCATTTTGTTTAAATCTTTTGCTATCCCACTAACTGCTTGAGCAACCATAACGTATGCGACACTAAAAATTACTGGCCAATCTTCCTTAACTGGAATAAGCATAAAAAGAGCAATGATTTGCAGAATAGTCCCAATCCATAAAGTAAGCCTTAATCCATATCTTGCTCCTATCCAGCCACCATAAAGATTAGTAATTATTCCAAAAAATTCATAAAAAAGGAAAAGTAAAGCAATTTGTAGAGTTGTGTAACCTAGCTCATGAAAGTGCCCAACAACTAATAATCTTAATGCGCCGTCAGTAAGCGTGAACGCCCAATAGTTTGCTGTTACAACACTATATTGTTGAATATTAGATAACTTCATAAAGACATAAATTAAATCTCTTTTTTGATTACATATTCAGTAAGATCTGCAAGTCTGCAGCTGTAACCCCACTCGTTGTCATACCAAGCGTATATCTTTAATAAATTTGAATTAACAACCATCGTTGATAAACTATCAACTATTGAACTTCTAGAGTCATTTACATAATCTGCAGAAACTAAAGGTCTTTCTTCGTAGCCAAGAATTCCTTTTAAATAAGTTTCTGAAGCTTCCTTAAGTGCCAAATTTACTTGTTCAGTTGTCACTTCTTTATTTAATTCAAAAACTGCATCAGTTAAAGAACCATTAAGTAGAGGAACTCTCACTGCATGTCCATTTAATTTTCCTTTTAATTCTGGAAAGATCTCAGCGATAGCTTTAGCAGATCCAGTGGTAGTCGGTATTAAACTTTGCATACATCCCCTTGCTCTCCTCAAATCACTTTTATAAAAATCTACAGGAACTTGAGTGTTCGTGACATCGTGAATAGTTGTAATAGCACCGTGTTTAATTGAAAAATTTTCATTAATTACCTTTACTATCGGAGCTAAACAATTTGTAGTGCAGGATGCTGCAGTTATTAATTTATGTTTGGAAGGGTCATAAAGACTTTGATTTATACCGTAAACAATATTAAGTGATTCAGCTCCTGCAACAATTCCTTTGACTGGACAAGCTACTATCACTCTTTTCATCCCTAGAGAATCAAAATAAGGATTTAGTTTGTCTGCCTTTTTATTCTTTCCTGTACATTCCAAAATAATATCTACAGAAGATTTTTCCCAAGGAACATCAAGGTAATTTTTAAAGGATGTGTAGGCTAATTTCTTTCCATCAATTATTATTTCTTCTTCTTTAACTTTTATATCTCTCATCCATCTACCATGGACTGAATCGAATTCGAGTAGATGTGCAGCAGCATTCGAATCTCCTGCTATCTCATTTATATGAGTTATTTCTATATCATCTCTATCCCATAATGCTCTGAAAACTAATCTGCCAATTCTTCCAAAACCATTAATTCCAATTTTCATAACTTTGAAATTTTCTATAATAATTATACATCAAAATATTTTGATGTATCAAGATGTTTTGATTAATGAAATCTTTTTTATTTAAGCTATATTTAAGAGAATTTAATTACTTTAAAATTGTTAAAAGAGAGTAGCAAATTAAAAAAAGAAAATATATCTAAGTTGATGGTTTCATTTTCTGATCCTTTTAGGCTAGAAATAATTGACCTAATGATGGATGGAGAAGTTTGTGTTTGCGATATTATGAAATTAACTAATTTATCTCAATCCAGAATTTCATATCACATAAAAATTTTGAAGGAAGCTGGTCTTATCTCAGACAGACAAGAAGGTAGATGGGTGTATTACAGCCTAAAGAAAGAAGCTCTCTTTTTGATCAAGGAATGGATAACTTCTTTGACAGATTATTCTTCAAATAAAAAACGTTGCTGCGAATAAATTATATTTTAGATTTTATTAATTAACTTCTGATTCCCTGTCATAAGTCATTCCTGATTGTTCCATCCACTCAGCTTTAGTTTTGCAATTTTGTTTGTGATTAAAGATGTGAAACCCTTCAATAATAATCATTATGGATAAAAGCAAAACAGGAATAAAATATACAGGTGAAGATATTACTTCTTTATATTTGATTTGAGCTATGAATTCCCTGTATTTAAACATCTCCTTAGTTTCTATTTGATAAATAATATTCACCTATGGTTAAGTAAAGTTAAAGAAAAAATCTTTTTAAAAAATTTAGTTTAAGGATGTTTACTAAAAAAAATAAAACCTTTCTAAATGAACCTTTTGATAATATTATTTTTTCTATGTTGGATATTTGCTCTAATTTTTTCGGCTAAAGTTGGAAGATTTGGTGGCTCCAGCATTAGATAAACTCTCCCAGATTTTTCTAAATAAACATAGTCTTCTAATACTTCACGGCTAAGCAATCTATATAAATTTTTGGTTGATTTATAACCTAACTTCTTCAGTTGTGTTAGTTGAGTGTGTTTGTTTAGTTCTGAATTTAGGATTTCAAAACTACAAAAAGATAATCCATCACCTGTAGGAATTTTCTTTCTTAAATGACCACCCGCTAATGCTTGAGACTTGGTTGGGATTAATCCATGCCCATATAGTTTCCCTCTAATTTGGATGTCTATATTAATAGGCAATTTATGAGGAATATTTTTTATTGTTTTTAGAGCTTCGATTTTGTTCTTACCTTTTCTAGTAATAGCTTTAACTAGCTTTCCTTTGGTGTACATAAGACCAACAGCGCAACCATCTATCTTTGGAGTAACGATTAATCTGGTGTCTGGTAGAAGAGTTTCTAAGAACTCCTCATAGTTACCATTGCCCATTGATGGCAATACTTTATTTTGGTGAAAGTAGGAATTTTTAGGATCAATCCTTTTTAAATTCCTTACTAGAGAATCAAATTCTTGATCTGATATTTTGGCGTTACCTTTGCGGTAAGAAATATCAAATTCTTTGATAGTTTTGGTTAGATTTGCGTATATTTGCGTACAAGTGTGAATTATGAAAACACTTATCCTAGTTACTGCAATGCTTTATGTTCTGAAGGTGGATGTTCCCAAAGCACCCGCGCTACCAAGCTGCGCCACGCCCCGCTCATAAGATCTTAGTTCATAATAGTCATCTATAAAAGGTTGATTTCCTAAATTTTTTATAAAAAATCACTTTTGAAGTTAAAAAATTTGTTTTTTAGCAAGAAGTTATTAATTTTCAAATATTTTTCTATTGTCAAACTCAGGACACATAGAACTCATTACATCATTTATAAGAAATTTATCTGATCTAGATATTGGTTTTTTAAAAGTAGTCTCTAAATTTTTCTTTATGTCTTCAAGAGAATTTCCATTTATTGCTAGGGCGCATAACAAAGCAGATGTCTCAATATGTTTTATTTCTTTCTTATAAGTTTTTACCTCAACCCCAGATATGATGCTTCTTTTTTTTGAAGCAAATATTTCATTAATAAATAAAGTATTAATTAAAAGAAAAAATATGAATATAAATTTTCTTTTACTAAAAGTTTTTTCAGTTAATAAATTCAAAAAATATAAAAAAATATTTTAGGATTTATTCACTAGTTTCAAAAGAAACGCTGAAAGGACCTGAGTCAAAACGTATACCATCTGCAACATCGTCATATATTACTGTTGTCCCATTATCTTCTACTTTAAAAGTAGTCTTTACAGATGTAGTGGATGAAGTAATTTCAACGCTGTCATCTAATTGCATAATCCCGAGTAATTTTGTTACGCCGCTGCATTCGGTTGCTGAGGAATCATCTGCGACTAAAGTACCAGATGAATCTAATAAATAAGCACGTATCGTTCCTCCAGTAACACTCTCTTCTGCTGTGGCAGAACATACTGCTTCCCCACTATCTCCAAAAAATGTAGTTAAGGGAGCTGTAGTAGTTATGTAACCATCAGAAGCTGTGGGAGTGGTTGATGCTCCAGTAACTGTACCAGCTTCGCTTAAAGTACCGTTAGTGAAGTATGTTGTCTCAGCACTATCTCCTAAAGGGCCGTATGAAGCTTTTATATCGAAACTATTTTTGATTTCAATATAGGCAAAACTATAGGTACCATCGTCAGGTCTAGAGGAATATGTGTCTGAAAGATCTACTTCTCCACCTGCTGCAAATGATGCAGCCTCTCCAACTCCATCATCTTTTTCAAAGTTAAATGAACAGGAGGAAGTATCTGGAGCACTACCAGCAGATGAAGGAGCAGGATTGCTTGTACAAAGTCCCATTTTATAAATAGTTACGCCATATTCTTCTGGGGTTCCGTAACAACTTCCTCCAGTTGTAGCTATAAAACTTGTGGCATCTCCAAAATCATTGGGGCTGGTAATTAAACTGGGGTCAGGACATGCCTCTGCGTTTACAGGATTAGAATGGCTAAGTATTGTTAGGCCTGAGGTTAGAAATAAGACTGTTGATAAAAGTTTCTTTGATTTTAAGTTGAATTTTTTCATTTTTTTGTGGTTTAGGGATTTATAGAAATTTGAAAATCTTTTTTTCACTAGTTACCTCCAACTTTACTTGTAAAACTTGATCCAGAAGCATATCTTTCAAGTAAGACATTATATTCACGTTTTACTGGCTGAGTCATTTGAGTGATCATATTTTTCTTGTAATTTCTTTTGCCAAATGTTACTGGTCTGCCTGTAATATTCATTCTTAAACCAAAGAATGTTTCATCTGTTCCTGGAAGAGAAGTGTTTACAGTAGTTGATGCAGCAGATATTTCGTTTGATACATAAGCTTCTAATCCCACATGCGGCGTAGCCTGCCAACTAACAGAACCTTCTAAACCAGAATTGTCTTGTGTATTTTTGTAGTCCCAGTTGAACCCTCTTACAAAGAAAGCTAGTTGTGGATTATTAGGCAATCTATATCCCAATTCCACATCCCAACCATCAACGACTCTTTCTTTATAAGAAACACCTTTAATAGTTACATCCTTTTCATTAGTAATTGACATATACCAGTTATTTCTAAGCTCAAAATCTTTCCAGAGATATTCTCCTCCAAGTCCAAGTCTGCTATGAGCATCACTATAATCTGTCATTCTGTAGTCCCAAAAAGCATTGGCACCCAGCATTGAAACACCGTTGGGACGATGTCTAATTCCTAAACCTAAATTAGTAGTGGAACCTTCTGCATTAGTTGCAGTTGCTAATCTTGCTTGAGAAAAAGCAAGTGTTTTAATATCACCTTCATCATCTTTAGCTAGCTCTCCTAACTTCATCAAACTATTTAGAGAGAAACTTGTATCAGATTCTGTTCCCCCTCCAATGTTGACAGAGGTCTGGGCAAAAAATGGGATACTTTGAATCGAACTATTAGCGGTTGAATTTACAAAGTCATATCCGGCATCAGCTAATATTCTTTTACCATCATTAAACATCAAATCAGTATATTCACTTCCTTCTGCACCATTATTCATTAACGGGACGAATTTGGTGGCATAAATAGACGCATTAATAATATATTTATCTAACTTGTCTTTTGGCTCGTATCTATCTTGCTTTGTTTCAGACTTAACAAATTCGATTTCTTCAAATTTGTACTCGTTAGCTGAGAGAGGCAAAAAGGAACCCAAAGAAAATGCTAATAGTGCAGAAGTCTTGGAAAGGTTCATTATTAAAAAATTTTTTTCATTATTAAGGTTATTTTTAAAAAAGTCGAGCTTTTTTAGACATAACTAAACATTCTAAGTAATCTTAACCATTTTTTAGCTCAGAAATATTTACTTTATGTTTAAAGTTATATACAAAATAAACTTTAAAAAAAATTTGATATACAGGTACTCGCGCCACTAAAATTTTGTTACTTTTCCTCGCTTTTAGTTTGTAATAAAAGTAAGAAAGTCAGTTATTTCTATTAGTCTCGCTTGTAAAAAGGTATGGTCCCAAAGCATCATTGTTACCAAACTGCCCCATGCCGCGCTCATAAGACCTTAGTTCATAACAGAAATCTATATAAAGACTATATTTCTAAATTTTTTATAAAAAAACACTTTTAATGTTAGAAAATGATTTTTGTTACTGGAAATTTTAGTGTTTTTAATTAATAGTTGCTTTGAAATTAGGTCGAATAGTTTTTAGTTTTTATTTTTATTTTCCTATGGAAATATCTGATTATTAAATTCTTTATAGGAATTATTATCATTTATAACGTTTTAATATTGAAGGTATGAAAAATCTAGATAGTTTGATTAGGACATATTATGATTTCCCCAGAAAAGGTATTGCTTTCAAGGACATCCTCGGAATAATTCAAGATACTGAAGTTTTTAGGGAACTTATCCTTAAAATGTCTTCAAACAAAATAATAAAAAGTTCTGAGGCGATTATCTCAATAGAGGCAAGAGGTTTTATTTTTGGCTCAGCAATTTCTCTTCAAGCATCGAAACCAATGATAGTAGCTAGAAAGCCAGGAAAACTTCCCGGAGAACTCTTAGAAGAAAACTATTACCTTGAGTATGGGAAAAGTTCTCTATCAATACAAAAGGAATCACTTATGAGATTTAGCTCTTATGCAATAGTTGATGATTTGCTTGCGACTGGGGGCACTATTGATTGTGTAGCTAATTTAATAAGAAGAGGTGGTAAAAAAGTTTGCGGTTCTGTTTCTGTTGTTGAACTTATGGAACTTAATGGAAGATCTCGGTTAAAATTTCCTGTCGAATCAATGATGCAAATCTAGTAAAATTATAAGTTAACATTTAGAAATGTGATACTAAGTAAATATTTAGATTAAACTATTCCTAATGAACCTGCTGTGAAACCAACTATTATGAAGAAGGCAAATTCTGCCAAATCTCTCGGCATCGAATTTAAAAATAAATTTAATTGAGTCATTTAACCTTGTGCTCCTCAGGTTTCTAAATTTTTTTAAAAATATAACTAAGAAATTTTTTTATTGAGGTAAAATCTAATATTTTTTTCTTTTTTCTAAAGATTTCAACATTTAATTCAAAAAAATTTAGTACTTAAAACTTATAAAGTATATAATTGATATTATAGATAAATAAACATTCTTAATTGATGGAATATAAAAAAAAGTCCTTAGCAAATCTTGATATAAAAAAAGACTATGAAGAGATAGATTCTCGATTAGCTTCTGGTTGGTACGTTGATGATATTAATATCTCAAAAAAGAAAATTTATAAAACAAATAAAACTCCTTTTAAAATTTCAAAAAAAATTGGTTCGTAAAGAAAATATTTTTAAAAAATTTCAATAAGATCATAAAATTTTTTTTATGCAAATGTTTAAATAACTGAAATTTAAGACCTTTCTTAGTTTCCTCCTTACTTTAAATCTTATTAAATTAATATTTAAAATAACTCATCCATTTATCAAGATAATGATTCGAATTTTTAAAATACTTTTGGTAATTTTTCCACTTATCAATTGATGATTTATAAAGTGGTTGAACCACTTGCGAAGAAGAGGGAGTATTTATTTTCCCTCTTTCATGTGCAGTATTTCTATAATTTTTTATATTGTCATCCCAACTAACATCTAAGAAATTCAATATTTTTAAAATATGTTTATCAAAATCGTCTACTAAATCTTCGTATTTTGAAGTTACATAATTTATTTTTAACTTTTCAATATAGTCCAGCCAAAAACTCATAGTCAAATCATAAATTCTAGATGTTGATTCAATACTCCGGAAGTTAGACATAGCATTGTTAGGTTCGAAAGATTGTTGGAAGCATGATAAAACAGTGTCGTATGGGTTTCTATGCGTAAAAATTATTTTTGAGTTTGGAAATAATAAATTTATAAGAGGTAAGCAAACAGTTTGAAAAGGAAATTTATCAATCAATATTTTTGCATTTTTATTATCACAATTATTTCGTAAAATTTCCAAGTAGTGATTTCCTAAATAATCTAGATCGTTACTTGTTAATTTATGCAGTTTATCAAGAGAACAATTGAATTTTGATTTTATAATTTGTTCGACCGAGTTAATTAATGGTTTTTCCTCTAGAACATCAATTTCAGGATGGCTTCTTAAAATTGTGTCAAGCAATGTAGTTCCTGATCTAGGGAATCCTATTAAAAAAACTGGTGAATCTTTAATTATTTTTGGACGTTTGGTTTTTGCTAAAAAAGCGTCATTATCAATATTTTTTCTATAAGTGTGTATGTAATTTTGAAAAATTTTTGGATTCTTATTCTCATATTTGAGATTAAGTTGACTTTTCTCGAAACATTTAAAAGCTTCATCAAAATTTTCAACTTTTTCTTCAATAAATGCTCTAAAAGACCAAAAAAGAAGATTTGTAGAATGATCGGTGTTTTCTATCCATTCATTAGAAACTTGGTCAATATATTTTTTTGCTTTTGTGAAATCCTTTTCTCTAAATGAGATTCTTGCTCTAAACATCAATATCTCATTAACAATATTTTTATTCTCTTTTAAACTTTCGATTTTATTTTTTAATTTGTTTATTTTATTGGTCTTTTCATAAAGTCTAAAAAGATTTCTGTAGGCATAATTGTAGTTTTTATTGATTTCAATAGCACTAAGAAATAATTCCTCTGCTTCTGATAACTTATCTAGATCTATTTTAATTGACCCTAAATTAACAAAAGCTAATTCAAATTTTGGATTGTAATTTATTGCTTTTTCAGTATTCTTTTCTGCCTCAAGAAGTTTACCCTGCTTCGATAGAAGGGAACCGAGATTACTATACGCAAGAGAAAAATCTGATTTTATCTCAATAGCTTTTCGGTAACATAGCTCTGCTTCAGTGTCCTTTTTTTTGTTGGAGAGAATGTTGCCTAAGTTATTTAGTGCCATTGGTGAAGATGAATTTATACTAAGTGCCTTTCTTAAGTATTGCTCTCCTTCATCAAATTTCTCTAATTGATTTAAAACCGTTCCAAGGTTAATAAGGGCAAAATCATAATTTGGATTAATTTTAAGAGCCTCTTTTAAGAATTTTTCTGCTTGCTCAGGGTTTCCTGAATCTTTTAGGACGCAGGCTAAATTGACTAGAGCATTAATATCTTTTGGATTTATTTCTAAACTCTTTTTTAAAAAAAATTCCGCTTTTTGGAGATTATCTTCTCCTACCAGTATTCGGGCCATGATGGAATAGGACCTTAAATACTTAGGATTTAATTCAATAGCTTTATTCAAAATATTTTTAGCAGCATCACTTCTTCCTTTGGCAACTAGAACATTAGCTAAGTTTGGATATGCCTCTAAACAATCAGGGAATTTTTTAATTGATTCATTAAACAGCAATATTGCTTTGTCAAACTGTTTTATTTGAGAATAAATACTTCCTAAATTATTAAATATCCTAGGATCATCGATTTTTTTTTGAATTAAATGATTGTATATTTCTAACGCTTCTTTAATTTTCCCTTTTGAATGCAATGATAATGCATTAGAAATTAAATTATCTTTTTGCAAATTATAAGTTTTTTTTTCTATTAATTTTTTGCTAGTTCTATCGTTGTTCCCAAATCCTTTCATGCTTTTATTTTAAAAATTTAGAAACCGTTTGGTTAAACTTAACTTTGAATTACAAATAATGTTGTTCAAAAACCAATAATTCTTATGAATTTCAACAATAATGATTGAAAATTTGTTTTCAGGGACACAAATATTATCGTCACATTCTTCATAAATAGGTTTATTCCTTTCCTATAGCTATCCTTAAATCTCTTTGATATCAATTGATTTCACATACTGAAGTTAATTCTTTTTAAAAAAGTAATCAAAAATTTAAGCTTTCAGGAAAAAAGTATCTGTTGATACTTGAAATAATGATAATTTTTACGTTATCTTAAGGTGTCCTTTAAATTTCGTGTGAGGAAATTTATGAAGCTTTTTAAGAGCTTACTCGTAGCTCCTGCAACTCTAGGCCTTTTAGCGCCTATGGCTGCATCTGCTAACGAAGTTACAATCAATGATTTTAACGCTGCAGAAGAAATTGCAGTTACAAACAGCCGTGTAGACGGTCTAGAAGCTAGATTCAATGATCTTGAAGCTGGTTCATTCTCCGAGACAACTACAGCATCTTTCGGTGTTGATTTTCTTGTTGGTGCTGTAGATGGAGCTTCATCTGAAGCTACAGCTTTCAGCTACCAAATGGGTATTGGTTTAGAAACTAGTTTTACTGGTGAAGATGCACTTAGCGCAACTATTGACATAGGTAATGGTGCTGGTGCTGCTGCAAGTTCTGACGGTTTGAACTTTGATTCAACTTCAGATGTTCTAACACTTGACGGTCTTACATATACATTCCCATTAGGTGGAGCAACAGTAATGGTTGGTGATAACACTGACATCAGCGCTGTTTACACTGGAGCTTGTGCTTACAATGCATTCACTGACTACATGGGCAACTGTGGTACTGGAAATTCTGTTGGTGTAGGTGGTAATGGTGCTACTGCAGCAATGTCATACGCATTTGATAGCGGATTCTCACTAGCTGGTGGTGTCTCTTCCACTCCTACTTCACTTTTAACAGAACAAGGTACTGATACATACGGTGTTGAAGCTGCTTACACTGCAGATTCTTACGGAGTAGCAGTAGCATATTCTGATAACGAATCATCAACTTTCTGGGGTGTCAATGGTATGTATGCTTTTGACTTCGCAACAATAAGTGCTGGTTATGAATCTGAAGATCCTGATAGTACTACTAAATCAGGTTTCTTTGTTGGTCTAAGTTTCCCTGAAGTTGGAGCTGGTTCTTTTGACATAGGTATGGGAACATCAGCTAACTACACAAGTTCTGAAACTGAGTACTACACCTACGAAGCTTCATACTCTTATCCAATAAATGATGGTATGACAATCACTCCAGGTGTATACATCAAAGAGGGTACAACTGATCAAACAGGTTTCGCAGTTAAAACATCATTTAGTTTCTAATTAAATTAATTTAATTATTAATTACAACTACACACTTAAAAAGACCTGCCGATAAGGTAGGTCTTTTTTTTCTTGAAATTCAGTGAAAGTGAAAAAGAATGTATCATTAATGAATGATATTTATTCTTTTGAATTAAAATGAAAGAAAATTCATTAGAAGTTACAAAATATATTCAAATTGCAAGAAAAAACTATAAGGAAGGGAATATATATCAAGCAAACGAAATTTATAAGAAATTAATCAATCAAAAAATTCACACATATGAATTACTCATTTCATACGGACTATTTAATAAAGAAATTAATAATCTAAAAATTGCAAAAAACCTATTTATTCTATCTATAAAGAAATATCCCTCAAAAATTAATTCATATATATTACTAGCTGAAATTTTAAGAAAAGAGAACAATGTCAATGATGCTTTAAGAACATTACATGCAGCAAAAAAAGTAGAAAAACTCAATTCTGAGATTGATTACAATTTATCAATAGCATACAAAACTATTAAATTATTTAAAGAAGCAATTTTTTCTATTGATTCTGCTATCAAGCAAAAGCCTGATAATCAAATTTATAAAATTTTGAAAGCTGATATACTTATTGATTGTTTTCAGTATGAAAAGGCAAAAGAATTATTGCTTCACTTGAAATTAGAAAAAGATAGTCTCTTTTATTTTCAAAGGGAGATTTTAATCTCAAAGATATTAATTAATCAAAAAAAATATAAATTAGCTGAAGAAGTCCTTTTAGAACAAAGAAAATTGTTTAGTAATCAGAAAAATTTATATCTTTGTCTTAGCGATCTTTATTTTAAAAATAAAGAATTAGAAAAAGGAGTTTCAATATTGAAGGAGGGACTTAAAATTTTTCCAAAATTCATTCCCTTGAAGTTTAATTTAGGAATTATGTATAGAAATTTAGGCTTGATAGAATTATCTATCCAGACTCATATAGAAATTTTATTAGACGATCAATTTAATTCAAATAGTTTTTACGAGTTATCAACGATGTATGATTTCTCAAATCATAATGAACTCCTAGAAACTCTTCTAAATATTGAGATTGGGAATCTCTCTCAAAAGGAAAAAATATACTTTGGTTATTCAAAAGCTAATATCTATCATCAAAATAAAGAATATAAAAAAAGTTCTTACTTTCTGAAAATTGCAAACGAGGAAAAATTAATGATCCAAGCATCTGATATTAAAAGAAAATTGAGTACTGGAGAATACTATAAAAATTTAAAAATAGGTAAGAATTTAAAAATAGCGGAAGCTAATAGTAATAGATATTTATTTATTGTTGGCATGCCAAGATGTGGAAGTACATTGCTTGAGAGCATATTAAGTCTTAACTCTGAAGTTAAAGATCTTGGAGAGGTTACTTTTTTAGAAGAATCTCTTCAGAAAACTAATGATTTGCTTGAAGTTAGAAATCTATACGCAGAAAAAGTTAAGCTCATCAACTCGGGAAAGAAAATCTTTACAGATAAGAATTTGTTTAACTTTTTATATTGCCCCGTAATCTACAATTTGTTCCCAAATGCAAGAATCATTCACTGCATAAGAAATCCACTTGATAATATTCTCTCAATTTATAGGACTAATTTTTTAAATCAAAGTTTTTCGAGCTCACTAAATGATATTGCTGAATTGTATTTATATCAGATGAAACTTATGCATGAATACAAAAGCAAATTCGGATCAATGATATATAGTTACGATCATGATCAGGTAGTTCAAAATCCTGAAGAGACTATTAAAGATTTAATAAATTGGCTTGATTGGGAATGGAGTGATAAATATGTTTCGCCTCAAAAAAGTAAAAGAAGTGTATTTACAGCAAGTAGTGCTCAAGTGAGAAAGAAAATTAACTCTCACTCTTCAGGCTATTGGAAAAATTATGAGGATTTACTCAAACCTATTAGTAACTTATTTCCCTCGTACAGTTAAATAAATGGCTTAGTAGCTTTTGCAATTTATTTATATTGCATTAATATAAAAAAAATAATTCTGTGTGAGGAATTTTATGAAGCTGTTTCAGCAATTGTTGGTAGCGCCAGCAGCTATTGGTCTTTTATCTCCATTATCTATCAGTGCTTCCGAAGTTAACCTTGATGCTATTTCTAATTATTCTGAAGATAATTTAGAGATTGATTCAAGTTCATTTAAACAAAAATCTCCTAATAATATCCTACTTTCAGGTGGAGAAGGTTTAGTTGAGAGTGATGATTTTACTGGTTCATTCTCCGAGACAACTACAGCATCTTTCGGTGTTGATTTTCTTGTTGGTGCTGTAGATGGAGCTTCATCTGAAGCTACAGCTTTCAGCTACCAAATGGGTATTGGTTTAGAAACTAGTTTTACTGGTGAAGATGCACTTAGCGCAACTATTGACATAGGTAATGGTGCTGGTGCTGCTGCAAGTTCTGACGGTTTGAACTTTGATTCAACTTCAGATGTTCTAACACTTGACGGTCTTACATATACATTCCCATTAGGTGGAGCAACAGTAATGGTTGGTGATAACACTGACATCAGCGCTGTTTACACTGGAGCTTGTGCTTACAATGCATTCACTGACTACATGGGCAACTGTGGTACTGGAAATTCTGTTGGTGTAGGTGGTAATGGTGCTACTGCAGCAATGTCATACGCATTTGATAGCGGATTCTCACTAGCTGGTGGTGTCTCTTCCACTCCTACTTCACTTTTAACAGAACAAGGTACTGATACATACGGTGTTGAAGCTGCTTACACTGCAGATTCTTACGGAGTAGCAGTAGCATATTCTGATAACGAATCATCAACTTTCTGGGGTGTCAATGGTATGTATGCTTTTGACTTCGCAACAATAAGTGCTGGTTATGAATCTGAAGATCCTGATAGTACTACTAAATCAGGTTTCTTTGTTGGTCTAAGTTTCCCTGAAGTTGGAGCTGGTTCTTTTGACATAGGTATGGGAACATCAGCTAACTACACAAGTTCTGAAACTGAGTACTACACCTACGAAGCTTCATACTCTTATCCAATAAATGATGGTATGACAATCACTCCAGGTGTATACATCAAAGAGGGTACAACTGATCAAACAGGTTTCGCAGTTAAAACATCATTTAGTTTCTAATTAAATTAATTTAATTATTAATTACAACTACACACTTAAAAAGACCTGCCGATAAGGTAGGTCTTTTTTTTCTTGAAAAATTTTTATAGTAATGAAAACTTTTATTATTCTTTATTAAGTGAAATATGACAAACTTTGTTTTGATAAAATTAAACGAATAAATTTTTTATAAATGACCCCGATATTTAAATGTTTGATTTGCAGAAAAGATATTGAGAGATCAACAAAGACTTTTTGGAGTAAAAAAGGTCATTTATTATGTTCTACATGCTTGGATAATATTGATAAAAAGAAACTTTAAATTATCATCCTAGAACAATCCTATTAAAAAGACTTATAAAGCAACCTTATAAGTCTCTAACCTAATAATAAGTGGATTATTATTATATCAAAAACCAATTGTGATAAGTTTTAAGTAATTTTTTAAAAATTATCCAAGAATTCTTTGACTTTTGATTATATTTTTGAAAAATCTAAAATTCTTAAAAAAAATATCCTCAAGTAATTTTAATTAATGCAAAGAGCCTTAATTTATATTAACTCGAGGATGTTTTAATTAGTGATTTTAAATTACAGCAACGATTAGATGCTAATAAATTATATTTAAATTCTGTAAGATAGAATTTAAAACCAACCTGGGATAATTTGTCCAGTAGTTACATATGCGCCTACTGCTGCAACAAAACCTAACATTGCTGCCCAACCATTAAAACGTTCTGCTTCAGGAGTCATGATAAAATTTAATAATGTATGTAAATGATTGTAACAGAAAATATGAAGCTTTGTAAAGTAAATTTTAGTTATTTGGCAAGATTAAATTATTTAGCAGGAATTATGCTTTTTTTGCTCAGAATTGATACAGAAATGTGTTTATGTAATAGTGTTTTTTATCCCGTAAGCGTTGAAATAATAAATTTCTAGAAGTTCATAATAAATTAATTGAAGTTCTAAATAAATTTAGATAGTTCTTTCCGCAACTTGATGAGATTTAAAAATTATTTTGTGTTTTGAGGTTCATATTGTTAATTCAAGATTTATCTAACCACGAATTAGCCATAAATTAAACTAAAAAACATTTATTAATTAAAAGCTTCATGATTAGGAATATAAGTAATGTAAATATAAAATTTGGATCTATTACTTTTCACTTTAATAATGATTGAACTCAATAAAAAATGTGGGTCGCCTGAGATTCGAACTCAGGACCAGCCGGTTAAAAGCCGGATGCTCTACCGCTGAGCTAGCGACCCATTTTGTTAAATTGAGTACATATGAAATTATCCCTTTTTAAGGTAAAAAAAACAACTTTTTATCTCAAGTTGAACAATAGAAAAACAATTCTTAACTTATGAAATAAAAAATTAAAATTTCACTCTAAATTTACAGTTAAAAGTTAAAATAATTAAATCATTAACAGAATTTCAAAAATGCTCAGAACAATCGTAGTTTTTGCTCCCATCATCGCTGCTTTAGCTTGGGTGGTCTTCAATATACAAAAACCAGCTAGAGAACAATTCAATAGGGACTTTTTGGGCAAGGATTAATCCAATTTGATTAATAAAGACGTTATAGTTATAGGAGCTGGTCTTGCAGGATCTGAAGCTGCTTGGCAAATTGCAAATTCTGGCATACCGGTTAAATTAATTGAAATGAGACCTATCAAATCAACTCCAGCTCACCATACTGGTGAATTTGGAGAATTGGTTTGTAGTAATAGTTTTGGATCTTTAAGTCCCGATAGAGCTGCTGGTTTATTGCAAAAAGAACTTAGGATTTTTAAATCATTGATAGTTCAAACAGCTGATAAATTTGCTGTTCCAGCTGGAGGTGCTTTAGCGGTTGACAGATCTAAATTTAGTATTGCTTTAACTGAAGCTTTATCTAATCACCCTTTAATTGAAATTAAGAGATTTGAACAATTGGATCTCCCAAGCAAAGATAATATAACGATCCTCGCAACTGGTCCATTAACTTCCGATGAGCTGTCCTACAAAATTCAAGCTTTTACAGGTATAGATGAATGTCATTTTTTTGATGCAGCTAGTCCAATAATTTATGGAGATACTATTGATCAAGAGATTGTATTTAAAGCTAGTAGATACGATAAAGGAGATCCGGCATATCTTAATTGCCCCATGCATAAAAATGAATATATCCATTTCAGAAATGAATTAATAGAAGGAGAACAAGCTGATTTAAAAAACTTTGATAAAGAATCAGCTAATTTCTTTGAAGCTTGCTTACCAATTGAAGAAATTGCTAGAAGAGGAGTTGATACAATGAGATACGGACCCTTGAAATCTATCGGATTGTGGAATCCAAAATGGGGAGATTTATTTGATAGGGAAAATAGATTAAAAAAACGTCCTCATGCAGTTGTCCAATTAAGGAAAGAAGATTTAGAAGGGAAATTACTAAATATGGTAGGTTTTCAAACTAATCTCAAATGGTCAGAGCAAAAAAGAATATTTAGGATGATTCCTGGTTTAGAAAAAGCAGAGTTTGTACGTTTTGGAGTAATGCATAGAAATACTTTTTTAGAATCTCCAAAATTACTTTTACCGACATTGCAATTTATGAAAAGAAAAAATCTTTTTGCAGCGGGTCAAATAACGGGGACAGAAGGTTATGCCGCAGCAGCTGCAGGTGGGTTGCTTGCAGGAATAAATGCATCTTTTTTAGCCCAGGGTAAGGAACCAGTAAGTTTTCCTGGGGAATCAATGATTGGTTCTCTAATGAATTTCATTAGTAACAAAAATCAAATATTGTCTAATCAGAAAAAAAATAAATTCCAACCTATGCCTGCTTCATTTGGTTTGGTTCCAGAACTAACTAAAAGAATAAAAGATAAAAGATTAAGGTACAAAGCCTATCAAGAAAGATCTGCAGAAGCATTGAATGACTTTAAAAATAAATTAGATTCTTATTTTGATAAAGACCAATTACTTAGCAAAATTTACTAAGATTAATTATCAAAGATCCAAAAAATGGAATTAAATAAGGAAAATTTTGATGCAATTATTATTGGCTCAGGAATAGGAGGGTTAGTAACTGCTTCACAATTGGCTGCGAAAGGAGCTCAAGTATTAGTTCTTGAAAAATATATTATTCCAGGCGGGAGTGGTGGCTCTTTTAAGAGAAAAGGCTATACCTTTGATGTAGGGGCTTCAATGATTTTTGGATTTGGAGAGAAAGGTTATACCAATTTATTAACTCGTGCTTTGAATGATGTAAATGAAAAATGCGAAACTATTCCCGATCCTGTTCAACTGGAATATCACTTACCACATAATTTTAATATTTCTGTAGATAAAAATTATGAGCAATTTATAAGCAAATTATCAGCTTCTTTCCCTAAGGAAAAAAAAGGTATCAAGAAATTCTATGGTACTTGTGCAAGTGTATTTAAATGTTTAGATTCAATGCCTCTTTTATCAATAGAGGATCCTAGTTATCTTTTTAAAGTTTTCTTTAAATCTCCATTATCCTGTTTAGGCTTAGCTAGATGGTTGCCAGCAAATGCAGGAGATGTTGCGAGAAAGTTTATAAAAGATCCTGAACTTTTAAAATTTATAGATATCGAATGTTTTTGTTGGTCTGTAATGCCAGCTCTTAAAACTCCTATGATTAATGCGGGAATGGTATTTACAGATAGGCATGCTGGAGGGATAAATTATCCAAAAGGGGGAGTTGGAACGATAGCTGAGAAGTTTGTTTCTGGTATTGAAAAATTAGGAGGAAAAGTTAGATATAAAGCCAATGTTACTGAAATCCTTTTAAAGGATGAGAAAGCGGTAGGAGTTAAGCTCTCAAATGGGGAAGAGATATATTCAAATATTATTGTATCCAACTCCACTAGATGGGATACATTTGGATTAAAAGATAACACTAAAGGATTAATTTCTAGTAAAAACGTGCCAAAAAGTGAATATAAGTGGTCAGAGACATATAAACCCTCACCTTCTTTTGTTTCGATTCACCTTGGAGTAGAAAAAAATCTAATATCCGATAATTTTAATTGTCATCATATAATCGTTGAAAATTGGGATGAATTAGAAAGTGAAAAGGGAGTTATTTTTGTTTCTATACCTACTTTGCTCGATTCGTCTTTAGCTCCAGAAGGAAAACATATCGTGCATGCATTTACTCCTTCATCGATGAATGAATGGCAAGGCCTATCAAGGAAAGAATATTTGCAAAAGAAAGAAAAATATTTTTCATTTATTGTTGAAAAAATATCAACTATTCTTCCTAATATTGAACAAAATATTGATCATAAAGAAATTGGTACTCCCAAAACTCATAAAAAGTTTCTTGGAAGATATGAAGGTAGTTATGGGCCAATTCCCAGTAAAAAGTTGCTAGGACTTTTGCCAATGCCTTTCAATACTACAAAAATTCAAAACCTTTATTGTGTCGGGGATTCATGTTTCCCTGGCCAAGGGCTAAATGCAGTTGCTTTTAGTGGATATGCATGCGCTCACAAAATAGGTGCAAAGTTAAACATAAACAGTTTTAAATTGCCCGACTAAAAGGATAATTCTGGAATGATAGAAAAATTTAAAACTCTTTTTTTTGTGAAAAGTTCGTTAGTTTCTTTATATCTAGCGCTTACAATCCCTTTACCATTTGTAGTAGTTGAAAAATTAAAAATCTTCTCTATCATAATTTTTGCCTTAGGGCTTTATTTGATAATCAATATCACTAGTGATTATGTAGAAACTTGCAGTAATAAAATCTCATATAAAAGTAGCTTTATTTCTAAATTCTTAGGGAAAAAAAATTGGGAGATTTCTTGGAAAGATATTAGATTAATCAAATCTTTACCAACCAGTCAGGGTAGTAAAGTTTATTACTTCAATACTTTTCAAGGTGATAATTTTCTTGTCCCGCAAAGAGTGGAAAACTTTGAAAAATTCTTATTAATTGTTTCCAGTAATACTGGGATTGCTATTAATGAAATATCATACATCTCACCCCTATGGACATATAAATTACTGACATTATTATCAGTTTTAATGATTATTGGCGAACTTTTTGCTTTTCTAAATTAAATATTATCAATACTGAATCTATAACCTTGTTGTCTAACAGTGGTTATTCCCCCTCCTTCTCCCAATCCAGCCTGTTCTAATTTTCTCCGCAAAGTTAATACTTGTGTATCTACAGACCTAGGCCCACCACTGAAGGGCGGCCAGGCCATCCTTAATAGCTCTTGACGACTTCTTACCATCCCAGGTGGCATTAAGAGAGCACAAAGCAGTGCAAACTCCCTAGGGCTTAATTCTACGGGCTTCTCACTCAGAGTAACTTGTCTTAAAAGAAGATGCACCTCTAAAGGTCCAACCTCAACTTTTTCCTGTAATCCTATCCTTCCCCTTTTTAGGAGTGTTCTGCATCGTGCTGCGAGCTCTTCGAGTCCAAAAGGTTTTCTGAGAACATCATCTGCCCCTTCATCTAAAAGATTTACTAATGCTTCAACACCTGATCTTGCTGTTAGAACAATGACTGCAGACCCCAGTTGTTGGGCTAGTCTCATTGCGGTATTCTGCTCGAGGATTTCTGCACTAACTAATAAGTCAGGTGATTGTTCTCTGCATAAGTCAATAGCTTCTGCAGCTGTCCCTACTGCTGCAGCTAAATGGCCATCTTGGCGAAGCCTTTGCACAAGAACTGTTCTAAGTGTGGGATGAGGTTCAACAACTAGAACTCTTGATGGAGTTTGAGAGCTCGTAGGCAATTGTGAACTGCCAGGAGTTGAAGCTAAGATTTGCTCAGTTGATTGCATTCTTAATTACTGTTTGGCCAGGCAATTTATGATCGTTCTTAATAAGGTATAACAAATGCAAAATAAAAATCAGAATTTTTCGTATTATGACATCATTTGAAAACCCCAAAGCAATTCGTCATTTTCAATCAATTTGCGATAGTTGCCAGGACTTAGTTACTCGTTTTCATACACCATCTGATCTTAAATTATATAGTGATGGTTATCTCCAAGCATTAAGGAATTGCAGTAGTTTAGAGCAAAAAGATCAAGAGAAATTAGAAAGATTAATTGAAAGATGGATTTTAGATCCGTCAAGTTTTATTGATCCAGATGGAGATGGAAATAAAGGTTTTTTTGATAAAAAAAGGATTTAAAATATTAATTTTTATTAATCAATACAGTATTTATACTCACTAATTGTCTTAAGACGCTAATTCAATTTCTATTTTTTCTCTAAGAGATCCAGAGTTGTACATCTCAATAAGAATGTCTGATCCACCAAGAAATTCTCCTTTTAAGTAAACTTGAGGAATTGTTGGCCAATCTGAATATTCTTTTATACCTTCTCTTATAGCAAAATCACTTAAAACATCAAAAGTACTAAATTCTACCCCTAAGGAATTTAGTATTTGAACTACATTGTTGGAAAAACCGCATTGAGGCATTAATTTTGTCCCTTTCATGAAAACCATCACTGGGTTAGAGTCAATCAGTTTTTGTATTTTATCTTTTGTTAGGTTGTCCATAATTCAATTTGGAGTTTCTGTTTTTAATGCCAGTGCATGTATGGCCTCTGAAGCTAATTCTTCTTTCAAAGCAGAATATACTAACTGGTGTTGTTTTACTAATGATAATCCATTGAATTCAGATGCAATTACAGTTACTTGCAAATGATCATTTCCCTTAAGGTTTTCAACAAAAACCTGGGAACTTGGAATTTTTTTAGTGATTAAATTAATGACTTCTGTATTCGTAATCATAATAAATTTTAATTAACCTTTGTATTTTGTCTCAACAAATCCTAGTTGGATCAATCTTTCATAAGCTTCTTTCCCTTCTGGACTATTAGGTGACATTATTCTAATTGTTTCAACAAGTAAAGGTACTGCTACCTCAGGCTTTTCAGTTTTTATGTACATAGAGGCTAATCTCTTATTTGATTCTGCCAAAATTTGTAATGTTTGCTTACCTTTCCTTTGCATTTCATTTGGTATTCTCGCATCAATTCCTTTGAACGATGAATTTAGATCAGAATAAAAAGAAGCAAGCTGCTTTGCTAATTTTCTAGCATCTAAGTAAAAATCCTTAGCTTTTTCAAAATCTCCGTTTTTAATATTTTTATCACCTTCTTTTAGAAAATATTCAACGTTTGAGATGGAAAGCTTTTTACTCTCATTTGAGAGTACTCTGAAGTCTTCTGGATTCTTTATTTCTGCATGAACTTCATTTTTGAAAGGAACATTTCCAAAAAATATAAATAAAATTGGAATTAATTTTAAAAATTTCATTCTCTTTTTCAATTATTAGAATTCATAGTAACTTATTTTAGATTCATCTACCTACATTTTTTAATGCTTTTTCTTCCTCTTGAGTCATTTTTTCATTTAGAAATTTATTAAAATTCTTGATCGAAAAGTTTGAGGAATCATTTATTGGTATTGGTTTTCCAAAGGATAAACAAAATTCTCCCCTAAAGTTCGGAGGTATTTTGCTGTAAGCAATTCCAATTGGAATAATAGTAATAGAGGTTGTTTTTTTGGCAGCTAATCTAGCTAATCTATATAGACCTTCTTTGAGAACTAATTTTTTTCCATATTTATTAATCTTTCCTTCTGGGAAAACGACTAGTTGTTCTCCTTTTTTTATTAGATCAATCGCATATCTTAAAGCTGAGAGAGATGGCGATAATTGATTTATTGAAAAACATCCAAGTCTTTTTAAAAACCAACCTTGTATTCCTCTCATTTCGGATTTAGTAACCATAAATCTACAATCCTTTTTTGTTACTCTTCTACCCATTGCCATTGTGAGTATTAAGCCATCCCATCTTGATCTGTGTGTTGGAGCCAAAATGATAGAGGAATTTATGGGAATCGAAAAACCATTTTTTAATATTTTCTTTTTTCTAAAAAAGAATCTCAAAACAACGTCCTGAGTAACGAACATTGCAATAAATCCCAATACAGGGTTTATTTCATGCCAAATATTTAATGAATTCTTCTTCAAGTTCTATTTACTATATATTAATAATTTAAGTGTTTGTCTTTTTTTATTAGCTATTATTGGGCGGTTACTAGATTGTCTAGAAACTAAGATTTTTAAATTTATGGCTACTTTAGGAGTAAACATTGATCATATTGCAAATGTAAGGCAAGCAAGGAAAACTGTCGAGCCTGATCCTGTGCAATTTGCTTTTTTAGCTGAATTAGGAGGGGCAGATTCCATAACAGTACATTTAAGAGAAGATAGAAGACATATACAAGACAGAGACGTATTCCTTCTGAAAGAGACTATAAAAACAAAACTCAATTTAGAGATGGCTGCTACAGAAGAAATGTTAGAAATTGCTAAAAAAATACTTCCCGATTATGTAACGATTGTACCCGAGAAAAGAGAGGAAATTACTACTGAAGGTGGGTTGGATTTAAAAAGTAATGTGCAATACCTTAAGAAGGCTGTTGGGAATTTAAAAGATTCAAATATAGAAGTAAGTGCATTTATTGATCCATTTGACGAACAGATAAATTATTCCAAAGAAATAGGCTTTGATTTTATAGAATTACATACTGGAAAATATGCTGAATTATCGGGATCTGAGCAATATAAAGAGCTCCAAAGGATTATAGAGTCTACATATTTAGCAAATGACCTGGGATTAGTTGTTAATGCTGGTCATGGCCTCAACTACAATAATGTTAAAAAAATTGCATCAATTAACAATATGAACGAGTTGAACATAGGTCATAGTATTGTTGCAAGGGCTTTAGCGATAGGATTAGAAAAGTCTGTACGTGAAATGAAGTCCCTTATCAAATCAAATTAAATTTCAAAAATGACAACATATTTTTTCGTTGCTGCAAGTGAAAAGTTTTTAACTGTTGAAGAACCACTTGATGAAATTTTGAAAGAGAGGATGAGGAACTATAAAGAAAATAAAAAAGAAATAGATTTTTGGCTCTTAAAAAATCCATCTTTTTTACAAACCACCCAATTTGCTGATCTAAAAGCAAAAATTCCATCTACCCCAGCAGTGGTTTTATCGACTGATAAAAAATTTATAACTTTCTTAAAGCTTCGTTTAGAGTTTGTTGCTGTGGGGGAATTCGAATGTCCTAATGCAGAAATAATTGATCCATTTAAAGTTGAGTAATATAACCATCTAGTAAATTGCTCAATCTTTATAAGTCAAATAAAATTGAAGTAATTAGTGATCTGTTAGCAGAGGAATTAAAAATATGTCCTCCGCCTATGAATGAGAAATTAGAAATAGTTGTCCCCTATTACTTTTTGGGGAATTGGTTACGTGAACAAATAACTATAAAAAACAAAATAAGTGCTCTTTATGAGTTAAAGACAATATCAACGTATACCGAATCTTTATTGACAAATTTTTTCCCTGCAATTGATATGAGCGCATGGAATTTTGAGTCAATTAAATGGGGCATTATTGATTCCTTGGAAGAATTAAATAGCTTTAAAGAATCATTTCCGCTTAGAAATTGGATTTATAAATATTTGGATAATAAAAAGACAATTGATGGAGACATATATAATCTGACAAAAAAAATCACGAATAATTTTATTGATT
>CACFEJ010000011.1 GCA_902565305.1 uncultured Prochlorococcus sp.
AATATAATATTTTAATATTATTTATTTACTAGTATCTCGATTTATCTGGTTTATTAATGAGTCGATATCTAATTGATTATAAGGAGGTGTTTGTTTTGTTTCTCGATAATCGTTCTTGATATTGTTTAACCATTTTTGCTCAATCTTTATAAGATTTTTTGCAATGTTGAACATGCCGCCTTTTTTATATAATTCTTTAATTTTGAGAATAATATCGGAGGTTCTGCTCGATTTGATACTTAATTCATTTGCTAAGTCTTTTTGGTTAAATCCATGCGATTTTAACCAATCTTTAATGAATGAAACGAGTTCTTTTTCTTCCTGTATAGATAATTTACTCATTCAATAAAAAGGAAATAACTTATTAAGCTTATTCTCTGCTCTTGCTCTTATTGAAGGAGTCATATATTTGCTCCATATACTAAGTACTGCTGTAAGGGCTACAAAATCATCACTAAAACCAACTAAAGGCATAAAGTCAGGGAAAAGATCAAATGGCATAATCAAATATGCTAGAGCAGCCATTAATGAAACTCTTACTTGTGCTGGAGTATAAGGATCTAAAGCCATCTCCAAAACTTCTAAGGCAGGCTTGGCAATTGTTCTTCCTGCTTTAATAAGAATCTTGATAATGATATTTTCATCAAATGTTGAACTTTCTAAAACTTCAGCATCATAGATTTTTTCTTGGGTTTTGTAATTCTCTTTCATCCTTATAAATGAAATTTAAATATTTTTAATGGAATTTTTAGCTAATACTATCAACTAATCCATTCTGTATTCCTGCTTTTCTAAGTTTTCTTAAAGCACGTTGAACAACTTGTCGGCAATATTCTCGACTACAACTCATATGTCTTGCAACTTCAGCTAAAGTTCTCCATTCATTTGAGCCGTCTAAACCAAATCTTAGGCTTACTATCTTTCTTTCTTTCTCAGTTAAATTTGCTTTATCTAATAACTTCCAAGCTGAGGCTGTCCTTTCAGCTAATTCGGCTAATTCCATAGGGGGAGTTTGATCACTTGGAAGAATATCAACTAATTCGGAAGGATCTGATTTTGATTTAACAGTACCTTGGAGACTAACAGTGATGCTTCTCAATTCACAAGAAAGTAGTTCGTCAATTTCCTCTTTGGTTATTTGCATTTCTTCAGCTAGCTCATCACTAGTAGGTGGAATACCCTTAAGTTGCATAAGCTTTGATTTCGCTGATCTTAGTTTTGTCAGTTTTTCATTAATGTTAACAGGGATCCTTATAGTTCTACTTTGAGTTGATAATGCTCTATTTAAACCTTGCCTAATCCACCAATAAGCATAGGTAGAAAATCTATGTCCTCTAGACGGATCATATTTTTCTACGGCTCTTGTTAGACCTAATGTCCCCTCCTGAATTAAGTCCAGTAATTCTAATCCTTTCCCTTGGTATCTCTTGGCAAGATTGACAACTAGTCTTAGGTTGGCTGTTATCATCTCGTTTTTAGCTTTTTCACCAATTTTGATCTTTTTTCTCTCAGCTTCGGAATATTCACAAGCGGGACCTTTACCTCCTGCCTCTTGACATCTATTAACAAGTACTACCATTTCTTGGACCTTTCTGCCCATTGTGAGTTCTCTTTCGGGGGTCAAAAGTTGATGACGACCTATTTCACCAAGAAAATCGCTTAATGAACTCACGATTTACCTCATTGTTGATATATTCAACTTATAGTCAATTCAGTAATAAGCCATACATGTAATAATTAATTAATAATTAATTAATAATTAATTATTAATTATTAATCAGTTAATTAGCACTATATTTTGAAATTTTTAGGTTATAAATTTTAAATATCAATTATTTAATTTTTTCTTCTCGATTCTAGAACAGCAAGTACATCTCTCCACTCAACGCCTTTATGCATAAGGGCTACTTGCAGGTGATAAATTAAATCAGCAGCTTCATTTGAGATTGAATTTTTATCATTATCTTTGCAAGCCATTATAAATTCTGCAGATTCCTCTCCTATTTTTTTCAAAATAGTATTACTGCCTTTTGTTAATAAATGATTTGTATAACTTTTTTCTGATGGATTTATTGATCTTTCGTTAATTGTATTGAATAATTCAGAGCAAATATTTGAGAAGGGAGTTGTTTTTTTTTCTTTTTTATCACTTTGATTAATTTGGATTTCGTTGAAAAAGCAACTTTTTTCCCCAGTGTGACATGCTCCTGAACCATTTTGTTCAATCAAGAGGATTAGTGCATCATTATCGCAGTCGAATCTCATCTCCTTAAGTATTTGGGTACTTCCACTTGTAGCTCCTTTTCTCCAAATTTCGGATCTTGATCTACTCCAATAATGAACGTTTTTGGTTTCAAGTGTCATTGTCAACGATTCTTTGTTCATCCAAGCAAGCATAAGAATTGATCCGTCAAGCCAATCTTGTGCTATTGCAGGGATTAATCCATAATTATCAAAGCGTAGATCTTCTATTGAAAAATCAGTTGAATAAGTCATTATGTTCTTTATGTTAAATCCTACTCAATTTATTTTATTAAAAATTATCCTAACAGTTAATTGATGTATATTCATTCTCTGAAATTTTCATGCTGCAAAAGTTACGAGGATTTTCCCTGTTCACATAGGCAATGGCGCCATGAAGGCCACTGTAGATTTGTGCATGGATATTCAAGATCATTCACCTTTTGGTTCACTGCAAAAAAATTAGACCTAAATGGTTTCGTTGTCGATTTTTCAAGTCTAAAGCCTCTAGAAAAAAGACTAAAGGAGCAATTTGATCATACTTTTTTAATAAATAAAGATGACCCTTTGCTGAATTACTGGGAAAAATTACATAACTTAGATGCTTTAGATCTGAGAATTATGGATAATGTGGGAATGGAGTTCACCTCTGAATTAATTTGGAGATGGGCTAATGAATACTTACAGGATAAGGATAAGGGCAGAACATGTTGTTGGAAAACAGAATCAAAAGAAAATAAATCGAATAAAGCAAGTTATGAGGAAATTCCTAGATGGTTCAAATCTTAGATTAAAATTGTTAAATTTCAAGTCATATAGGATTGTTTAATTTAGAACTTTAATCAACAATTATCTTTCCATTAACCAGATAAATATTAATCTCGTCTTTATTAAGGTAATGATTATTCAATATATTATTTGAAATTTTTGTCTCAATTTGTTTTTGAATAATTCTTTTTAAAGGCCTTGCACCATAGGTCTGATCGAAACTATTCTCGACAAGTTGGTTAATTGCCTCATCCGTAATTTTGAATTTTAAGTTTTTTTTGTTAAGTCTTTTTTCTAAATGTTGAAGCTGGATTTTTGCAATTTCTTTTATGTCATTCAATTCTAAATTATTAAAAATAACTATTTCATCAAGTCGATTTAAAAACTCAGGCTTGAAAAATTTCTTAATTTCGTTATCTACAACTTTTTTAATTTCACTTGTATCTTCTTTTCTAACTGATAAATCATTTATTGATTGACTTCCTAAATTACTTGTGAGAACAATGATTGAATTTTTAAAATTGATTGTACGACCTTGACCATCAGTAATGATTCCATCATCAAGAACCTGTAAGAGAATATCTAAAATATCTTTGTGTGCTTTCTCTATTTCATCGAGAAGTATCAATGAATAAGGATTTTTGCGTATAGCTTCAGTTAGTTGACCGCCTGATTCGAAACCTAAATATCCAGGAGGCGCACCTATGATTTTGCTCACTGAATGCTTTTCCATATATTCAGACATATCCAATCTTGTAATTGATGAATTTGAATCGAATATAATTTTGGCTGTTACTTTACTTAGCTCCGTTTTCCCAACACCAGTTGGACCTAAAAAGAGAAAACTGGCTAATGGCTTGCTTGGATCATTTAGACCAGTCCTTGATCTCTTAATGGAATCGGCAACAGCCCTAATTGCACTATCTTGACCAATAATTTTTTCTTTAAGGATTGACTCGAGACTCAAAAGTTTATCTTTTTCTGACTGGTTTAAGTTCTGTACTGGTATTGAGGTCCATTTTGAGACAACTTCTGCAATATCATCAAAAGTTACTTCTTGTCTTAAAAGACTTGTAGCTCCATTTATTTGGGAATTCACAAGGGACTCACTTTTTTCTTTCAATTTTTTTTGCAAAGAATTTAAAGTTCCAAATTCTAATTCTGCTGCTTTGTTGAGGTCAAAACTCCTTTTGGCTTGATCTATTTGCAACTGAACAGATTCAATTTCTTCTTTTATGGTGCTAATCTCATCAATTTCATCTTTTTCTTTTTTCCATTGAGCGCCTAATTCTGCCTGTTTATCTTTAAGGGATATAAGTTCATTATTGATTTTTTTTAATCTTTCTATGGAAAAATCATCTGTTTCTCTTTTTAAAGATAATTTTTCCATCTCAAACTGTAGAACTTTTCGGTCAATTTCATCAATTTCTTCAGGTTTGGAAGTTATCTCCATATTTAATCTTGAAGCTGCTTCATCGATGAGATCTATTGCTTTGTCAGGAAGAAATCTATCGTTAATATATCTTTCGCTAAGGGTTGCAGCTGCAACTAAAGCATTGTCAGAAATTCTCACACTATGATGAACTTCGTATCTTTCTCTTAATCCTCTTAATATTGAAACAGTATCATCTATTGAAGGAGCATCAATTTTTATTTTCTGAAATCTTCGTTCTAGAGCAGGATCTTTTTCTATATTTTGTTTATGTTCATTAATAGTTGTAGCACCAATACATCTAAGTTCGCCTCTTGCAAGCATTGGTTTTAATAGGTTGCTTGCATCTAAAGATCCTCCGCTAGCACCAGCTCCAACAACTGTATGAATTTCATCAATAAAAAGAATGATCTTACCGTCTGATTCCTTAACTTTCTTCAGGACATTTTTTATTCTTTCTTCAAATTCTCCACGATATTTTGCCCCAGCCAAAAGTGAACCCATATCTAATGAAATTAATTGTCTATCTTGTAGCGCAGAAGGTACATCGCCATTAATAATTCTTTGAGCTAACCCTTCTACAATGGCTGTTTTTCCAACCCCAGGTTCTCCAATAAGAACTGGATTATTTTTTGTTCTTCTACTCAATATTTGAATTGTTCTTCTAATCTCTTCATCCCTACCAATAACAGGGTCTAAAATCCCATCTCGTGCAGATTGAGTTAGATCAATACCATATTTTTCCAAAGACTCATTAGAACTATTAAATTCATTTTTTACTGCCGGATCTGACTTCATTTTCTTTATAATTTCAAGAAATTCTGGAATACCTTTTTGATTTAAAATTTGAAATCCATATTTATCATCATAAGTGAAACCGTAAACTAAGTGTTCTGTTGATATCACTACATCATTTAAAGTATTTTTAATATCATTCGCCTTCAAAAATATTTTGTGAAGAGTATCACCAATATATAAATTATCTTGTTTATTTTTCATTTTTGCCTTCTCATTTAATGAAGAAATTATTTCCCTTTCAAGATCATTTAGATTTACATTATTTTTTTTTAAAATCTTTTTTGTAATATTGTCATCTTTTATAAGAGCTAATAATAAATTATCAGAGTCTACATTTTGTTGGTAATTTTTATAAGCAATTTCTTTGGCAAAAATAAAACAGTTCCAAGCAGAATTTGAGAATTCGCTTGGAACTGTTTTCATCAATCAAAATTGGTTATGACCGTAATAAATATTAAGTCAAACAGGGTGTTTAACTATTTGTAAGATTTATTCAACAATAACTTTACCTACCATTCCTGCGCCTCTGTGTGGCTCGCAATAGTAATCATAAGTTCCAGCAGTATCAAATGTTTCTTCCCAAGACTCTCCTGGAGCAAAAGCTAGGTCTGCATGACTTAATTCCTCATGCCCATCAAAAACAGCATTGTGAGGGGCAAGTTTATTATTGACGAATTTAACTGTATCACCAGCACTAATGGTTACTGTACTTGGTTCAAATGCAAGCATTCCAGCATCTGTTCCGAGTTTTACTTCAACAGTCTTAGCTGAAACTGATGAAATACCTAGACCTAGAGTTAAAACTATTGCAAATAACCCTGCAAAGATTGAACGTAACATAATAAAAAATTTGCTTATCTATATATATTACAAGGGTTTGGTAACCTAACTGCGAGTATTTTAATTGTTATTACAGCTTGGTAACTTTGATAACCTTAAAATATCATTCAGTGACTTGGCATAACTTTTAAGTTTGAAAGTCTCAGGATTAGTGATAGGGAGATGATTAAAGTCATATTTTTTGATACTGAAGCTGTCCCAAGGAGTAGTTTGGATGGGGAGAATTCTTAATAATATTTTTAGAATTTTTTTTGTAAGCGGTATCGCAAAAAATCTCCTCATATTATGTCTTTTTAACAGTGTAATTATGGCATCATCAATTGATATGAATTTTTGACCTAGCACAAATTTTCTAAAGCCTTTGTATTGTTCTTCTTTATGATTTTTAATTAGAAACCCGCAAATCTGAGCGATATCATTTGCGTGTATAAAGTGAAATTTAGAATCGAGTTTTAAAAATCTTGCTAACCAAAGCCATTTCCTAATTTCTTTCAATCCATTAGTTAAATAACTCACAGGATATTTACTTTTTTTTCCAAGATTCCCTCCAAAGACCAAGGTAGGGAATACAGCGAATGTTTTTTCTGCAAATGAACTTTCTCTAAGTCTCTGGAAACATTCATATTTTGTTTGAATGTACTCTGTTCCATAAATCAATGATTCCCTCATTAATTCTGTTTGGGTATCAAGAATACTAGCTGTTGAAAAATAAATAATCTTTTCTAACTTTTCAATATCAAGCATTTCTAGTAATTCTTCAAAAGCTTTAATATTTACTTCATAGGCTCTTTTTGGATCCCCCCAAGCTGTAGCAGTATGTATTAGGTAATTAATTTGACTAATTTCCTTTTTATACCTATTTGATTCCCTAATATCGCACACAATTAACTTGACTTTTTTATTTTCTTGAACAGAAATTGGTAACTTACTTTTGTCTCTAACCATGAGATAAAGCCTGAATTTTGTGTTTTTCAAAAACCAATCAACTAAATATTGGCCAACACATCCATTGGCGCCTGTTATTAATAAGTTTTTATATGCCAAGACTTTGACTAGTAAGTGAGTTTTTTCCCATGTTCAAAAAATGTTTGAGCATTTTCTTCTGGAGTCCCAGGTAAAATTCCATGACCCAAATTAAGAATATATTTCCTGTCTTTAATTTTATTGAAAGTATTATCTATCCTTTCTTTTATTGATTCTTTGTTTCCGAATAAAATACCAGGGTCAACATTACCTTGAATTCCAATCTCCATGGGGATTCTTTTACAAGCCTCTTCAATATCTACTGTCCAGTCTAATGAAATTATATCTACTCCAGTTTTTGCCATTCTTTCTAAAACACCAGCGCTTCCTGAAATGTAAAGAATTATTGGTGTTTCAGGGTATTCTGCTTTTACAATTTCAACAACTTTTTTTTGATACGGCCCAGCAAAGATATCATAATCTTGTGGGCTTAGTTGGCCTGCCCATGAATCAAAAATTTGTACTACTTGCGCTCCAGATTTTATTTGATATTTAAGATATTCACCAATAGATTTTGCAAAATGATCAAGAAGTTTATGAAGTAAATCTGGTTCATTAAAAGCCATCGATTTTATTAAGGAGTAATTTTTACTGCTTTTACCTTCAACTACATATGCAGCAAGAGTCCAAGGTGCGCCAACAAAACCTAAAACAGTCGCCTCATTATTCACATCTTTTTTTAGTGAAGAAAGAACTTGCCCAACAAAGCTTAAACTCTCGCTTGGATTTAATTCTCTTAAATTTTCTACCTGATTAAGAGTTCTTATTGGGTCCTCAATAATTGGACCTTTACTTTCTATTATTTCAAAATTTATGCCCATCCCTGGAAGAGGTGTGAGAATATCTGAAAAAAGAATCACACCATCCGGTTTGAAAGAATGAAAAGGCTGCATTGAAATCTCATATGATAGTTCTGGATTTTCAGACCTCTCTCTAAAGCTTGGGTAACGCTCCCTTAAATCTCTATAGATTTTCATATATCTTCCTGCTTGCCTCATCATCCATACTGGAGGCCTATTTACTTTTTTACCTAATGCGGCAGAAAGTAGTAGTGGTAAATCTTGACCCATTTTTCAATTCGATATTTTAAAAAAAAATTAAAATCCAACTTAAAAATCTTACAATGTAAAGCAGAGCAAAAGCGTTATATGAACATTTATATGAAGCATTAAGTTAAATGAGCCTTCTTATTTTTTTGATTGATGTTTGAATATACTCACGCTTAATGGGGGCAAAGCAAGTTCTAGAGCATTTTGATAATCATGAATATTGTAATTTATAGTTTCTTTACCCCCCATATTTCCTTTGTTAGTGCCCCCGTATCTAGAGCCATCTGAATTAAATATTTCTTTATAGAATCCTTCCACAGGAACACCTACTTTGTATGACCCATGAGTATTAGGTGTAAAGTTAGCAACAACAACAAGCCACTCATTGGTATCGTTTTCTCTTCTCATGAAACTTATAACCGAATTAGATTTGTCATTACAATCTATCCATTGGAATCCATAAGGATCAAAGTCATTTTTCCATAATGCAGGTTCATTTTTATAAAGAACGTTTAGGTCATCAATCAAGTTTCTGATACCTTTATGGGGCTCAAATTCTAGTAACTCCCATTGCAGATCATCCCAAACATTCCATTCTTGTCTTTGCCCAAATTCCATTCCCATAAATATTGTTTTTTTACCAGGGTGAGTCCACATATAAGTTAGTAATGCTCTAGTGTTTGCATATTTCTTCCAGTCATCCCCAGGCATTTTATGCAAAAGATGACTTTTACCATGGACAACCTCATCATGACTAAGTGCAAGCATAAAGTTCTCTGTATAGTTATAGGTAATTGAGAAAGTCACGCTATTTTGATGGAATTGCCTAAACCAAGGATCTATTTCAAAATAATCAAGCATATCGTGCATCCATCCCATATTCCATTTCAAGTTAAACCCTAACCCTCCCATGTCAGTTGGTTTAGTTACCATTGGCCAAGTTGTTGATTCTTCAGCGATAGAGAGTGCACCTGGGAAGTGTTGGAAGAGGACATGATTAGCCTGTTGAAGAAATTTAACGGCTTCTATATTTTCATTCCCACCATTTTCATTGGGTATCCATTCTCCATCAGGACGTAGATAATCTCTGTAAAGCATGGAAGCTACAGCATCTACTCTTATGCCATCAATATGAAACTCTTCAAACCAATAAACGAGATTTGCTACTAAGAAATTTCTTACTTCATTTCTACTGTAATTAAAAATTAGGGTCCCCCATTCTTTGTGTTCACCTATTCGTGAATCTCCATGCTCATAAAGATGGCAGCCATCAAAAAATGCTAAACCATGTTTATCTTTTGGAAAATGACCGGGCACCCAATCAAGAATTACGCCTATGCCCTCTTCATGACATTTATTTACAAACTCTCTAAATTCATTTGGGGTACCAAATCTACTTGTTGGTGCATACCAGCCTGTAACTTGGTATCCCCATGAACCATCGAAAGGATGTTCAGATATTGGCATTAGTTCAATATGAGTGAATCCTCTTTCTTTTACGTAAGGGATTAGTTTCTTGGTTAATTCTGGATAAGTTAATAATCGTGTTCCAGGTTTTAAATCGGCTGCAGGTACTGGGTCTCTTGGTTCACCATTGTCCTCCAGATATTTATTATCTGTTGATTCATGGAGCCAACTCCCTAAATGCATTTCATAAACTGAAATTGGCTTGTTAATTTGACTAGAAGAATCTCTGTTTGAAATCCAAGAACTATCATTCCAACTAAAGTTTTTCAACTTTGAAATTATTGAACCATTTTGAGGTCTGATTTCATGAAGGAAACCATATGGATCAGCTTTCTCATAAATATGACCTTGTTGTGTTCTTATTTCGTATTTATATGTGTCGCCCTCTTGCATTGATGGCATGAATAGTTCCCAAATCCCCCCTAATCTTTTTTGCATTGGATGATGTCTTCCATCCCAAGAATTTATATCTCCAATTATCGAGATTGATTTTGCATTTGGAGCCCAAATGCAAAACATGACCCCTTTTTGATTCTTTTCTTCAATGAGATGTGCTCCCATTTTTTCCCAAATATGATGATGATTACCTTCTGCAAAAAGATGTCTATCAACTTCTCCCATCCACTCTTCTCTATATGACCAAGGGTCGTGTTGTGTATGTGTGATCCCTCCTCGTGAAATATTTATTTCGTAATTGTGATTTGGATTTTCAGGCAGGATAGCTTCAAAAAGCCATTTATGGTTTATGCTTTCCGCCTTATAGGTATTGTTTTTAAAATTTATTTTTACTTCGTCGGCTTCAGGCATCCATACCCTTATTACCCATTGTTCTTCATAAAAATGAGGACCTAATATTTTTAATGGATTATCATTGCAACAATTTTCTAGGTTGATAGCTTCTGATTTAATCCAGTCTGCTTGAATTGTCTCGATCATGACTGGTAGATATTAACGATTAATAATATCAAATTATTAACCAAAAAATTAATTATTCATAAAAAAAAGGGGTCATTTTCATAAATGTTTTATCAAGGCTAAAACTTAGAGTAATAACTCTATGATTTGCTGAAGGAGATCCAATATTTCCCTCCCCTAATCCAGGATTAACTCCAATAGCGGGATAAGCTGCTGCAGATATAGATAAGCGAAGCTTGCTATCTTTAATCAAACAAATATTTGTTGGTTGCATTGTGATTTGATAAATGCATTCTTCACTTATTTTGGAGTTTTTAACCCTTAAGAATCCGGTTGAAAATTGATCCGCCTTTTCATTACCTTCTTCAACTAGAGATAAAGCAAGGCAGATATCGAAATTGGACTGATCACTTTTTACTTGGATTTCTAATGTGGGGACTCCTGTTAAATATTGATCTTCTTCAAAAGAATTGGTTTGAAAAACACCTACATCCAGTCGTTTATCAATAATGCTTCTGTTAAAATTTCCTGGATTTGGACCTAAATGTCCACCGTCAGATGGAGTAGGTCTCCATGGGTCATGAACAATTGTGAACCATCCTGATCCTTTTGAATTTATGGTCAGACTTCCATCTTCAACCTCTACATTTGCTGTACCATCACTTTTGAGTCCAAAAATAAATTCAGGATTAAATTTGTTTTCTAAATCTTCCCATTTATTTAATGAAATATTCCATATTTTTTTCTCTTCTTTTAAATTCTTAGAATTGAAGTCTTCATTTAATTTTAAATGTTTATCAAAAAAATTTAATAAAGATTCTTGTGATCCCTCCCACCAATTTAGATGTGTTGCATTCCCAATAATAATCTCTGGGCTTCCACCAGCTTCTCTAGATTTTTTATAAAGATCAAAGGCACCTTTTAAATGTGGATCCCAAAGTCCTCCAATAATTAACATAGGTTGTTTAATCCATGTTGAAATTGGTTTAAATTCTTCAAATGGGCGAGCATTATTTAAATTTTTAAGCCATTCCAAAACAAAGCTATTAGGATCATATTTTTTTAAAATTTCAATCCCTTCCGTTAAATAACTTTTATTTTCTAAGGCTAATCTTATCTTTCCCCACTCAAGCAAATTATTTTCTTTTTTCATTTTTAGTGCTGCGATTTGAAGTCCCCATGCAATATTGTTATGCCACCAATATGCTCCTCCATCTGAGCACCAATGATCCTTAATATTCATCCCAGTCATTGCTGGAGATAAACAATCTGGCGGCTTTGAATTTAATTCTCCGGTTAGTTGAGTAAATCCTTGATATGAAAAACCATATAAGCCAAGTTTCCCATTACATTCTTTTAGAGACCTTACCCATTCATGAGTTTCTGAAGTATCGCTAGCTTCTTGAGAAAAACCATTAAAGACTCCTTCAGAAGAACCCATACCTCTAACGTCTTGAATTATGACCATATACCCTTTGGAAGCCCACCATTCAGGATGAGAATAGGTAATAGTTGAAGCAATTTCCCTACCATAAGGTTGTCTCATTAATAATGCAGGCCATGGCCCATTACTATTAGGTAACCAAATCCTTGATAGAAGTTTTACTCCATCTCTAAGTGTTAGAGACTTGTCAAACCATCTTGAACCTGACATTTAGGCTTTAGTTAATGTCTGGACAGTGCAGCCCAATGACGTAAATAGAAAAGATCTCTGCGTTAACGGGAGTTAACTTTTTTTTGTTTGATACATACTCTATAGCTTTATCTGAACTAGCTGAAATACCTTTTGAATTAAACTCTCTAAACTTATTACATAAATTCCTAGCTTCGTTTGGATTCTTTTTTACACTTTCCAGCAAGTTAGATTGACTAAAAACAGGGTATAAAGAATTGGACAACAAAAATAATAAGAATAAAAAAGGTTTCATTATTACTGACTTTTTTTTAAATTCTACATTAAAAAATTTTTTTAACCAAGATTTCAAATCGATTTTTATATTAGGCTAGCTTTTTTAATCCATTCTTTTAGGAGATTAAAAGTTGTATCTGTCTTGGTTTTTACTCTAAGAGATCTTTCTAATCTGCCAATTTTGCGTTCTAATTCGTAAGGAGTAGATAGTGATAATGATTTTATAGAAGATATACCGCAATGTAAAAGTAGATATGCTTGCGGTGGAGAAATTCCAATTTCTTTTTTAAAAATAGCTATGGCTCTAATTTTCTTAAGATTATTCAATGTACATAATGAAGATTTTCTTTGAATCTCATTTATATCTAGGTCTGAAAGATTACTTAATTTTTCAAAGTCAGCTAGATTGTTTTGAATAAAAAAAGATTTCTCATGTCTAAAGTTAGTTGGCAAAAAATCTAAAAAGGTTTTTCTTTTCATTGTTTAACAGACTAATTCATTTTGACATTTTTCTGAACTTCTCCTATAACCACTGGTTTACTTACGCCATCTGAAATTTTTTCAAGTTTTCTTATCTTTATTTTCACATTCGCACCAGATCTGCTACCTTTCCTTAAGTTTTCTGATAATTGTTCTAAAGTTGGTTCAATAGACTCTTCTGGAAAATCATCATCTGCTTTAGCAATAATTAAATCGAACCCATTGTCATAAACGATTGGGATATATTTTGCATCCTCTATTACAACTTTTTCAGTATAACTTTGTATAAATGCCCAACTGCTTAAAGAAAGTAATAATGAGAAAATGGTTGCTCCTGTTATTCGAAATTTAAAACCAAAATTAAATATAAAAGCGGCTATGGTGCAAATAAAAAGAAATACTCCGAAGAATCCAAAAATTTTGGGTGTGCTCTCTAATAGTTCAAAAAAAGACATTTAGTGGCTTTGACCTGATTAATTCCTTATATTTTGTAAGCCTACTCTATTTTTGGGCTCTAACTTGAAAAAAATTAGATCTCTAAATTTAAATACTAAGATTCTTTTGGTAGGGATGCTTTTCCCATTAGGTTTTTTAGGGACTTTTATATTAAATAATTTTTTAAAAGAAACTTATAGTTCTAGGAAATTAGAACTTGAAGAAAGTATTGAGAATCTTTTAGATAAAAATGTTGATTTAGGTGATTATGTGGGGATTAGATTTCTAGGTATTTCTTTAGGTAATTCAAAAATTAATGATAAAAAAAATATAGATTCTGAAATTAAAGCTAAAAATGTATATGTGGGCATTATGCCTTTTAGATCTTTTTTTAAACAAAAATGGATTGTAAAAATAAGTCCTAAGGAAGCTGCCATAAATATAGATAGAGATTTTTTTAAAAGGCCCGAATCTTATAAAAATGTTCGAAGTACAAAAAAATCCCAATCAAAGTACGAATTGAACTTTAACTTAAATAATTATTCAGATCTGAAGTTTAATAAAGCAGGATTAAAAACAAAAGTAAAAGGTAATGTTATTTACAGGTCAAGAAATAGACAAATCATTGCAAATGTAAAATCAAAGTTTGATGAAAAGGGTTTTTTAAAATTTAAATTTAATACAAAATTAAATCAAGACTATTTAAAACTGGATTTATTTTCAAACGGTTTAGATCTTGAGAATTCTGAATATATTATTGGGAATAGAAAAATTAGATTTAAAAAGGGTAACTTTAAATCTAACTTTAAATTTAATAAATCATCAAAGCGTACCTTTTGTGAAGGAAGATTTTCTTTTACTAATTTAAAAATAAAACCAGGAGATTTCGCAGAGAATATAAATTCAGATTCAACTAAGTTTTTTTGTAAAGAAAAAAAATTAATTGTTAATTCAGAAAAATTAAATTATGGAACTTTGACTTCGAATTTTAATCTCAATGTACCATTCAATAAAAGTTCCAATAATATTGATTTAATAGGAAGTATTGGATACATTAATAGCCTGAATCCAGATATTAAATTATCTGGTAATATGCCTTATTGGTTTGATAGAAGAGGTATTAATTTTGGAGATATAGATACTATTTTCAAAATAAATAGAACTCAATTATCTAATTTAAATATTTTCCGAAAAAATGATATAAGGGGTTTCATTACTGCTAAAGGAGAATTAAAAGGAAAAATTACTGATCCTGATATTTCTATAAACTTTAATGTTGATTATCCGCACGTTAAAGGTATCCGCATTAGAGAAACATGGGAGGGGGATATTAAAAATGATAATAATGGATTTCTGCTAAATATGAAAAATAGATATTCTCCAATCCCTTCATTTCTTTCAATTAAGTTTGATTCTGATCTTAAACTAGATAATGCAAATTTTATAAGAGTTTTTAACTCTAATAAAGGGACTGTAGATATAGTTAAAGATGACGATATTTATAACTGGAGAGCAGATAATTTCCCTCTTGATGAACTTGAATTATCTTTAAACAAAAATCAATTCGATAGAATTGATGGAATTATTAATGGTGAGGGATCAATTTCGTCAGACCAGTCATCCTTTGTTGGCCGACTTGCTTGGAGTTTAGGTAAATATAGAAATATTAATCTAGCCAATTCATTATTTGATTTCAGTGTCAAAAATAATTATTTTTATATAAATTCTTCATTGTATCCAATTGATGGAGGAGTAATTGAAGTCGAATATGATTCAGATAAAAATAATTTTATAAATTCAGAATTCACGAATGTAAGTACTAGTTGGACTATCCTTACCGCGGTTGATATTTTTAACTTTGATAATAATAAAGTTATTCCTATAAGTAAATCGAATATTTTGGATGATTTGGAAATAAATAATAATAATAAATCACTTAAGGAGAGGATCGATTTTATAAATAACTTTATTGAAAATAGTAATGTGCTAGAGGACAAATTTAATTTGCAAAAATATTTAAATAAATTTACAAGTAGATACAATGGAAAAATTACTATTCAGGGCGATAGACCAGACAATTATAAATTGAATGCAAAATTAAATGGCTATCTTGATGTACCTAAAGATGAATACAACATTAATAAAGATGAATTTTCTATTGATTTGGAAGGAGGATTATTAACAGGTAAAGGTTCTTTAATAATTAATAAATTACCATTAAGTACTGCAAATATCTTTTTAAATAAACCAAGAGATTTTATTGGAGGGATAGATATGAATTTATTTTATGATCTTGATACAAAATCTTTCTCTAGTGAAATTTCTTCCAATAATTCATCAATTAAAAATAAAAAAATAATATTTGATAAAGGACTAGTTGAATTTGATAATTCTGTTTTTGATATTGATTTTTCCCTTCTAATTAATGATTCTGAAATTCCAATTAATATTGAAGGATCAGTACCTATAAATAAATCAGATAACTTAGATCTAAGATTGATTGGGAATGGAAAATTTATTGAGTTAGTAAATATTTTTGCTGATGAATACTTTACCTTTAAAGAAGGTGATGTGAATCTTAGAATTATTCTAAAAGGTACTTTAAATAAACCTACATTAAATGGATTTGTCGCAATTAATGACTCTGAAATTGATTTATTCAACAATATAATAAAAGAACTTAATAGCATAATAATTTTCGATTTTGATTCTTTAGAGATCAATAATCTAAAAGCAAAGGCTGAAGATTCTGGAGAAATTTTTATAAAAGGCTCTTTGCCTTTTTATAGTAAGAATGATTCCGAGAAGGCAAAAATTAATTTAATAACAAAAAGATTTACTTTAGAGAAAGATAATTTTAATTTTTTAATAGATTCAGATGTCGATTTAAGTGGATCATTTGAAAGTCCTGTTTTGGGAGGTTCTCTATCTTTTAATAATGGATTTATTAATTTAAATAGTTCAAATCAAAAAAATAAAAAAAGAAAAAATCCCATTCGAAAAGAGGATGAAAAAGATTGGCCAGAACTCTATTGGAATAATGAAAAGAACATTGAAATAATTTCAAATGAAACAATTTTGAATTCAGTTCTTTTGGGGGAAACTTTGCCTAATTATTTGGATAATTTAAGTTTTAATAATCTTAAATTAAAACTTGGTCCAGATTTTAAACTTCAATATTCAGAATTAATACAAGCTTATTTAGATACCAAATTAGACCTTAATATAAACGGAAAGGTAGGCAAAGATTTAAATGCTAGAGGTCTAATTTACCTTAAAAAAGGTAGAGCTAATCTATATACTACTCCGTTTAAACTTGATAAAAATAAAGATAACTATATTTTATTTGCATCAAGAAGTGGTGTTGTTCCATTTATTAATTTTTCTCTGGTTAGTAAAGTTCCAGATTCTATAATACCTATAAGTGAAAATAATCAGGATTCAAACATCTCAGGTGATCTTGATGTAAATGCGACTTCTAGTGGTTTGGGGTCATTTGGGATTGGTAATTCAAGGCTTATCAAAATTGAAGCATCTTATGAAGGATTTTTAGATCAATTATCTTTTGCTGATGAAAATAGAAGAATTCAATTAAGGAGCACGCCAAGTTATAACAGATCACAAATAATTGGTTTGATTGGTGGTAACTCTGCAAATTTAATAAATAGAGCATTTATTTCTCAACTTAATAATGCTGATGCATTTAGTGAAAGATTTCAGTTATCTCTATATCCAGCGTTAATAGAAAATAATGATTCATTTAATAATATTTTTTCCAATGAAAATTTAGATATAGAAAATGATGGTCAATCCTCTAATGAGGAATTTTCTTCTCAAGCTTGGGTAGCCGAAATAGGCCTTGATATTACTGATGCGATAAATTTTGCCTTTCAAACTGTTCCAGGTAGGGATGATATTTCACCTTTAGGAATTTTGACTTTTCAGGCAAATCCAAACTTAGAATTATTAGGTTCTTATAATTCCAATGGGGATTGGAAAAGTCAAGTTCAATTATTTTTTAGATATTAACTTAGAAAGAAATTTAGTTTAAAGAATCGTTAATTTGAATTATTATTATATTATCTAAAAAATACTATGGTTAATATCTTTGAAGTCCCTCAGCCAGATAATGATCTTCTAGAAAAAGCTGAGAAAGTTCGTTTGGCATCAATAAAAATAAGTCAGACTGAAAATCAAAATCGAATTAAAGCCTTAAATTTTATGGCTGATTATCTAGAAAAAAATTCTAAAGAAATATTAGAGGCTAATAATGCGGATTATTTAAATGCAGAAAAAAAGGGTATTTCTAGGGCTTTACTTTCTAGATTAAAGTTGTCAAAATCAAAATTAAATTCAGGAATTGAAGGGGTAAGAAAAGTTGGCGACTTGGCTGATCCTGTAAATCAAGTTCAAATAAAAAGAGAGCTTTCAAAGAGGTTGATCTTAGAGAGAAAAACTGTACCAATTGGAGTTTTGGGGGTTATTTTTGAATCAAGGCCAGATGCTGTGATGCAGATTAGTTCTTTAGCAATAAGATCAGGTAATGGAGTAATACTAAAAGGTGGTAGTGAAGCCAATTTAACAAATACTTCAATAGTGAAAGCATTGAAAGAGGGTTTAAATGAATCAGGTCTTGATAAAAATGCAATATGTTTATTAACAAGCAGAAAAGATAGCATGGCGATGTTAAATCTTGAGAAATATATTAATTTAATAATTCCAAGAGGAAGTAATGAATTAGTTAAATTTATTCAGGAGAATACAAGAATTCCTGTGCTAGGCCATGCTGATGGAATTTGTCACTTGTTTATAGATATTGAGGCAAATCTAGAGATGGCTTTATCAGTTGCTTTGGACAGCAAAATTCAATATCCTGCAGCATGTAATGCTATTGAAACTTTATTAGTCCATAAAGATATCGCACCAGCTTTTTTAGAAAAGGCCATCCCTTTATTTAATTCTAATGATGTTAAATTAATTGGAGATAAGAGATCAGTTGAATTAGGGTTAAAGTATGAGGCTAGTCTAGAAGATTGGGAAACTGAATATTTGGATTTAATTTTATCAATAAAAATTGTTGATGATCTCGAGGAGGCAATCACACATGTTCAAAAATATAGTTCAAAACATACAGATGGAATAATTACTGAAAATGCACATACTGCTAATAAATTTATGAATGTAGTTGATAGTGCAGGTGTTTTTCATAATTGCTCTACTAGGTTTGCAGATGGCTTTAGATATGGATTCGGAGCTGAAGTTGGTATATCTACTCAAACTCTTCCACCAAGGGGACCTGTAGGTCTAGAAGGTTTGGTAACTTATAAATATTTCCTAAAGGGAGATGGGAGTATAGTTGATGATTTTTCATCAGGAAAGGCTATCTATACTCATAAAGATCTTTAAAACTTTTAAAGATGGAAACTTTTTTAAAAATTGAGAATATTAAACTTTGGGCTAGGGTTGGCGTACTTGATGAAGAAAGGGAATTAGGACAACTATTTATTTTAGATATATTTTTGTGGACTGATTTTGAAAAATGTACAATAAATGATGATATAAAAAAAACAGTTGACTATTCAAAATTAGTTCAAATTTTAAAAGATCAATCAAAGAAAATATATTGTTATACAATAGAAAAATATTCCAACTCAATTTTAGAAATAATTGATCAGGAATTTAAGATTTCTAAAATAAAAATTATTTTAACAAAATGCAACCCTCCAATCACAGGTTTCGATGGAAAGGTGTCAATAGTAAGAATTCTTGAAAATAATTAAAGTACTGGAAAAAAGAAATCCTATCATATTGATTCATGGCCTTTGGAATACTTCGAGTATTTTTTCTTCTATTACCCCAAAACTTGATAATATTGGCATTGAATATTTTGCCCCAACTCTTGAGCATTCATGTGGAATGACTTCAATACTTGATTTGACTAATAAATTAAACGAATTAATTTTGGAGAAATACGGTTTAGAAAAAGAAATAGATATTTTGGGATTTTCTATGGGAGGAATAATTGGTAGGCACTGGCTTCAAAAATTTAATGGATATAAAAGAACAAGAAGATTAATATCTATAGGGTCCCCTCACAAAGGAACTTTGATGGCTCAATTAATACCTAAATACCCTTTTAAAGGTATATCAGAAATGAAAATAAATAGTAAGTTTTTAAGAGGACTCGCAAATAATGATTTTTTTCTTGACGATATTGAGTGTATAAGTTTCTTTACTTATTGGGATTTGATGGTTTTCCCTGGCTGGTGGACAAATTTAAATTTTGGGAAAAAAATATCAGTAAAAGTATATAAACATAGAAATCTTGTAAGAAATAAATCTGTGGTGGATAAAATAATCGATGAAATTATTATGTAGCTTCAGATAATCCTAAGTGTCTTATTAAGGAATCTGTTTGTGGCTCTCTTCCCCTGAATAGTTTGAATATGTCTAAGGGAGGTAAGCTCCCACCCAAGCTAAGTATTGTATCTTTGAATTTCTTTCCTATTAACTTTAAATCTTCAGAGTTTTCTAGATCTGCTTCTTCAAACATTGAAAATGCATCAGCACTTAGAACTTCAGCCCATTTATATGAGTAATATCCTGCAGAATATCCGCCTGCAAATATATGACTAAAACAACAAAGAAAGTGATCTTCTTGAATTGGTTCAATAACAGTAGTTTGTTTTGCAATTTCTCTTCTTATTTCATCTGCTGTTTTACCTTCGTTTTGATCAATACTACTGTGCAATCTGAGGTCTGTAATTGCAAAATGTAGTTGTCTAAGAGTAGCCATACCACAATTAAAAGTTCTATTCTTTAAAAGCTTCTCAAAATTTTCATCAGATAATTTTTCTCCTGTTTTGTAGTGCTTAGCAATATTCATAAGTGTATTTTTATGAAAACACCAGTTTTCCATAAATTGACTTGGAAGTTCGACTGCATCCCACTCAACGTTGTTGATACCAGCTGCTTGAGGAAGATTAACAGTAGTAAGCATGTGTTGAAGACCATGACCAAATTCGTGGAAAAGTGTCTGAACTTCTTCAAAACTCATCAAACTAGGCTTATCTTTTGATGGTGGAGTCTGATTACAAACGAGATAAGCTACAGGGAGTGTCTTTTTGCCAACATTATTTTTATTCAAACATTCATCCATCCAAGCCCCTCCTCTTTTTGATTCAGGCCTCGAATATGGATCTAGGTAAAATGATGCAATTTTTTCATTTTCTTTATTGAGGATATTAAAAAATAAAACGTCATCATTCCAAAGAGGTGCCTCTGCAGTTGCCTCGACTACTTTAATTTCAAAAAGCTTTTCACTTAATTTAAATAAACCCTTCAAAACATCATTTAGTGGGAACCAAGGTCTCAAAGACTCTTGATCCAAATTAAGCTTTTCCTTTCTAAGAAGTTCGGACCAATAACTAATATCCCATGGCTCGATATTCTGTGATTTTGAAACCCCATTAGCTTTAGAAAACTTATCTAGGGTTTCTAATTCAATTTTTGCGGTTTTGAATGCTGGTTCTCTCAATTCTTCTAAAAGGTTTTCAACATTTTTAATTTCTTTCGCCATTTTCGTTGACAAACTTAGTTCTGCCCAACTTTTATAACCGAGAAGATTAGCCTGTTTAGTTCTAAGAGATAATATCTCTTCAATGATTTGAGAATTATTTTTTTCTCCTTGAGATGCCCTACTAACGAATGCCTTATATAGTTTCTCTCTAAGGTTACGGTCGGTGGCATATGTCATGTATGAAGTATAAGTTGGGATATCTAGACTTAATTTCCAAGGACCGTTTTTGATATCGACTTCTTCATCTTTTTTTAAGTGGTTTTGTGCAGAAATTGCCATTAATTCAAGTACTCGTTCCGGAAGACCATCAACTTCGGATTTTTTATTTAATATTAAAAACCATTTATTAGTCGCATCAAGAACATTATTGCTGAAGTCTGTTGATAGCTTTCCAAGCTTTTCTGAAATGTTGTTGAATTCTTCTTGATCATTCTTTGGTAGTGAGATGCCTCTATGTTGCATCTCAAGAATTTCTTTATCTAAAATTCTATTTTTAATTTGATCAAAGTTATTTGTCTCTTTAAGCTTGACTAAAGAATTGTAAATTATTTTACTTTGTCCGAATTTATTACCCAAGCTTATGATTTCTGGAAGAAATTTTGAATATATGTCTCTTAGACTTTCAGAATTATTTACTGCATTTAGGTGACTTATTACTCCCCAACTCCATCTAAGGATTTCATTGAGTTCATTTAAGGGATTTATTACATTATCCCAATTTAAATTATTGTGAATCAAATAGTTAGATAAATTTTTCTCTGTGTTTTTAAAATCTTCAGCTATCTTTTCTAGTACTACTGGAAATTGTTTACTTATGCTTTCGGGAGTAAATTTTTTAAACTCTGGTAATTCTCCATATTTAAAGATTGAGGTATCCATTTATTTAAAGTAATCTAACTAAATAATGTCGGTATTAACCCTATTAACTTAGCTAGAGTGAGTTGCTGACTGAGAGCATTTGTTGAAGATTCATATAAATTTATTGCAATTTTTGGCCAAAAACCTATCACCAATGTCGGCAACAATAAGCTGAATCCAATAGTCAATTCTCGACCATTCATCTCTTTAACTGTAGCTAGTGCAGGAATTCTAGGGCCAAAAAATACTCTTCTACACATTGATAGTAGATAAATTGGTGTTAAAACTAAACCTATAGCTGCAATAAGAATAGTGATCGATCTAAAGATAGAGCTGAAACCTTCTTGACTAGTGATTCCTAAAAATACAGTTATTTCACTTATGAATCCGCTCATCCCAGGCAGTGCTAGAGAGGCCAAAGAACTTGCCAAGAAAAAAGCAAAAGTTATTGGCAGCACCTTTGCTAAACCACCCATATTGGGTATCGAAAGAGTATTTGTTCTTTCATAGAATGAGCCCGTAACAAAAAACATAGCTGCGGCGATAAGTCCGTGGCTTATCATTTGGAGCATCGCCCCACTTATACCTAAAGCATCTACTGCTCCAATCCCTAACAGAACAAAACCCATATGACTTACAGAGCTACATGCAATTCTCCTTTTAACATTATCTTGAGCAAATGCATTAAGAGCTCCATAAATTATATTAATGATTCCAAGAATAATTAGCGCTGGTGCAATTTGAAGATGTACCTCAGGTAGTATTTGAACATTGAATCTTAAGAGGGCATAACCTCCCATTTTTAAGAGTATTCCTGCGAGTAACATTGAAACTGGAGCATTAGCCTCTCCATGAGCATCGGGCAGCCAAGTATGTAATGGAAAGATAGGAAGTTTTACTCCAAAACCAATTAAAAATCCTAAATAAGATAATAAAGCTAGGCTGCCTGTCACATGTTTATTGGTTAAATCGGTAATATTTAAAGTAAAGGTATCACCACTCAAGGCAAGTGCTAACCCACTTATGAGTATTAATAAAGAAGCTAAGGCTGTATAAAGAATGAATTTAGTTGCTGCATATAATTTCTTTTTCCCTCCCCAAATAGCAATAAGAAGATATACCGGAACTAATTCAAGTTCCCATGCCAAGAAAAATAATAGAAAATCTTGAGAAAGGAAAACTAATGCCTGTGCTGATGCCTGTACTAATAAAAGAGCAAAATATAAATTAGATTTTTTCTTAATTTTCCAACTAGCAGCAGCCGATAAAAATGTGATTAAGCCACTTAATGCTATTAAAGGAGCAGATAACCCATCTACCCCAAGAGACCACTCTAAGCCTATTGATGGTAACCAAGAAGCTCTTTCTACCAGTTGTAAAGAGCTATCTGAAGTATTGAATTTTTGAAAAAGGACGCCTATTATTAATAAAAAATCTATAAATAAAAAACTTAATGAGATATTTCTAGGGAGTGAATTATCTTCTCCTTCTTTTGAACTCAAGAAAGGCATTATTAATGCCCCAATTAAAGGCAGTAAGACAATAGATGATAGCCAAGGAAAAGATTCTAAATTCATTTATGTAATGAATAATTTTTTTATTCTAGTTGAAGTTGTACTAGCTTGAGACTATAACATTAAAAATGCCTAAGTAAAACTACTTACCAGAGATAGTGCTAAATTGGCTACCAGTTGTTTGAACGTTTAAGAACGGCGCTCTGCTAGCTACACCTGATTTCTCCCATGCTTTCACCATGGCTTGACTGACGATTTTACCATTTTCTTTTTTACACAAAGCTAAGATACTTGGCCCAGCCCCACTAATTGCGCATCCTAGAGCGCCAGCATTTAGAGCAGCATCTTTAACTTCTAATCCACCCTTAATTAGTTTCCATCTGTAGGGTTCATGTAACTTATCAAACATCCCCTCTTTTATAAGTTCCTCATTACCAGCTTTCAATCCGTTTAGTAACAAAGTAAGCGCCCCCATATTTGTAACTGCATCAGATATGGGTACATTCTTGGGCATAACCTTTCTTGCTTCATTTGTGCTTAGACGAATTGCAGGTATTGCTACAACAGCCTTAATTGAATCGTGCCAATCACATCTAATTATTCTCCATCTTTGAGAAGAAGACCTGGCTGTCAAGCAAAGCCCACCCAGAAGAGAGGGAACTACATTATCGGGATGACCTTCTATATCAATGGCAAGTTCAAGGAGTTTTTCTTTGGATAATGGAGAGTTCATTATTGCATTTGCTCCGATTAATCCAGCAACTATTGCAGTAGCGCTACTTCCAAGCCCGCGTGCAGGTGGAACTGCCAACTTAACTCTTGCTTCAAGTGCAAAAGGTTCCATATTTGCGCTCTCCCATACTTTCTGAGCTGCTCTAAAAACTAAGTTTTCAGGTCCTCCTCTTAAATGATTACCATCTGTACTTTCCATTATTAAATCAAATCTATCTCCACCACCTTCAATTCTTGTAAAAATAAATTCATTATACAAATCTAATGCTGCTCCAAGGCAATCGAATCCAGGCCCTAAATTGGCAGTTGTGGAAGGCACTGTTACCCGTATTTTTTTACCTACTTCAGGAATAGACATTTTTTGTTTTTAAGTTTTTAAAAGCATTTTTGCTCTGCAGGCTGCACTAAAAAGTCCAAACTCTTCATCTAAAATTACTTTTATAGGTATTGTTTTAAGAATATCTTTTAATCTTCCCTTGTCGAAAAATTGTTTTAAAAATAAGTCTGATTTAAAGTTTTTGAAATGTTTTGATGCTGTTCCTCCAGAAATCCATAATCCACCAAAGCATAATTCTTGAAGAGCAACATCTCCCAGTAAAGAGGCATAAGCGCCTAACCAAATCCTCTCAACTTCAATCATTAGTTGATCTCCTTCTTTCGAAAGATTACAAATTTTCTCAGGTAGTTCTTTTCTTGCAGCATCAAAAATTTTAATTTTTTTTAAATATTGATTTAGAGGATGGTTTTGGGCATCAGGTTTGCTTAGTCTCCATTCGGCAATTCTTGATAAACCAGTGCCGCTAATAATTCTTTCACAGGATATCCTTTCAACTTTTAGGTAATTCTTAAGCCAAATTTTTAAATCCCATTCTAATTTTGACTTTGGGGAGTACTCAACATGACCACCTTCACTAGCTAAAACTTTTACCTTTTTCCCTGATATTATTCCTCTTGCAATTCCCAAGCCAGTCCCCGCTCCAACAATGGCATGCAAATCATTATTAGCACCTTCAGAATTGGATCCATTTTGGATAGTAGAATATTGATTTTTTTTTAAAAAAGGTATTCCATAAATTTGTACTGCGAAATCATTTATTAGCTCGCAGCTTTTAAAATTAAACTTATTCTGTAAATCATTTCCAGAAATATTCCATGATAAGTTAATGATTTTTGCTTTGTTTTTAGATAAAGGACCAGCTACTGCAAAACATGCAGAAGAAGGATGAGTAATATTCTTGCATTCTTTTTTGAGAAAATCTTCTAGGATTAGTTCAAAAGAACCCCAATCAGACGATATATATTTTTTTTTGAATATTAACTTAGGCGAATTATTATTTATTTCTTTTTCGAAAATTCCTAATAGAACCTTTGTTCCTCCTAAATCACAAGCGAGAAAATTCATATTTGAGAAATTATTCTGTTTTCCCTCTTTTTTCTATTAATTCATTCATTAATTTGTATAAATCGGGTAGGTCAAAGATTCCTAAATTTGTTCCATCTAAAGCTCTTAAAGCGACTGAATCAATTTCCTCTTCTTTATCTCCAATAACTGCAATTAAGGGAACTCTCCCGAGAGTTGCCTCTCTTATTTTATATCCTATTTTTTCATTCCTAACATCAACTTTTGATCGGTAACCATTATTATTTATTAATTCATTAAACTTTAAACACTTTTCAATATTTCGATCAGTAATGCTTAATAAAATTATTTGATAAGGTGCAAGCCAAATTGGGAATTTTGCCTCATATTGCTCAATTAAGATTCCGATAAATCTTTCAAATGATCCTAAAATTGCTCTGTGAAGCATAACTGGATTTCTCTTCTCATTATCAATATCTACATAAGTTGCATCCAATCTAATAGGCATTGAGAAATCAACCTGAATAGTGCCACATTGCCAGACTCTATTAAGACAATCTTTTAAGGAGAATTCTATTTTTGGACCATAAAAAGCCCCTTCTCCTGGTTGGAGTTCCCATTTTAGGTTCTTATTATCGAGAGCTTTGGTAAGAGCCTCCTCTGATTTATCCCAAATCTCTTCACTACCCACCCTTTTTTCAGGACGGGTTGATAATTTGATAATGATTTCATCAAAACCAAAAGTTTTATAAACCTCGAAAACAAGATCTATAAAAGTTGATACCTCTTCTTGAATTTGCTCTTCTGTGCAAAATATGTGTGCATCATCTTGAGTAAAGTTTCTTACTCTCATTAAGCCGTGCAGTGCCCCAGAGGGCTCATTTCTGTGACAAGAACCAAATTCAGCAAGCCGAATAGGTAAATCCTTATAACTTTTTAAACCTTGATTAAATAATTGTATATGGCATGGACAATTCATTGGTTTAATTGCATAAGTTCGATTTTCTGATGCAGTAGTGAACATATCGTCTCTAAATTTTTCCCAATGACCTGATTTTTCCCAAAGAGATTTATCAACAGCTTGTGGGGTTTTAATTTCTAAATAATCATTTTTTTTGAGTATTTCTCTTATGTACTTTTCCAGTACTTGGTAAATTGTCCATCCATTTGGATGCCAAAAAATCATTCCTGGAGATTCTTCTTGTATATGAAATAGTGAATGTTTTTTTCCAAGTTTTCTATGATCTCTTTTTTCCGCTTCTTCAATTCTTGTTAAATAATCTTTGAGTTCTTTTTCTTTTGCCCATGCAGTTCCATATATTCTCTGCAATGATTCATTCTCACTATTACCTCTCCAATATGATCCTGATAATTTAAGTAATTTAAAGTGTCTCAAATGTCTAGTGTTAGGAACGTGAGGCCCTCTACACATGTCGATGTATTCTTCGTGCTTGTATAAATTGATGAGACCTTCTTCAGGAATTTCTTCAATTATCCTTAATTTAAAAGTCTCATCTCTTTCTTTAAAAGTTTTAATTGCCTCTTCTTTAGAAACTTGTAAAATTTCGACGTCATAGTTTGTTTTTATTAATTTATTAATTCTATTTTCGATTTTTATTAAATCTTCAGGAGTAAATCTGTATTCAGAGAAAATATCGTAATAAAAACCATCTTCAATTACAGGCCCAATCGCCATTTTAATATCAGAGTAAATTTGTTTAACTGCATGACCAATAAGGTGAGCGAAAGAATGTCTTATTATTTCAATTCCTTCTTTATCTTTTGATGTGATGATTACAACTTTGGAATCTTTATTTATAGGAATTGTTGCATCAAGAAGAATATCATTAACTTTCCCAGCAATTGTTGCTTTAGCTAATCCAGTGCCTATACTCTGGGCAATTTCAAGAATAGTTACAGATTTTTCGAAAACCTTTTTTGAACCATCAGGCAAGGTAATTATTGGCATAATTTATTTCTCCATTTCAAAAAATCCCAATTTTGATTTAACTCTCTTTAAAGTCTGATTCGCTAAATCTTCAGCTTTTTCCTTCCCTTCATTAAGGATTTTATTTAGTTGATAGGGATCATTAATTAATAATTTATATTTTTTCTGAATAGGTTCTAGTGATTCAATAAGTTGTTCGGTAATTAATTTTTTAAATGTCCCCCATCCAGTCTCTAAGAATTCATTTTCACACTGAGAAATTTCTTTGTCAGATAATATTGAATAAATCATCAAAAGATTTTTAGATTCTGGTCTCTCAGGGTTGTTAAATTCAATTCCAATAGAGCTGTCACTTTTTGCTCTTTTAATTTTTTTTGTGATTATTTCAGGAGGATCTAATAAGTTAATGCGACTGCCCTCATTAGGATCACTTTTGCTCATCTTCTTTGTACCATCAATTAAACTCATTATTTTTGAACCATTCTTCATGATGATTGGTTGAGGGATCTTTAAAATATTTTTATCCTTACTAAATCTGGCATTAATTCTCTGTTGTGCAATATCTCTCGCAAGTTCAAGATGTTGTTTTTGATCCTCACCTACAGGTACGAAGTCAGCATCATAAAGAAGGATGTCTGCAGCCATAAGTATTGGATAGTCAAATAATCCAATAGATACATTATTACCTTGTTGTATGGATTTTTCTTTAAATTGAATCATTCTTTCCATCCAATTTATTGGGGTCATGCAATTTAATATCCAACAAAGTTCTGAATGCGCTGAAATCTGACTTTGGACAAAAATTGAACATATATTGGGATCTATCCCACAAGCGACGTACAAAGCCGCTGTAGATATTGTGTTTTTAGATAATTCTTTGGGATTATATGAGGCTGTAATTGCGTGCAAATCAACTACACATAGAAATGTTTCATATTGCTCTTGAAGTGTAACCCAATTATTTATGGCCCCAAGCCAATTCCCAATATGTAAATTACCAGTTGGTTGAACTCCCGAAAGAATTCTTTTTTTATTTGCCATCCTCTTCTACTTCGCTAGATTGGATCTCTTCAGTTGATGTACTTTTTACAGGTCTTGCAAAAGGGTCAGGTGCTGTTTTTGTCTTTTCTTCATAAGAATTTTGTGATTGTCTACTCGGAGAAGAGTTTTTATTATTTTTTGCATATTCTTTGATTGATTCAATCAATTTTTCGTCTTTGATCATTTCGCTAAGTGTTCTAACAGAGAAACCCAGAACTGCAACGGTAGATCTTAATTGAAAGGCCTCTTGTATTGATTTAACAGCTTTCATTTCGTTATCACTCAATCTTATGCGGAAACCTCCTCCATCTCTTCTGCCGCCCGATCTATCTCTGAAATTAGATCTTTCATTGTTAGAACGACCTCTGTAATTTTCTTGTCCAGGATTATTGCTGAAATTTGAATTAGACATCTTAATGTTTCTTAAGTTATTTAAATAGTCTATTAACTTAGCATCTTGTTATGCAATAAATCTTTTTAAAAGGCTTAAATTTTTATCTTTTGATTAACGACTTATGAAATTTTGCTTTTCTGATTAACAACTTGCATTAAAATAAAATTAGAAAAATAAAGTATTGTGTTTGATATTAGTAAAGACAACCTTTTAAGGGATTTCATAAAGTTTCCAAAAAAAAATCTTCTTATTATTTTATTATTGTTAGGTTTTGGTGAATGGTTTGTAAGTGACTTAATTCATTTCGCAGGAGGCTCAATAGGATTTTTTGCATTGTGTTTTGGGGGATATTTTTACTTGAAGAATGATAAGCCTAAATTTAATGAGCCAAATAATTTAGATGGTTGGATAAATCTATGTAATGAAGATTTAAATTTTTTTGAAGAACTTGAAGCAAAAAATGAATTAGAAAAACAGAATTCAAAAAGACAAAAAAAACTTGAATCTATTCTTAATAGATGTGAAAAAGAAAAAATAAGTTGCATTGGAAAAAAAGATTATCAAAGTTTTCAATCTGTTTTGAAAAGTAATTTCAAAGCAGATAAGTTTGACTTTGAATTATACGAAAAACTTCCTAAATACAATTCTTCTCAAGTTATTCCGGAAGAAGCTTTGAAGAGTGATGCAATCTTGTATTTTATAAACTTGCCTTTATCGGCAAATGATTTTTTGTGGCTGGAAAAGTTTCCTAAAAATATGCCAATCTGGTTGGTGGTTTTAACTCCCAACCAAATAGAAGCCAAAAATCAGATAGAAGACCTAAAGTCTCAAATTTCAAGTGACTTTATAAACAAAATTATTACTTTTGATGTGAATAAGAGTGAGATAACAAATATACCTTTTTCTTTAAGGAAGTTTTTCATAAGTTCATCTAAAAATATTGAAAATACAAAAAAAAGGCTCTTGAAAGAACTTCATGCTGCCTGGCAATCTGAAATTGAAGGTATAAGAAGAATGCAGTTAAAAGGTATTCAAAGAAAAAATCAAATTCTTGTCGCAACAACTGTTTTCTTATCTCCTATCCCATCAATTGATGTTATGGCAATGACAGTATTAAATTCTTTAATGATTAAAGAAATTAAGTCTATATGGGGATGTAATTGGTCTCCTGAAATTTTAGATAAAGTATCCAAAGAGATTTTAAAGACTGCAATTGCTCAGGGAGTTATTGAATGGAGTGGACAGACTCTAATTGGTATAACAAAATTACATGGCCCAAATTGGCTTGTCTCTGGAACATTTCAGGCTGTCAGTGCTGCTTATTTAACAAGAGTAGTATCAAGTTCTTTGGCTGATTTTATGGCAATAACAAAAGGAGTAGAAGAACCTGATTTGGATTTTATAAAGAAAAATTCTGAGAAAATTGTTGAAGAAGCTTTTGAAAAAGAAAAAATAAATTGGAAAGGATTTATTTCTGATCTTAGAAAACCACTTATGAAACTATCTTTTAATTCATAATCTTGGGATGAATGTCAAATATGAAAAAAAATATTCTTTTTTTAAGTTTGATACTTTTGCTTTCCATTGCTTCAGGCTCATGTAAGAGAATATCAAATAAGAATGAAAGTAAAGAAGTAATACTCGCAAGTTTTACTGTTTTGGCGGACATAATTAGAAATGTTGTTAAAGATGATTTTATTGTCAGATCAATAACAAAACCTGGCGTTGAAGTTCATGGTTACCAACCAACTCCAAGCGATTTGGTTAAAGCCTCTAGTGCTTTTGTTTTTGTTGATAATGGATTTGGATTTGAATTATGGGCAGAAAAATTTGTTTCTAATTTAAAAGCTAAAAGGATTACTGTCGCGGAAGATTTAGATCCTATTTTTATCAGTGAAGATTTTTACAAAGGGAAACCCAACCCTCATGCCTGGATTTCTCCAAAAAAAGGGATGCTATACGTTGATATTCTCGTCGATTCTTTATCAGAATTGAGGCCATCCAAAAAGACATTATTTGAAGAAAATGGAAAAATTTTTAAAAATAAACTTTCTAAAATAGATAAAGAATTCTCACTTTTTATTAATAACTTAGAAAAAGACAGGAGGTATCTAGTAAGTTGTGAAGGGGCTTTTTCATATTTAACAAATGATTATGGATTAGAGGAAGTTTACTTGTGGCCAGTTAATGCTGAAAGTCAAATTACTCCTAAAAGAATGGCCAGAACAATCTCACTAGTTAAAGAAAAAAATGTTCCATCTGTATTTTGCGAAAGTACTGTAAGTAACGAATCTCAAATGGTTGTTGCAAACGAAACTGGGGCTAATTTTGGAGGAAATCTTTTTGTTGATTCATTATCTGATGATAGTGGTCCTGCTAGTTCCTATATAAAAATGCTTGAGCATAATTTGGATCTGATTAAAAAAGGACTTTTTTGATTATGGAAACAATTAATTATCAAAACTTTAGGATTGAGGCGGAGAATATTTGCGTAGATTACAACGGTAAAGTGGCTTTGTATGATGCCAATTTAAGATTAAAACCTGGCCAGATTTGTGGGTTAGTAGGGATGAATGGGGCAGGTAAAACAACTTTTTTTAATGCTTTAACGGGCTTTGTAAATATTTCAAAGGGAAAAATTAGAATAAATGGTGAGTCTGTAAGATCTGCTCAAAAAGATCAGACAATTGCTTATGTTCCTCAAAATGAGGGAATTGATAGTCAATTTCCAGTAAGTGTTTGGGATGTAGTGATGATGGGAAGATATGGTTCGATGAATATTTTTAGATGTCCTAGAGAGTCTGATATTCAGGCTGTTAAAGATGCTATTGAGAGAGTTGATCTTACTGATCATTTATCTACGCCTATTGGAAACTTATCTGGAGGTCAGAGAAAACGAACTTTTTTAGCTAGAGCAATTGCGCAAAGAGCGTCAATTTTGCTTCTTGATGAGCCTTTTTCAGGTGTTGATATAAGAACTGAGAAACTTATCTCGGAATTATTTATTCAATTTAAAAATGAAGGGAAAACTATCTTATTATCAACGCATGATATGATTCATGTCCGTGAATTTTGTGATTTAGTTCTTTTAATAAATAAAACTGTAGTAGCTTATGGCGAAACCTCTGAAGTTTTTACACCTGAAAATATTACAACCACTTTTGGAGGGATCTCACCTGATTTCTTGTTTGGACCTGAATCCTAAATTTTAAATTATATGGAGCTCTGTTCTTTTTTAACTTTAGATTCATTCATAACAGATCCATTAACACATGAATTTATGAGAAAAGCACTTCTTATGAGTTCATTAGTAGCAGCTGTTTGTGGTTTTCTATCTAGCTATTTAACTCTTAAAGGATGGGCTTTAATGGGAGATGCAGTGTCACATTCAGTAATGCCTGGTGTTGTGGTTGCTTATGCATTAGGTCTTCCTTTTTCATTAGGGGCATTTATTTTCGGAGTTGGTTCTGTAGCATTGATAGGGTTTATTAAGCAGAAATCTAGGGTTAAGGAAGATACTGTTATTGGGTTGGTATTTACTGGATTTTTCGCTCTTGGAATTGTATTGGTTTCTAAGATTAAAAGTAATATTGATCTTCACTCAATTCTATTTGGTAGTCCATTAGGAATATCACTTTCAGATGTAAAACAAACCATATTCATTTCTTTATTGGTAGTTATCCTTTTATCAATTTTTAGAAAAGATTTAATGCTTTATTGTTTTGATCCTAGGCATGCAAAAACAGTTGGAATTAACGTATTTTTCCTTCACTATTTACTCCTCACATGCTTATCTTTGGCAGCAGTTGTGGGCTTGCAGTCTGTTGGCATTATTTTGGTAGTTGCAATGCTGATTACACCCGGAGCTACAGCATATTTAATTACGGATAAGTTTGATAATATGACAATAATTTCAGTATTAAGTGCAATTATCTCAAGCATAATAGGAATCTACATTAGTTTTTGGTTTGATCTTGAAACAGGTGGATCGATTGTCTTGGCACAAACTTTTATATTTTTATTTGCTTTTTTATTCGCTCCAAGATACGGAATATTTAAGTTTAAGAAATTTTTTGCTGGGTATAAGTGATGTTGGAGGAAGAAACTTTAAATAAAAAGTGGTATTGGTGGCCATTATTTCCCTTGTATCCTTATGGGAAAAAGAAAACAATTTTAAGAGAATTAATTCCTGATCAAATATGGTCCTTGGAACAAATACAGGGACTTTATTATGTTGCGGTTCCAATAAGAATGACCGTAATAAAGGTTGATAATGGATTGATGCTAATAAACCCACTGCCTCCGACAAAGGAATTAATAAATGAATTAGAAAAATTAATTGTGATTCACGGCAAAGTAAAAACAATAATTCTTCCAAGTGCCTCTGGACTAGAGCATAAAATCGGACTGCCAGCTCTTTCAAGAATTTTTAAAGATGCAGAAATTTGGCTTTGTCCTGGACAGTGGAGTTTCCCAATCAATCTTCCGCTAGATTTTTTAGGAATTCCATCAAAAAGATCAAGAATGCTGTTTGAGGACGGTACTCCACATACAAACTCCTTTAAATGGTCTTCACTAGGTCCACTGAATTTAGGACTTGGAAGATATCAGGAGATAAGCTGTTTCCATTATTCTACGAAAACTCTTCATGTAACAGACGCAATAGTTGGAATAGACTCAATACCACCTGAGATATTTAATTTTGATCCAACTCCACTTCTTTTTCATTCTAGAGATAGAGGAGATGAACCTTTGATTGATTCCACCGAAAAAAGAAAAAAAGGCTGGAAAAGGTTAGTCTTATTTTCATCTTTTTTGAAACCAGGCAAATTAAATATTCCATCTTTAACAGAAATATTTAAATATTCATTCAAAAAAGATCTTAGAAATTGGAAATCTCATTTTGGTATTTATCCCTTTTTATGGGACGAGGATTGGGAATCATCTCTTGTTGAAATAATGGGTAAAGATACTCCTAAGATTCAAATTGCACCAGTTTTACAAAAATTAATTTTTCCGCGTTCAAAAGAAGTTTTAGTTAAATGGTTAGAGGATATCAAGTCTTTTGAAGAAATGGAATATTTAATTCCAGCTCATTTTACGGCACCTATAAAATTTACAATAGAAGATTGTCAAACATTAATTAATGAAATTAATTCCCAAAAGTGGGACAAACTTCCTGAGGATAATAAATTTTTGATGGGTTTATATAAAAAGTTGTTTGAACTAGGAATAATTCCTGAAGAAGTAAATCTTTAAAAACTATTATTCTTCAATACACATGTTTTCATCATTTTTAAGAGTTTGTTCCAGCTCTTTTCTTTGCTCCATTTGTCTTAAGAAATATCCTGTCATCATTGCAGAAGATAATAAATTAGCAATGTTGTCTTTTGAAGATGTTATTTTTACATCAAATTGATCTGAAGGAAGCATTCCAAGAAGACCTTGAACATTATGTCTAATAATTTCTTGAATATCTTCACTAGCTGATTTTGCTACTCTTTGCAAAACTTCTGGAGATTGTTTTTGTAAATATTGAATTAAATCATTCTCATCGTTTGGATCATTATTTTCAGTAGCAAGAAATTCTGGATTAAACATTTCTACAACTTCAAGATATAAAAACCCTACAACATCACGTACCCATTAATCTAAATTATTAAGGGCAGGGAACCGAATAGGTCCAATTTTATTAAATGGCCAATATCTAAAAATAGCTTTACCAATAACCTTTTCATAGGGTAAAAATCCCCAAATATGTGAGTCCATACTGTTATTTCTATTATCTCCCATCACCCACAATGACTCTTCTGGGACAATAAAAGGCCCTATTGAATAATTAATATTTTTGTCAAAAAAGTAATTTTTTTGAGCGATATCATTTAAGTAAAGGTTACCATCTTTTACTTCCACCTTGTCTCCAGGTATTCCAATTACTCTTTTTATTAGTGCAGTATCTTCTTCATAACCAGCATTAATTAATTGTTCCGGAACGTTAAAAACAACTATTTTATTTTTTAATTTTGAAAGGTTTGATTTGGATGTGATTTTGGGGGTTAGTTTCTCAACAAGAATTTTATCTTGTATTTGAAGAGTTGGAAGCATTGAGCCGGATGGGATCCATCTTGGCTCTATAACCTGCCATCGTATAATTAAAGCAATAGATATCCAGATTAAAAGATTTCTTAAATCCTTTAGTATTGAATTTCTTTTTTTTTGAGTTGTAGACATGTTTTATTTAATTCAGTTATAAGGAAAATCCCAAAGCATTTATATAAATTATGACATCCTCAATTGAATGCAAAAATTTTCTTAGAAGTTTACAACTTTTGAATCTTCTTATAAAAATAGGAGTTCAAAATTTAATACTATGTCCTGGTAGTAGATCAGCACCTTTAGCAATAGCTGCTGGAGAATTAAATAAATTAAGACTAGTAAATATTTTCAATTCAATTGATGAGAGATCTGCGGGATTCCACTCTCTTGGGATTTCTGCTGCATCAGGTAATCCTTCTTTAGTTATCACCACTTCTGGAACTGCTGTAAGTAACTTATTGCCTGCAGCAGTTGAGGCAGACCGATCTTGTAAAGGTATTATATTTCTTACTGCTGATAGACCCTTAAAATTAAAAGATTGTGGCACTAATCAAACAGTAAATCAAGAAGATTTTTTGAGTTCAGTCTGCAGAAAGGTTTTAAGTACAAATCTAAATGGGCTGCATGAAACACAAGAAAATGAAATATTGAATTTAGTTAGAATTACTGAGAAACAAATATCAACCTTCCCTGGTCCTATTCATTTAAATATTCCTATTGATAAGCCTTTAGATATTTCTTTTTTGAATAAAAAAAATGTTTTAGAGGTTTTTGAGAGAATTTATTTAAAGAAAAAATATTTTTTTCAGGAAGTTGAAATAAAGTCTGATAAAAACAAATTCTTAGAAATTTCGAAAAGTTTAAATTTAGATGAATCCGGCATTATTTTGGTAGGTCCCTATCAAGGCTCCATAAATGATTTAACTTCTTTCAATAAATCTTTAGAAATATTACAAGAGATTACTGGTTGGCCAGTATTTGCTGATCCTGTTTCTGGTGTATATTCTGATTTGAGGGGATTAGTTGTGAATTGGGAATTAGTCTTAAGAAAAAATAATAATTTAATAAATTGTCATCAACTTTTGAGACTTGGCCCTATGTCATCCTCAATTGATTTGGAGAAGTTTTTAATAAACTTTGAAGGGATACAAATTCTTATAAAAGAGAAAAACTATAGAAAATTGGACCCTATAAAAAAATCATTTGAATATGATTTTGGTCTTTCAAATTTTACTACTCTATTGTTAGAAGAATTATCAATTAACAAAAAAAATAAAAAGTCTCTTACTCCATTAGCTCTTGATCTAATAGAGGAAGGTGCTCAAATTAAAGAAATTATAAAAGAAAAAATTACCAACGATAATCAAATTACTGAGTATAAGCTTGCAAATCTTGTTCCAAAACTTTGGCCAGCTGAAAATCCTATAATGCTCTCCGCGAGTAGCCCGATTAGGGATTGGCTTACATTTTCTGAGAACGGTACTTTAACAAGAAATTGTTTTAGCTTTAGAGGGGCTTCCGGTATAGACGGTACTTTATCTCTTGCATTAGGAATTTCTAGAATTAAAAAACCTCTACTTCTTGTGACTGGAGATTTGGCTTTTGTTCATGATATTAACGGTTGGTTGATTGAAAATTCAATCGACATGAATTTAACAATTCTTTTGATAAATAATAATGGCGGAAATATATTTAATCGTATTTATAAAGAAAATTTAAAAGAAGATGAATTAAAAAAACTTTTTCTTATGCCAAAAGAAATAAACTGGTCAAATCTTGCAGAGGGCTATCAAGTAAAATTTAAGAGTGTGACAAATTTTAAAAAATTACGAGAGGCATTCGATTGGAGCATTTCTATCCAGAAATCTGTAATAATTAAAGTTGATATTGATCCAAAAAGTGAAAATTTTGAAAAAAATGCCCTGCTAGAAAAAATAATGGGCAGTTAAATTTATCATTTTCTATTTTTGAATAATTAGGTTCATGCAAGTATTACCCGGTAAAACAACTTTAAATTGGTCAGAATGCAAATCTTATGAAGATATATTGTTTCACAAATCAGATGAGGGAATTGCGAGAATTGCAATTAATCGACCTGAAAAAAGAAATGCATTTAGACCACAAACTGTAGATGAACTCATTAACGCATTTAATAACGTAAGAAATGATGAAACTATTGGAGTCGTTCTCTTTACAGGTGCCGGACCTGATAAGAAAGGTATTTATTCTTTTTGCTCTGGAGGTGATCAGAGTGTAAGAGGTGAAAACGGATATAAAAATGATGAAGGGAAGCAGAGATTAAATGTCCTTGAACTTCAAAGATTAATAAGAAGTTTACCTAAAGTGGTTATTGCCTTAGTTCCTGGTTTTGCAATTGGAGGAGGTCAGGTACTTCATTTAATTTGTGATCTCAGTATCGCCTCTGAAAATGCAATATTTGGTCAAACAGGTCCAAGAGTTGGAAGTTTTGATGCGGGTTTTGGATCTAGTTATTTGGCCAGACTTGTTGGTCAAAGAAAAGCAAAAGAAATTTGGTTTTTATGTAGAAAATATAATTCCAAAGAAGCTCTTAAGATGGGCTTGATAAATGCAATTACAAAGATTGAAGAATTAGAAGCTGAGGGTGTAATCTGGGCAAGAGAGATTTTACGAAATAGTCCAACAGCTATTCGTATTCTAAAAGCTTCATTCAATGCGGAGAATGATGGGATTGCGGGTATTCAAGAATTATCTGGATACACAACTCAATTATTCTATGCGACTGATGAAGCTCAAGAAGGTAGAGATGCCTTTCTTGAAAAGCGTCCACCAGATTTCTCTGACTATAAGTGGACACCCTAGTTTATTTTTCAAAGGAACTTTTTAAATAATTATCAATGAGAATTCTTCTTGCCGCTGCTGAATGTGCTCCAATGATCAAAGTTGGAGGTATGGGAGATGTGGTTGGTTCGTTACCTCCATCTTTGATAAAACTTGGTCACGATGTAAGGGTAATAATTCCAGGATATGGAAAATTGTGGAGTCTTTTAGAGGTATCGAATGAGCCAGTTTTTAGAGCAAACACAATGGGCACTGATTTCGCCGTATATAAAGCAAAACATCCCATTCATAATTATATTATTTACCTAGTGGGTCATCCAACATTTGACTCTGACCAAATATACGGAGGCGATAATGAGGACTGGCGCTTTACATTTTTTGCAAGCGCCACTGCAGAATTTGCCTGGAATTGTTGGAAACCTCAAGTTCTCCATTGCCATGATTGGCACACAGGAATGATTCCTGTCTGGATGCATCAGGACCCCGAAATTAGTACTGTATTCACAATTCATAATTTAAAATACCAAGGCCCTTGGAGATGGAAACTTGAAAAAATGACTTGGTGTCCTTGGTATATGCATGGTGACCACACAATGGCTGCAGCAATGTTGTATGCAGATAGAGTAAATGCTGTTTCTCCTACTTATGCAGATGAAATTAAAACCCATGAATACGGGGAAAGTCTTGAAGGATTACTTAATTACATCTCAGGTAAATTAAGGGGAATTCTTAATGGCATAGATCTTGAGGAATGGAATCCAGCTAAAGATCCAGTTTTACCTGCAAAATTTAGTATTAAGAATTTAGAAAACAGGCTTGAAAATAAAAAAATTTTGCAGAGAGAAATGGGTCTCGAGGTTAATCCTAAAAAATATCTTTTAGGTATGGTCAGTAGGTTAGTTGATCAGAAAGGGGTTGACTTACTTCTACAAGTTTCAAGAAGACTTTTAGCATATACAGATTCGCAAATAGTTGTTTTGGGGACTGGAGATAGATATTTAGAGTCAGGATTATGGCAACTTGCATTAGATTACCCTGGAAGATTTTCTGTGTTTCTTACCTATGATGATTCTTTATCAAGGCTTATATACGGTGGCTCTGATGCATTTTTAATGCCAAGTAGATTCGAACCATGTGGTATTAGTCAATTACTTGCTATGAGATATGGTTCAATTCCAATAGTAAGGAGAGTAGGAGGATTAGTTGATACAGTTTTACCTTATGATCCAGAAAATAATAGTGGTACTGGTTTTTGCTTCGATCGCTTTGAACCAATAGATTTCTATACATCTTTAGTAAGGTCATGGGAGGCCTTTAGGCATAAAGATAGTTGGGAATTATTGCAAAAAAGAGCAATGAGCCAAGAGTTTAGTTGGCAAAGATCGGCCCTCGAATACGAAATTATGTACAAAGACGTATGTGGAATAAAAGAACCATCTCCAGATTTTGCTGAAGTTGAAAAATTCTCTTATGGACAATCTGCTGATCCATCTTTAAAAAAAGTATGACTTAATTTTTTAATGGAATTCTCTTTATCAGAATTAAACAATGTTTTGGGTGATATTAAAAATCTGAGCGAGGGTGAAAGAGATTTTCTAAATTTTAAAAATATAAGTATTGATAGTAGAACCTTATTAAATAATGATCTTTTTATAGCTATTGAGGGTAAAAATTTTGATGGACATAGTTTTCTTCCAGATGTTTTAGATAAAGGAGTCAAATCAGTAGTAATTAAAAAAGGGATGCAGAGATTACTTCCTAATAATTTTCCTTATTGGGTCGTAAATGACACATTAGAGGCATTTCAAAAATTAGCATTGCTAAAAAGAAAAAAATTAAATATCCCTATCGTAGCAATAACCGGATCAGTGGGTAAAACAACAACGAAAGAAATGATTGGTGGAGTTTTAAATAAACTTGGAAGAATTAAATTATCTTATGCAAATTTCAATAATGAGATTGGAGTTGGTCTTACTATTCTTGCTACAGAGATAGAAGATAAAGCTTTAGTTCTTGAGATGGGGATGAGAGGTCTTGGACAGATTGAGAATTTATCTAAATATAGTGAACCTGATATTGCAGTTATTACTAACATTGGAACAGCTCATATTGGAATATTAGGTTCAAAAAAAAATATTACTTACGCAAAGTGTGAAATTAGTAAGTTCTTAAATCCCGAAGGAGTTGTAATAATTCCAGCAGATGATCCATTCCTGGAGAAAACTTTAAAAGAATTTTGGAAAGGTAGAGTTATAAAAGTGAAATTATTAAATATAGAAAATCAAAAAGATAGTTTCAAAGAAGATGATAATTTGCGAGGATTTTATAATCCTTCGAATAAAACAATTTTAATTGAAGAAAATATCTTTGAAATTTCATTTGAGGGATTTCACAATGCTTCGAATTTCTTATTTGCTTATGCAGTTGCCAAAGAGTTGGGCATTGATTTTGCTAGTTTTAATAAATTTGATTTTGCAATTTTAGGTGGAAGGAATAAAATTCTTAAATCAGTAAAAACAACAATATATGATGAATCATATAATGCTTCGCCAGAGTCAGTAAAAGCATGTATTGTAAGTCTGCTTGAAAAACCCAGAAATAAATTTTTCATATTTGGAAGTATGCAAGAATTGGGAGAAGAATCTGAAAAATATCATAAAGAAATTTTCAAATTAATTAATAATTCAGACATAGAAAAGTGTTTATTTATTTGCGATAAAAAAAATGAAAAAATTTACACCAATTATTTAAAAGATAAAAAAAAATTTTTAGTTTTTAATAGTATCAAAGATGTACCTAAAGAGATAAACAAATCTACAAAAAAAGGTGATTCTATTCTTATAAAGGGGAGCAGATGTTGGCAACTTGAAAAAATTATTGAATTAATAAATTAAATTAGGATTTCTTTCTTCCCCAATTTTCTATATTTACTTGCTTAGTTCTTGAGATTGCTAATGAATTATCTTTGGAGTCTTTTGTGATCACTGAACCAGCTCCTGTTGTAACTGATTCCCCTAGATTTATTGGTGCTACAAAAACTGTATTTGCACCAATACTGGAATTTTTACCAATTTTTGTTTGATGTTTTTTCTGACCATCAAAATTTGCAGTAATAGTACCTGCTCCAATATTTGTAGATCTTCCAATAATAGAATCGCCAATGTAACTTAAATGGTTTACTTTTGAGTCTTCACCTAATTGACTATTTTTGATTTCAACAAAATTACCTATTTTGCTAAAGGAAGATATTTTGGAATTAGGTCTTATATGACTATAAGGGCCAATTTTTATATAATCCATTATCTGAGACGCATAAACAGTAGAGTTTGAAATCTCACAACTTAATCCCACTTCAGAATTCTCAATAAAAGTATTTGGTCCGATAATGCAATGACTATTTATTTTGGTATTTCCTCTTATATGTGTATTAGCCTCTATAATTACATCTTTGCCAATTTCAGCTTCTTCACTAATTGAACAACTTGCTTTATTTATAAAAGTTACACCATTAAGCATATGCTTTTCTTTAATTGAATTCTGGATACTTTCCTCGCATTCGGATAGTTGAATTCTGTTATTAATTCCTTGAAGCTCTCCATTATCCTCTATCTCAAGGCTATAAGAATTTTTTAGCAAAGATATTGTATCTGTTAAGTAAATCTCTTTTTGATTATTATTGCTTTGCAAGGTGTTAATTATTTCTGACAAATTAACCCAATTAAAACAGTAAACACCTGCATTTATTAATGGATTTTCTCTTTCTAGATTATTGCAATCTTTTTCTTCAACAATTCTCTCTATAAAATCCCCATTCAAAAAAACTCTGCCATATCCATGAGGATTTGTTTTCTTTGTAGTAATTAGAGAAACATCAGCATTTTTTGAATCATGTAAATTTAAAAGTCTTTTTAGAGTAATAGGCCTAATGAGTGGTACATCGCCGTTAAGTACCAAAAGTTTGCCTTCATGTTTTTTTACTTCTCCGCAAAGTACCTGGATAGCATGACCAGTTCCTGATTGAGGTTCTTGAATAACAACATGAATTTTTTTATCGTTTGGGATTGACTTTTGTACTTCTTTTGACTTGTGCCCAGTAATTACAAAAATTTGATCTGGTTTTAATTCGACACATGAATCAATTACTCTTTGTAGAAGACTTTTGCCAGAAATTTTATGTAAAACTTTTGGCAATGAGCTTTCCATCCTAGTGCCCTTGCCTGCCGCTAATATTGCAACACTTAACATGTTTATTTTAAATCCTTATTTAAATCTAACTCCTAACGGATAACTTCGTCATTCCCCACTTCTCTCTCCATTTATTTGTAGATAATAGATTTGAGAATAATTGCTCATCTAATCTTCTTTTTATTATATCGTCTTTGCTTGAGTTTAAATCCTGATCTCTATATGGAATACTAGCTTTAGTTAAGAGATGTTCCTCTTCCATTAGAGATAACTTTTCAAAATTGAAATTTGGTTTTAATTTATTCTTATCAAATTTTGATATTGCGACAGTTCCCTGACTCCAAAAAGTTCTGTTTTTAAAACTTGGCTTAATAGTAAAAATTTCTAATCCAAGATTTCTTAAAGTTTTTCTTACCGCCGCTGAAGAAGAATAAGTTATTAAATAACCTTGAGAATTAAGATTTTCTGTGACTTTAGATAAAAATTCAATTGTCCATACTTCTGGACATTTTTGAGGAGAAAAACCATCTAAATAAATCAAATCGAATTTAATAGATGAAGGAATTATGTTGATTTTTTCTCTAGCATCGCCCCACAAAACACTGCATTTAAAAAATTGATCCTCAAAGTAATCTTTTCGATAAAGTGATTCAAATATTATTTTGACTTTTGGAGTCCATAATTTAAGGAAAGATTCATTACTAAGCGAATATTCAAGAGGTTTTTTATCAATCTCCAACGCATATAAATTTAAATACGATTTTTGTTTAATTAATTCATTTAATAAAGAAGCGGAATTATATCCTAAACCAAAACATATATCCAAAACATTAAGAGATTTACCCTTAAATCTTTGCAAATTAGAAGTAGATGTAAACTTTGACTTTGTTTCCTCCAATGCGCCCAATAAACTATGAAAGTTCTCTTGAAAAAACGCACTTCTTAAAGAGTAACTACCATCTTTAGTTAAAACTTCTATTAATTCAGACAAAAACTTTTTAGGCTAGTTAGTTAGTTTGGCAAGTTCTTCCCAAAAAGTGGGATACGAGACGCTAGCTGCATCTGACCTCATGATTTTTGAGGTACCTTTAGCAAGAAGTGAAGCAATAGCAAGACTCATCGCTACTCGATGATCTGTCTCACTGTCTACCTCCGCAGAATGAAATTTTGATTGCCCATTAATAATTAACCCATCCTCTTTTTCTGTTATTTCAGCACCAAATTTTTGTAACTGTCGTGCCATGACTTTTAATCGATCTGTCTCCTTAACTCTTAATTCTTGTGCATCCTTAATTTCAGAAACTCCATTGCAAAAACAAGCAGCCACAGTAAGGATGGGAATTTCATCTATAAGTTTTGGGAGAATATCTCCTTCAATAGTGAATGATCTTAAATTATTTGAAGTCTTTACTTTAATAGAACCAATAGGTTCACCTGCAATAGTCGATTTATCTAAAACCTCATAATTGCACCCCATTGAATCCATTACATTTAAAATGCCCGTTCTAGTGGGATTTAATCCGACATTCTGAATTAAGACCTCTGAATTTGGAACAATAGATGCAGCAATCATCCAAAAAGAAGCAGAGCTTATGTCTCCAGGAATCAATATTCTCTGGCCGATTAAGTTGCCCCCAGACTTGATAACTATATTCCTTCCTAATTCTCCTCTGATACTGATGTCTGCTCCAAATGCTTTTAACATTCTTTCAGTATGATCTCTTGAAGATGCTGGTTCAATAACAGAAGTGGTTCCAGAAGCTTTGAGGCCTGCCAATAAGATTGCAGATTTTACTTGAGCACTCGCTACAGGGGTACCAATAACGCATCCTCTTAGTTTTTTCCCATCAATTGAGATTGGAGCTTTGTTTCCTTTTTCTCTCCCAAAAATTTTGCCACCCATCAACGATAATGGTTTGCCCACTCTCCACATTGGCCTCTCATTTAGAGAAATGTCCCCTGTTAAGATGAAATTCTTGCCTTCTTGACCGGCAAGTAACCCCATTAATAATCTCATCGTGGTTCCCGAATTTCCACAATTTAGAATTTCTTTGGGCTCTCTTAATCCATCAAGACCCAATCCAGAAATCGTAAAAGGTTCATTTTTTTTTATTTCTGGGATATTTGCACCTAATTTTCTAAGACAATCAGCCGTTGAAAGTGGATCTTCAGAATGTAAAAACCCCTCAATAGTCGTCTCACCCTTAGCAATACTTCCTATTATTAAAGCTCTATGAGAA
>CACFEJ010000012.1 GCA_902565305.1 uncultured Prochlorococcus sp.
CTATCAGAATATTTTTTATTTCTTTTTCTCTTCATTAGCAGAAGATCTTGGGTTTCTATAACTTCTGCTATGGACTCTAACTGACTTACAAGTTCTCCCAATGTTGTTGTTCGTTTAAGAATTGGTTGTGCAATTGATCTTCTCCTTAGATATTTTTCAGGATATTTCGGAATATCAAATTCTTTATCAATCCAATCTTGATCATCCAAATCAAATTCATCTTCAAAATCGGAAGAATTTTCTTTGAAAACATCAGCTTCCAAAACCTCAGCCTTAAGATTAACTAGTACGGAAGCCGCAAAAAATGCTTCGCTGGTCTCAGCTAAATCCCTCTGATATGAGATTTGACTATTTGAAGATTGATCAAAAGTATGTGAGTATTCCTCTAAAAAACTATCAATTACACTTATTACATCAATATCCCATGGATCAAGCTCACCTTTACCTGCGGCGTCTTGAAGAAACTTAATCAACAATCTAGGGCCTAATTGTTGCCTATCAATGGGATTGAAATAAGATATTTTGGGATAGATAAAATCTACTCACAAGATATCTTTTAATTTATTTAATGCCAAACAATATTGAGTTAATTTAAAAAATTATATTGTTGGAGCTTTTAGGATGTCATTTGTTTTAGTTCCTGAAAAAATATTTGTTTTCACAGCTCCTTTAACTGCAGTTAAATCACGATCAACCAAATTATTGATAGATGCAATGTAACTTTCTGTAATTAATCTTGGGTATAAACCTATTCCAATAATCGGTAAAAGTAAACAGGCAATAATATAAACTTCCCTTGGCTCTGCATCTATAAGTTTTCGTTCTTCGATTAATTTAGGATTCTCTTTACCAAAGAAAATTTCTCTTAACATTGAAAGTAGATAAATAGGAGTAAGTATTACACCGATAGCTGCTAAAGAGGCCATCACTACCCTAAACGGTAGTGTATACACTTCATCAGTAACAAATCCTGTAAATACCATCAATTCGGAAACAAATCCACTCATACCAGGTAAAGCCAGGGAAGCCAGGGAGCAAGCAGTCCATAGCGCAAACATGATTCTCATTTTTTGTCCTACACCACTCATTTCATCAAGTTTAAGAGTCTTTGTTCTGTCATAGGTAGCACCAACAAGAAAAAATAAACTTGCACCGATTAATCCATGACTAACCATTTGCAGCATAGCTCCGCTTGTTCCAAGGCTACTAAAACTACCTATTCCAATAAGAACGAAACCCATATGACTTATCGAACTGTATGCGATTTTTCTTTTAAGATTTCTTTGAGCAAAAGAAGTTAATGCAGCATAAATTATATTGACTACCCCTAGAACTATTAATAGTGGGGCAAATTGAGCATGAGCAACAGGTAATAATTGTGCATTAAATCTTAAAAGAGCATATCCTCCCATCTTTAATAAAATTCCTGCTAGAAGCATATGAACTGGAGCTGTAGCCTCTCCATGAGCATCTGGGAGCCAAGTATGAAGGGGTACTATTGGAAGTTTCACACCAAATGCAATTAAAAGCCCTACATAACAAAATATTTGGAATTTTTGACTAAAATCTTGAGCTGCCAAGTGAGAAAACTCAAAGTTAGGAATTTCTGTACCATAGAAACCCATTGCTAAAGCTGCAATGAGAATGAAGATAGAACTGCCAGCGGTATAAATAATGAATTTTGTTGCTGCATATTGTCGATTTTTGCCACCCCATATAGCCAGTAATAAATAAACGGGAATTAACTCAAGTTCCCAAGTTAGAAAAAATAAAAGCATATCTTGTACGGCAAACACAGCGATTTGCCCACCATCCATAACTAATATCAAAAAGAAAAATAACTTTGGTTTAAACTTGACTGGCCATGCAGCAAGAACTGCTAAAGCAGTTATAAAACTAGTCAATAATATTAAAGGCATAGACATGCCATCAGCGCCAACAGACCAAGTAAGACCTAGATCAGGGAGCCAACTAATATTTTCTTTAAGTTGAACATTCTCATTACTAATATCAAAGCCATTTATGTATGAACCTACAGTTATTAAAAAAGTAATTAATGCAATAGACAATGCAAACCATCTCACCTCTTTGCCATCCCCTTTATCTGGAAAAAAAGGTATCACAAATGCACTACCAATTGGGAATAAAATTGAAGCAGATAACCAAGGAAAATTAGATAATCCAGCTCCCAAAGTTCCTAACATTTGTGTCGCAAAATGTGTATAAAAATAAGTACTCAATTTAATAAGAAATTTATCTTAAATAAAGTCTAGAAATTTTCTGTATTTTTTCACCCCAATGGACAGTGAAGACACACAATTGTAATTAAGAAACTTGAGGAGATTGAAAACCAAATATAGCAACTAGTAAAATTACACCTCCAAAAACAATAAGCGCATAAAATTGAGCCCTACCAGTCTCAAAATATTTTAAACCTTCTCCACTCCCTAAAGTTACAAGTCCGGTAAGATTTACAACGCCATCAACAACCTTAGAATCAACCTCTAAAACTTCTTTAGCAAGTTTTCTACTACCCTTAACAAAAAGTTTTTCATTAATATCATCTAGGTACCATTTATTGGATAAAAATTGGTTGATGCTGGGAAACTTTTCGGCAAATAAAACTGATAAATTAATTTTTTTCACAAAATATGCCTGATAAGCAATAACGATTCCGGCTGATGCAATAAGTATTGAAGCAAGTGCTAAAGGCAAAAATTCTTTTAATTCGAAGGCTTTTGCAGCAGTCTCTGCTTCTTCAGGATCTAGTAAATTTGCAATTTTGCTATCCCATGGAAGTCCCATAAAACCAATTATTACAGACGGTACAGCTAGAAATACCAAGGGAAATGTCATTGACCAAGGTGACTCATGAATAGAGCCATGTTCTTCATGCTCATCTTCATTTTCATCATCTAGGGTTGTTTTGGAGGCTATTAGAAGCTGTTTTTGCAATTCTTTATTCTCCCCTCTGAAATCTCCTTCAAATGTCAAGAAATAAAGCCTAAACATATAAAAAGCTGTCATACCTGCTGTTAGAAGTCCTATAAACCAAAAAGCTGGAAATGATATAAAAGCATTTCCGAGTATTTCATCTTTACTCCAAAATCCTGCCAATGGGGGAATTCCACTAATTGCTACACAACCTATTAAAAATGTTGTTGATGTATATGGCATTTTTTTCCTTAAACCGCCCATCAATCTCATATCTTGAGCTAATACAGGCTGATGGCCAACTACTTCTTCCATAGCATGTATTACTGAACCAGATCCCAAAAATAGCATTGCTTTAAAGCAAGCATGAGTTACTAAATGAAAAATTCCTGCAACTGGTGCTCCACAACCCATTGCGAGCATCATATACCCAAGCTGAGAAACTGTGCTGTATGCTAAACCTTTTTTTAAATCCATTTGGGTCAAAGCTATTGAGGCTCCTAAAAAACAAGTAATGGTCCCAACTAAAGCAATAATGAATTGAATAGAGGGGAATATTGAATACAAAGGTTGAAGTCTTGCCACAAGAAAGATTCCAGCTGCAACCATTGTTGCAGCATGGATAAGTGCAGAAATTGGAGTAGGACCTTCCATTGCGTCAGGTAACCACACATGTAGAGGAAACTGAGCGGATTTAGCCATTGGCCCTAGAAAAACTAAAAAACAGATTAATAAAGCAGCCCAAATGGGTATCGAATGGTCAGATATCGATTGAGAAATTCCAGTAGCTATTTCATTAAAATCAAAACTATTTGTTGCCCAAAATAGGCCAAGAATTCCTAGTAATAAACCAAAATCTCCCACTCTATTAACAACAAATGCTTTTTGTGCAGCGTGTGCAGCGCCATCCCTGTCATACCAAAAACCAACTAATAAATAAGAACACATCCCAACTAATTCCCAAAAAACATAAATTTCTAATAAATTCGGACTAACTATTAATCCCATCATTGAACTACTAAATAATGCTAAATATGTAAAAAATCTGACATAACCTTTGTCATGCGCCATGTAACCATGAGAGTAAATCATAACCAGCAAAGTTATAGTAGTTACTAACGCAAGCATTACACTCCCCAAAGGATCAAGGACAAATCCCATTGGGATAGTGAAATCCCCTGCATTGGCCCATACAAATAATTTTTCTACTGATTGATAACCATTAACTTGTTCAATTAAAGCTTTATAACTAATTACCGCAGAAATCCCAACGAAAGAAATCAGACCTACAGAAACAATTTCTCTTGAATTATTAATTTTCTTGTTAATGCTTATTAGTCCTAAGCCAGAAAGCACTGCTCCAATAAGTGGGAAAACGGGAATTAACCAGGCAATTTCTGAAGCTTGTGGCATTTTTTAAAAAACTTATATTTTGATTTTAAACTGTCAATTGAAAAATTCAGACAAAAATGATGAATTAAATGTTTTAACAGCAATATTTATATATTGATGAGACCACCAAAGTACGCCTATTGCAATTAATATGCCAACTTGAGATAACCTAAAAAATTCTTTAATCTTAAATTCTTGCCTCCCCTCAAGTATCGCCAAGAAAGGGATAATGGAAGTATTTTTTTTAAAATTTTCAAATTCTTCTCCAAATCTAGTTGCTAATCTCTTGTCGCCATGCCAGATTGCAAAAAGGTGATGCAAAACTAAGCCAATAGAAGTTACTAATGTGAATGATGTACCAATCCATAAAGTATGAGCAAAACACCAAATTATCTGACCAAATGCTTGTGGATGTCTTGTAATTCGCATTATCCCAGTTCCATAGATTCGTACTTTAGGTTTTAAAACGGAAGGAATTTCTAGCAAATTGTAAGTAGCGGGATATAAAAATAAAAAACTTATTGCAGTTAAGAACCAAACGACCATAAAAACAAAATTATTGCCCTGTAAATTCCATAATCTGATTCCGTCATATCTATGAGCCAAAAAATAACTAATCAAGATAATTGCAGATGGCAAACTTAAAAAAACAAAACATAACCGCCATAATCTTGGACCCATAATAGATTCTGCTTTAATTCTTAAAGCAGCTCCACCACTATGAATGACCGCAAAAATCAAAATCAAAATTAAGATGATTAGCGAAGTTTTATGAGTCTCCATATATTTAAATTGTTCAAATAATTTTTGTTCTTAACAAGAATGCTCTTAAGCATTAGAATTATAAGAAATTGTAGGCATAATAGATGCCAGAATTACCATTTACACTCGACCAATTAAGAATATTAAAAGCTATTGCAGCTCAAGGAAGTTTTAAAAAAGCTGCAGATATTTTATATGTAACCCAACCTGCCGTAAGTTTACAAATACAAAATTTAGAAAAACAACTTGAAATCACAATTTTCGACAGAGGTGGTAGGAAGGCTCTATTGACTGAAGCAGGGAGACTATTACTAGAATATTGTGAACGAATTTTGAATCAATGCGATGAAGCTTGCAAAGCTATTGAAGATTTAAATAGCTTAAAAGGTGGAACTCTTGTTATTGGAGCGAGCCAAACAACAGGTACCTATTTAATGCCGAGGATGATAGGACTATTCAGACAAAAATACCCTGATGTATCCGTTCAACTTCAAGTTCATAGTACGAGAAGAACTGGTTGGAGTGTGGCCAATGGACAAATTGACTTAGCCATTATTGGCGGACAATTACCCGGAGATTTGGAAAATTTGCTGCAAGTAATTCCATATGCCACTGATGAATTGGCATTAGTTTTACCATCTAAACATCCACTTTCGACCAAAAAAGAGCTTCTAAAAGAAGACTTATACAAATTAAATTTTGTAACATTAGACTCACAATCTACAACAAGAAAAGTTGTTGATAAACTTCTCCAAGATTCTGGGCTTGATATTCAAAGATTAAAAATTGAGATGGAACTTAACTCTCTTGAAGCAATCAAGAATGCAGTTCAATCAGGTTTAGGAGCCTCCTTTTTGCCTGTTGTTTCTATTGAAAGAGAATTATCGGCTGGAACAATCCACAAAGCATTCGTTGCTGATTTAGAGGTAAAAAGAGAACTTAAATTAATTACTAACCCGTCAAGATATACATCAAGAGCATCAGAAGTATTTAAGAAAAACATTCTCCCACAATTTGCTAGTTTAGAAAGCCCTTTGAGGCATAAATAATTTCGATCAAAACTGAATTGCTTCTCTGTTAATACCTACCCCGCCGTCTTCAGCTTGTCCATCACCTTTTATTATAAATTTATTTTCATTTACATCAGTCTGATAAACGCACTTAACTATTGGCTTATCTCTAATAGAACCAATATAAGCAAAAGTATTCATCCTTTGCTTACATTCTCTTACATCTTCATTACTAATTGCGCCCTCTTTTTGTAGAACTGTCCAATTCTCTCTTCTAATAACACAACCTGGCTGAAGAGCTGGTTGCGTTACAAAACTCGTAGATGGATTCAGAGTCGTATACATTTCAACATCAATTACGAAAGCACTAGCTCCCCATTGTCTGCAAAATTCAGGATCTGGAACAGCCATATCTAATTGTTGTTGACTTGCTATATTTCCCTGCCCGCCATCAGTTGTACTGGTAATAGCGCTCCCAATACCAACTCCTAAAATTAATACTCCAGCAAGTACTGCAATGGTTCCTGTATTAAAGTTGATCTTTTGTTCAGAAGAAGCAGGCAATCTATTGCTTCTTTGACCATACGGATCCCTGTCCTTTGGATTTGGTGGATAATAACTTCTATTTGAGCCTCTTCTTGGCCTTCTATTTGAGGATGATCTATTCACAGCATTTCATTTGTCTTTGGTAAACCCATTGAATAATTCATTACTCTACAATCAGGGTTATAGCTAATCTGACCATTTTGAAGCAAAAACTTTATTAAACCTTCAATTTCTGATCCTATTTTTCGAAGTTCATAATCATCTAAATCCTTTCCTGCTCTCTCTTTTATTAATTCATTGAATTTTTCATTTATTTTGTTTAAGGAATCTTTGTTCCAAATAAATTCGTTATCAGGATCTAAATCAAGAGTTAGTTTATTAGGATGAAACTTTAATTCCTCATCTACCACTTCAGCAGTAAAGATTCTTACATGCCTAGTAGTCGATTTTAAAAGCATTTTTTCCATAATTTTACGAAATAATCAACGAAAAAAACTATTATGTTCTAACTTTAATGTAGCTTATTAGTAAGTGTTAATTTTTTTCTTGATTTAATAATGCGTGTTGTAATTGCTGGTGCTGGTTTAGCAGGTTTATCTTGCGCTAAATATTTAGTCGATAACGGACACATTCCGATTGTACTTGAAGCCAGAGATGTTTTAGGTGGGAAAGTTGCCGCATGGAAAGACGAAGATGGAGATTGGTATGAAACTGGATTACACATATTTTTTGGAGCCTACCCAAATATGTTGCAACTTTTTAAGGAATTAGATATTGAAGACAGACTTCAATGGAAAAGTCATTCAATGATTTTTAATCAGCCATCAGAGCCTGGAACTTACAGTAGATTCGACTTTCCTGATATACCTGCTCCGGTTAATGGTGTATCAGCAATACTAAGCAATAATGATATGCTTTCATGGAATGAAAAGATTCTATTTGGATTAGGTTTAGTACCTGCAATGCTAAGGGGCCAAAAGTACTTAGATAAATGTGATACAAAATCATGGACAGATTGGCTTAAAGAGCACAATATCCCGGAAAGAGTTAATGATGAAGTATTTATAGCGATGAGTAAAGCTCTTAATTTCATTGGACCGGATGAAATATCATCTACAGTTTTATTAACAGCATTAAACAGATTTTTACAAGAAAAAAATGGTTCTAAAATGGCATTCCTTGACGGAGCTCCTCCAGAAAGACTATGCCAGCCAATGGTTGATTATATTACTGCTCGTGGTGGCGAAGTTCACATGAATAGTCCATTAAGGGAAATCAATCTTAATGATGACAGCACTGTTAAAAGTTTTACTATCGCCTGTTTAGATAAAAACGAAAAGAAAGAGCTAACAGCTGATGCTTATGTAAGTGCTATGCCCGTAGATCTCTTTAAATTAATGATCCCAAAACAATGGAAAGGGTTAGATGCATTTTCTAAATTAGATGGTTTAAATGGTGTGCCAGTCATTAATATCCATTTATGGTTTGACAAAAAATTAACAGATATTGATCATTTATTATTCAGCAGATCACCTCTCCTCAGTGTTTATGCAGATATGAGTATCACATGCAAAGAATATGAAGATCCAAATAGATCAATGCTTGAATTGGTTTTTGCACCAGCAAAAGATTGGATAAGTAGGAGTGATCAGGAAATTGTTGATGCCACTATGGAGGAACTCAAAAAATTATTCCCAACGCATTTCATGGGAGACGATAAAACAAACTTACGAAAATATAAAGTAGTCAAAACTCCAAGATCTGTTTATAAAGCAGTTCCTGGATGCCAAGAGTTCAGACCTAGTCAAAAATCTCCAATAAAAAACTTCTTTTTAGCAGGTGATTATACTATGCAAAAATATTTAGCATCTATGGAAGGAGCTGTTTTAAGTGGTAAATTATGCGCGGAATCAATCAATAAGGAGTATTCCAAAACTCCTCAAAATGTTTCTTCATGAGATTTACATTCCAGCTAATTTAAAAATTCATCTAAAACTTTTTGAAAAATTCAATTTCTCAACTAGATCAAGCATACGAGATATGCCGAAAAGAAACCCAAAAATGGGCTAAAACCTTTTACTTGGGAACCCTTCTGCTACCTGTAGAGAAAAGAAAAGCTATTTGGGCTATTTATGTTTGGTGTAGAAGAACAGATGAAATAATGGATAGCTTAGAAGCTTCAACTAAATCGCAAGATGAACTTGCAGAAAATTTAAATGCATGGGAAGAAAATACAAAGAATGTTTTTAAAGGAAACATTAAGTCGGAATTAGATGCCGTTCTACTAGACACCATCGAAAAATATCCACAAAGTATTCAACCTTATCTAGACATGATAGATGGCCAGAGAATGGATCTTAATAAATTTAGATACAAAGATTTTGATGAATTACAACTCTATTGTTATAGAGTCGCAGGGACAGTTGGTTTGATGACTCAGAATGTCATGGGGATTGATAGTGCTTACACATCCGCTCCATGGAGTGCTAAACCTGACCCCTCAGAAGCAGCTATAGCTTTAGGTATAGCTAATCAATTAACAAATATATTAAGAGATGTCGGCGAAGATAGGCAAAGAGGTAGGATTTACCTTCCTCAAGAAGATATTGAAAAATTTAATTATTCTGAAGAAAAACTTTTAAAAGGTGAAATAAACAATCAATGGAAAGCACTAATGAAATTTCAATTAACCAGGGCTCGTGATTGGTTCCAGAAATCTGAAGATGGAATCAAATGGTTATCTTCCGACGCAAGATGGCCTGTTTGGACATCCTTACGTCTTTATAGAGGAATATTAGATTCTATAGAAAGGTTAGACTATGATGTCTTTAATAATAGAGCTTTTGTAAAAAATTCAGTAAAAGCTTTTGAAATTCCTATATCTTTTTTAATTTCTCGAATTAAATGACTAAGCAGGAGTCTTCTGATTAGCTAACAAATCTTTTAATTTAGATAGTTCTCCTGCCCATCTTGGATCAGGAGCTTCTAAATTAGGAGCATCACTGTGAACAATTTTCTTAAAGTCTTTCCTCTTCTTATTCTTGTTTGATTTTCCACTATTTCTTTTATTTGAAGCAGAATCTTTCTTTTCTGATAGCTCTACTCTTAATTTAGAACCATTAAATTCAAAACCATTTAATTTTTGAATTAATAAATTAGCATTATCTTCATTATTAGAAGTCGCAAAACCAAACCCCCTGCATTCCTTAGTTTCCTTATCTAAAACTGCTTTAAATCTAATCGAGTCAGAAACTGACTTTAAAAGTGTATCAAATTCTTTTGGATTAAATCCTTGTGGTAAGTTGCCAATGTAAATGCGAATACTCATAAATTTGTAAAAATGATTTTGAAGTCTGAACTTCTAAACAAAACTAAGCTATGTGTATTTAATCACATTTTGGCGCATTTTGTTCAATCCATCGCTTTGCTTTATAAATAGCTTCATCAAAATTATTCAATCTCTTATATGCAAGTTCTTTAGAAAGATACTGTAAAAGCTCTCCCAAGATAGGTCCATCCTTGATTTCCAAATTTTTTTTAATTACATCACCATTAACTAAGTTTGAGGGATGAAATAATTTATCATCTTTGTCACGCCATCTATGAAGCCAATCTAATTGTAAGTTTTGAGGTAAATAAAAAATAAAAGATGGCAGAAACATTTCTAATTCTTGATGTAATTTAAATCTGTCAAATTCATCTAACTGAGCGATATTTTTATTTTTCAAGAAAAGATGCCATTTTCGCAATAACTTAGTTTTTGCAATATCAGCTTTACTAAATTTCAGTTTCTCTAAAGTTACAATATCTAAGATTTGAGCAATAAAAAATGATGGCAAATATTTATCTTTTTCTTCCTGATCAAGTTCTCCATAATTAATTTTCTCTAAATCCAAAAAAAAAGAATCTTCAAATAAATTTTCAGTATCAAATATATTTAATTTTTTCATCAACAATACTGCATTAAGAGCATTTGCTCCATTTACTATTTTCTGTATTTCATAAGTAATTCTCTCTTTTGCGACAAGATATAAGTTCCCTTTATTTTTTTTTATAAAATCGACTAATCTTAAATCAATTTTAAAATTCAATTCTGAAACAAATCGAAAACATCTTAAAATTCGTAAAGGATCATTTAATAAATTGTTTTCAGAATGAGTTCTAAGCAAAGAAATCTCAAGATCTTTAAGACCATTTAATGGATCAAACAAACTCTTCTTATCAAATAAAAAAGCAATTGAATTGATCGAGAAGTCTCTAGAACATAAATCTCCTTCTATGGAAGATGAAACTTGATTAGCAATATCAATATAAATATTATTAAGAATAATTCTTACTACTTCTCTTTTTTTATCTAAAATTATAAATTTTGATCCAAGATTATCTGCAATCTTTTTACCAATTTCAATTGCATTTAAAGGTACCACAATATCAACATCTATCTTTTCAGTTTTTCTTCCCAAAATAATATCTCTTATATAACCACCAACCAAATATGATCCTTTAGGTAAAAAACCCAAGATTAAATCCAGATTATGAAATTTTATACTTGTTTCTAATTCATCAATTATTAGTGTATGATTTGTGTAAAAACTATTTTTCATATTATTTATTATGTGCATTTGCATCAACTGTAAATGGGTTGATAGATGTATCACATATCATGATGTTGAGAATAATCATGGTGTTGATCATATTTGTGATCTACCTGATTTTAAAGCAAAAAAACCATTCATTCATGTCAATATAGTTAAAGATAATAATGGTGATTATAAAACTGATTGGGATGTTCAATCTTGTGAAAGTTTTGAAAATGAATTTGGTAAATGGTCTAAGTGTAAACCAGGCATGGAGTTACCTGTTTAAAGGTAATAGATGACAAATAAACTCAATCACGGAGATATTAACTCTACATTAGTGATTCATAGCACAGACAGCTCATTTGGCTTTGGGTTTAGAAAAAACAATACCCGTGAATCCGATGAATTATTTATCAAAAAATTCGATAATGATCTTTGCAACAACTTAATTAATGATCTTAACAAATTCATTTCCAAAGAAAATTTACAAAAAATAAATAAGTTATCTGTCAGCATAGGGCCGGCAAACTTTAATGCTTCACGACTGATTGTGGTTTTAGCAAGAACCATCTCACAACAAATAAATTGTCCTCTAGACAGTTTTAGTTCATTTGAAATAATGGCAAAAAGAATTGCTTTAAAAAATAATATCTTTACAAACAAAAAAACATTCTGGATTTACAAAAAATTAAAACGCAAGGGTTTTATTGCAGGTAAATATGAAATTTGTCATAACGAAAAAACCCCCTCAGATTTAGTCATTAGAGAAACAGTTTTACCAAAAGTTTTTAAAGAACTTGAAAATAAAGAAATTTTGTTTGAAGCTATTTATGATGATAAAGAAGATTTAAAAGAACTATTAAATTTATCAAATAAAAATTTATTAAATTCAAATGTAGATTCCTGGGAAAAAGTTTTGCCTCTTTACCCTATTTCTCCAATTAACTAAATATTCATCCAATCAAATTATTAATCTTATCTTGAAGCTGCATTGTTACAGAATTCAGATCGTCTCTTGATGAACTTTGTGGAGGTTGAACAGGTTTTCCCACTTTAATAACTATTTTTGAAAACATTGGAATAAAGAATTTAAATCTTATTAGTTTATGGGAATTAACTATTGCAACAGGCAATAATAATTTTTGATTTTTAAAGGCTAATAATGCTGCACCTTGTTTGGGCTTATTCACTCGACCATTTTTTTGACGAGTGCCATCAATAAAAATTCCAATACAATTATCATTTGATAATTTTTTACATGCTGTTTTAATTGTATTTTTATCCACAATTCCTCTTTTTACAGGATAAGCCCCACAAGCCTTGATAATAAAGCCTAGAAAAGGAATTTTAAAAAGCTCTGCCTTAGCCATAAAAGATATATTACGTCTAAGGGCATGTCCTAACAAAGGAGGGTCAAGTAAAGAACCATGATTAGAAACCATGATAAAGGAATCTTTTTGCGGAATATTGTCTCTACCTATTAAATGACCTTTAAATACTAATTTATAAATAGGAAATACAAAAAGTTTGCTAACTAATTCATAGATTAATTTTTGAATAGTATGATTTTTCATACAAATTAATAAGATATTTGATCAGAAGATGAAACTTGAGAAATTTTTACATCTTTAAGATGTCTTTTTCCTAAACCGCTTAGTACATTAGAAGGGCCAATTTCAACAATATGTAGATCACTATCTTTTGCCATTAAATCCATAGTTTCTCGCCACCTCACTCCATTACACATTTGCTTTTCCAATCTAGTTTTAAGCTCATTAGGATCGTCACATAATGAAGGTTCATAATTACTTATTACTGGGAAAGAAGGTTTTTTAAATTTAATCTGTTTTAAATACGTAGAAAATTTAACTGCAGGCTCATCCATCAATGGTGAATGGAAAGCTCCTGAAACATTTAATTTTAGGAATCTTTTACAAGAAATTTCTTTCGATAAATTGTCTAACTCTTCGTTAGATCCTGATAAGACAACTTGGGAAGAGCTATTATCATTTGCAATTACAATATTTTCACTTTTGTTGACTAATAAATCAAGTTCATTTCTATCAAAACCAATTACTGCTGCCATAGATCCTTTCCCAGCATTTACCATTAATTGAGATCTTACTTTTATTAGTGATACGCAGTCTTCGAATGAAAAAACATCCGCACAATATAATGCAGTTATTTCTCCCAGACTATGCCCAGCAACATAAGTTGGTTTAAAACCATTTTCTTTTAAGGCATCTAATAAAATTGATTCAACCAAAAAAAGACAGATTTGTGTATTTCTTGTATTATTCAAATCACTTAGAGGATTTGTTAGATCAGAATTTAATTCGCAAATTTCAAATAAATTTCTCTCAAATATCTCAGAAGCATAACTAAATCTCTCTTTTGTGCTTGGCAAATTTTCAATTTGTTTTGCCATTCCAATTTTTTGCGAACCCTGTCCAGGGAATACCCATGCAACTGTCATAATGTTCCTATTTTGTTTTTAACCCCATTTAATTAGGGCTGCACCCCAACTTAGCCCAGCACCGAAACCACTTGTGGCAATAATATCATTTTGTTTAATTCTAAAATCTCTTACAGCCTCATCCATCATTAGTGGAATTGTTGCTGCAGACGTATTGCCATATTTTTCTAAATTGCTAAGAATCTTTTCTCTAGGAATTTTTAACCTTTCTCCTACAGAATCCAATATTCTTTGATTAGCTTGATGCAGCAAGAGCCAATCAACGTGATCAGAATTATATTTCATTTTTTTAAACAACTTTTCAAGAATTAGTGGAACTTCTCTAACTGCGAATTTATAAACTTCCTGACCATTCATCTGAATTGGAGAAAAACCTCCACTTAAAAAGTTAATTTCATCAACTATTGAATCCTTTTTATTTTTTGATGGAAGATTAAGAAAAGAACCCCTCCCCCCATCAGTCCTCATATCAAAACCTATAAAATTATCAAATTCATTAGTAGCTTCAATTGCTAATGCACCGGCACCATCTCCAAAGAGGATACAACTTCTTCTATCGTTCCAATCAACAAAACTTGATAATTGATCTGCTCCAATAACAATAGCCCTTTTAAAACTACCCCCTTTTAAAAATTGTGAGGCTGTTATTAAGGCAAATAAAAAACCACTACAAGCTGCAGTTAAATCGAAAGCTACAGCATTAGTTGCCCCTAATTTAGCTTGAATGGATGGGGCTGATCCAAATAAATCATGCGGAGTAGAAGTAGCTAAAACAATCAAATCAATCGTTTTAATATCCCAATTAGCCATTTCTATAGCAGTTAGAGCAGCCTTATAACCCATCTCAGTAACATTATCTTCTACGCAAGAGATTCTTCTTTCAGAAATACCAGTTCTAGATTGTATCCATTCATTGCTTGTATCAACCTTTTGACTAATTTTTTGATTAGTTAGGATTTGATCAGGTACATAACTTCCGCTTCCCTTGAATGACACTCCAATCTGATTAAAATTTATTCCTTCCAAAAGAGTTTTTTTTGTTACTTATATTAGTCAAACATAAATTTGACTCAATATGTTTTATGAATTTAAAACTTGAAGCTTTTGCAGTTGATTTAAATTGTCCATAACACCATGATTAACTGCAGAGTGAGCCAAGCGAAGAGCGCTAACTACTGATAAAGATTTGCTACTTCCATGACCAATAACGCAAATACCATTCACCCCAAGTAATAAAGCTCCTCCATGTTCGGCATGATCTAACCTTTTCTTAATTCTGAGTAGATTACTTTTTAAAAAAGCTGAACCAACTTTCCCCCGCCTTCCGCGTGGAAGCTCAGATCTCAAAATATCTAATAAAACACCTCCAACAGATTCAAGAAATTTCAATAATATATTTCCAGTAAATCCATCACAGACTACTACGTCGAAACTACCTGATAATACATCTCGCCCTTCACAATTCCCTCCGAAATCAAAACTTTTTTCAGAAGATAATAATTCAAATGTTTTTAGGGATAAATCATTACCTTTACATTCTTCTTCTCCAATATTTAAAAGGCCAATTCTTGGTTTTTGTACTTGTAAGACATCTTTTGCATAAATATTACCTAGAAGAGCAAATTGATGCAGATAAGATGGCTTACAATCAGTATTTGCGCCGACATCTAAAACTAATACCGGGCGAGTTTGATCCCTTGTTGGAAACAATGCTCCTATAGCTGGTCTCTCAATCCCTTTCAATCTCCCAATTCTAAATATTGCAGAAGCCATCATGGCACCTGAATTACCCGCTGAGTAGACAGCTTCAGCTTTATTATTTCTTACTAAATCCATTGCAACATTTATACTTGCATGTTTCCTTTTTCTAACTGCGGTAGCTTCTTCATTCATCCCAATAGGCTCTCCACTATCAATTAATTCAAGACGATTATTATCTATTTCATTCTCTAATAATTCTGCTAAACCAATTTTTTTTGCGGCATCTTTAACTTTTTCAATTTTGCCGACAAATTTTATATTTATTGGAAATCTACTTATTGCTTCTAGGCAACCCTCAAGAATTGGACCAGGAGCATAATCTCCACCCATCCCATCAACTGCGATCCAAATTCTTTTAGATTGAGATTCCTCCACCTTATCTAAAATATTATCATTATTTTGCAATCTTTTTAATGGGTCAAAAACTAATGGCTGTAATGTATTTTTAGCTATTGAACTGGCATTTGAAACTACACTACTAGCAGTATTAACAACAGATTCAGCACTTGAAACTACATTACCTGCAACATTACCTGCAACATTGCTAGCTGTGGTTACTACTGATCCAGCACTTGAAACCATATTACCCGCAACATTACTAGCCGTTGCTGCAGAACTTGCAGCAGTATCAACTATAGAAGTCACAGCCGAATTTCTTTTGTACCAAATAACTAATCTTCTAATAGCTCTGGACTTATTAATTTTTTGCGCTGTTTCTTTCCCCATTTACTTACCATCAAAAGGAGCAATATCGACAATCCGTTGAAAAAGATATCCTGTACCCCTTGCTGTCAAAATTAATTCAGGATTTGCTGGATCAGCCTCCAGTTTTGATCTTAATCTTGATATATGAACGTCCACGACTCTTGTATCTACATGTCTCTCGGGAGTATATCCCCATACTTCTCTCAAAATCTCTCCTCTACTAAATGGCTCTCCTGACCTACTTACCAAAAGCTCTAAGAGACTAAATTCCATACCAGTTAATCTAATTCTCTCATCACTTTTAAAAACTTGTCTTCGATTTGTATCAATTTTTATATCCGTAACCAAAATTAATCCTGAATTAGGCATTCCAGGAATTTGTTCTTTGTCAATTCTTCTGAGTACGCATCTAATTCTAGCTTCTAACTCTTTTGGGCTAAATGGTTTTACTACATAATCATCAGCTCCTAATTCTAAACCTGTTATCCTATCTGCAACATCTCCTAATGCAGTTAACATAACAATTGGGACATCAGAATCTTTCCTTAATTCTTGACAAACTCCATAACCATCTAACTTTGGCATCATGACGTCAAGGACTACTAAATCAGGTTCATAATCGTTAAATAACTTTAGTGCCTCTTTACCATCACTTGCAGTTATAACTTTGTAGCCAATCATGGAGAGACGTGTCTCCAGAATTCTTCTAATACTTGCCTCGTCATCTGCGACCAGTATAGTTTCTTTAGTTTGACTAGATAGAGCCATTTGTTTCTATTAGCTAATCAGTAAGAGAATTTATTATTAACCTAATCTAACTTGTAGAGGGGCAATATCCCAAACATTCTAGTTCCATTAATTCATTCAGAAACTTAATGTCTAGCAAATTATCGACTTTTATTTGTCAGAATTGTGGATCTGAAACTTCACAATACTTTGGTAGATGCCTAAATTGCAACTCATGGAATTCCATTGTTGAAGAAATAAAAAGTAAGAGATCTAAATATCAAGAAATAAAAAATAATAAAAAATCTATACCATTTAACGAGATTTCATCAAAAAAAATATCAAGATTTACAAGTGGTTTTAGAGAATTTGATCGTGTGCTTGGAGGTGGAATAGTACCTGGATCTATTGTTTTACTAGGAGGAGAACCAGGTATAGGTAAAAGCACAATAGTTCTTCAATCAGCAGGAAAAATATCTCTTAATGAGAAAGTTTTATATATAACTGCAGAAGAATCTTTAGAACAAGTAAAAATTAGATGGGAAAGATTAAATCAAAACAGTATGGATTTACAAATTTTTGCAGAAACCAATTTGTCCCTAATTATTGAAGAGATCAAACGTGTAAATCCAAGTTTCGCAATAATTGATAGTATTCAAGCCATCCATAATCATGAAATGCAAAGTTCTCCAGGATCGGTTTCTCAAGTTAGAGAATGTTCATCTGAATTACAAAATCTTGCCAAAGAAAATAATATTGCTCTTCTAATAATTGGTCATGTAACCAAAGATGGGGCTTTAGCTGGCCCTAAAACTCTAGAGCATTTAGTTGATACAGTAATAAACTTTGAAGGAGATAATATTTCCTCACATAGATTACTAAGAAGTATAAAAAATCGATTTGGATCGACCTTCGAGATTGGAATTTTTGAAATGCTTGAAGAGGGTTTACGAGAGATAAAAAACCCAAGTTCAATTTTTACAAATAAAGAAAACATTTCAGGTGTAACAACTATAATTACAAATGAAGGCACTCGACCGATAGCAGTTGATATACAAGCACTGGTAAATAAAACTTTCTATAGTAACCCAAGACGTACTACAACTGGAATAAGCATAAATAGATTGCTTCAAATTCTAGCTGTTATTGAAAAACACTTAGGGATAAAATTATCTGAATTTGATTGTTATATAGCGACTGGTGGGGGTTTTGAGATTAATGATCCATCATCTGACTTAGGTGTAGCAATTTCAATTTTATCAAGTTTGAAAAATATTCCTCCTTTGGCTAATAGCTCATTTATTGGGGAATTGGGTTTGAGCGGTCAGGTTAGAAAATCGAATAACCTTCGAACAAAGATAGAAGAAGCTGTAAGACTAGGTATCAAAAATATTGTAGTGCCAAAACTGGAGGAGGAACTAAATAATAATTTTCAAAATTTAATAAATATCCAAGAAATATCCAATATTAAAGAAGCAGTTGATTATTCTTTATCAAAATAAAAAAAATCAAAGGTACATATCAATTGAACTTCTGCCTGAGTTTTTCAACCAATTTTCAATATCTAGATATCCACCTGGATAAAGTCTCACTGCTTTAGACCAGACTTCAGCAGCTTTATCAAACCAAATATCTCTTTGATCTAAATCACCATTTTGCTCAGCATATCTTCCCCTTTTTTCATAAATTAAACCTATATTTTTCAAGCATGATGGCTGTTTGGGATTTTCTACTAATGCTTTCTCATAAGTTTCAATAGACAAATCCTCTTCACCGTTACTCATGTATATAATTGCCATATTTTTTAAAGTCTCACCCCTATCAATTTTATTTTCTTCAAGCAGTAAGCTCTCTTTGTAATACTCTAATGCCTCCGAATAGTCCCCATTATTTTGTGCAGCTAAGCCATCTCTGTAATAAATATATGCCTTTTTTTCTTTCTCAGCGATAGGCATTATTTTTACAATAGATTCAGCAATTACAGTAAAAGCTTTATCAATAAAATTGTCTCTGTTTTGATTACTAGGCACTTCTCAAAATCTAATAAAATTAATATAGTAATTTTAAAATTACTATTTAAAAAGTCTATTACATTTATTATTATAGTTAAATATACAGTAAAGCATAAATTTGCTTATACGTGAAAAATATGGAGAGCATACAATTAAGCGTTACCGGAATGAAGTGCGGTGGTTGTGTTAGTACTGTTGAAAAAATATTGAAAAATTCCGATGGTATTGAAAATGTTTCTGTTAACTTGCTTACTGAAAGTGCTTATTTTGAAATAACCCAAAAACATATAGAAATAGAATCAATTCTCGAAAATCTAGAAGAGAATGGTTTCCCATCAAAGATTTACATAAATGATTTTTCAAAAAAATTAAATAAAGCAGAATTAGAAAAAAAAAAGAATTGGAATAATCAATGGAAAAAACTAACTTTTGCCCTATTACTTTTATTATTTTCAGTATTAGGTCATCTGGCAGAAGGAAGATATATAAATTTTCCAATATTAGGTAATATATTTTTTCACGCTTCATTAGCAACGCTAGCTCTATTATTTCCTGGCAGAGGAATAATTATTAATGGATTTAAATCATTTATTAAGAACCATCCCGATATGGATTCTTTAGTAGCTCTTGGAGTAATTAGCGCATATACAACAAGTCTTCTATCCTTAATATTTCCTGCCACTGGTTTTCCTTGTTTTTTTAATGAGCCAGTTATGCTGTTAGGCTTCATACTGATTGGGCGTTACTTAGAAGAAAGAGCAAGATATCAAACTAGTTCATCCATTGGAGAACTATTAGATCTTCAACCTGAAATGGCAAATATCTACACAGAAGACAATCAAATAAAGTCAATAAGAGTGAACACTTTACAACCTGATCAAGAGATTCAAGTTTTAGCAGGAGACAGAGTGCCTGCTGACTGCATTGTTGCCCAAGGTAATTCGTATGTTGACGTTTCACATATTACTGGAGAATCCAAACCTATAGAAGTAAAAGAAGGCGAAAATCTATCTTGTGGGTCTTTAAATCTTAATTCAACTCTTAGACTTAAAGTAAAAAAGGTCGGAGGAGATTCTTCTCTTGCAAAACTAGTAAATCTTATTGAGTCTGTAAACGCAAGAAAACCTCGCATTCAAAGCATTGCTGATGAAATTGCAGGCAAATTTACTTACTTTGTACTTATTTTTGCTACTTTAACCTTTTTCTTTTGGTGGAAGGGGGCAAAAAACATATGGCCTGATTTATTAAGTCACAATCATGAATTAATTACGCACTCAAGCCATACACTTCATAGTTCGCTTGGTAGTAATGCTGAGAATTTCATGAGTTTAGCAATTCAATTGTCAATTGCCGTTTTAGTTATAGCTTGTCCTTGTGCATTAGGTTTAGCCACCCCAACTGTAATCACTGTCGCATCAGGAAAAGCAGCAAAAAAAGGGGTTTTATTTAAAGGCGGGGATAAAATAGAGATGGCTTCAAAAATTAATCACATTATTTTTGACAAGACGGGTACTTTAACAAAAGGTAAGCCTTTCATTGTTGATTACAAAAATAATGATGATCATTCATTTTTATTAAAAATAGCTGCCAGTTTAGAAAAGGAAAGCAGACATCCAATCGCAGATGCCTTAATTCAAGAGGCAAAAAAGCAAAATTTAAGTTTATTTCCAATAAAAAAAATTTTCACTCATTCAGGGCGAGGTATTTCTGGAGAACTTGAGTCAATTGATGGACTTATTAATATTGGAAATATTGAATGGCTACTAAGCAAAGGAATAATTATTGATAGTGATGCAAAAAAAATCATTGAAAATGAAGAAACAAAAACGAACACTATTATTGGAATAAGTATCAAAAACAAGTTATTGGGCTTTATTTTGCTAGGAGATTTACTCAGAGATGATTCAATTAAAACAGTTCAAAATTTGAGAGAAAAAAAATTTAAAATTAACATTTTAAGTGGCGATAGGAAACAAACAGTTTTAGCTTTAGCAAAAAAAATTGGTTGTAAAGAAACAGAAGTAAAATGGGATCTTCTTCCTGAAATGAAGCTAAAGACTATAGAAAATTTAAAAATTAATAATAAAGTGGCAATGATTGGTGATGGTATTAATGATGTCCCAGCCTTAGCATCGTCAGACTTAGGTATTGCAGTAGGATCAGGGACTCAAATAGCCAAGGCAAATGCAGATGTAGTATTAATGGGAGATCAACTAAATGGATTACCCTACGCCTTAAATCTTGCAAAAAAAACTATAAGAAAAATAAAGCAAAATCTAACATGGGCTTTTGGTTACAACTTACTAGCTATACCTTTAGCCGCCGGCATTTTATTCCCTAAATACGGTATTCTTCTTACTCCCTCAATAGCAGCATTATTGATGGCTATTAGCTCTATTACAGTTGTAATTAATGCTTTATCTTTGGATTAAATGAAAGGAAAATTTATCGTTATTGAGGGTATTGACGGATGTGGCAAAACTACCCAAATAGATGAACTATCTAAATGGCTTCCTAATAGTGGTCTAATAAAGAAAGGATCTAAATTAATAACAACTAGAGAGCCTGGAGGCAGTCTTTTAGGAAAAAAACTTAGAGGACTGATTCTTGATAATAATGATAATAACAAGCCTTCATCTCTAGCAGAATTATTGCTTTATTCAGCGGATAGAGCAGAACACGTTTCCAAAATTATTTCTCCTGCTTTAAATAACAATGATTGGGTAATAAGTGATAGATTTTCCGATTCCACACTGGCTTATCAAGGTTATGGAAGAAAAATAAATTTAGAAATAATTGAAAATATTGAATCTATTGTGTGTCAAGGAGTATCTCCAGATCTCACTTTCTTCTTAGAAATTTCTCCAGAAGAGAGCATATTCCGAAGAAAAAATGAAATTCCAGACAGAATAGAATCAGAAGGTATTAGATTTTTAGAAAAAGTAAATGAAGGTTTCAAACTAATTGCCAAACATAAAAACTGGAAAGTAATATCTGCTTCACAAAATATTAAAACTATTTCTAATCAAATTAAAGAGACTTTGCTAAACAATTTTTCTAATAACAAATGATTTCTGTTAAAAAAAATAATTTTTTCTTGAATGAAGAAGTAAATACCCTTCTTAAGAACATAATCAATAACAAATCATTAGCTAATGGTTATATATTTTATGGTGCTGAGGGATTAGGCAAAAAGCAAACTGCTCTTCAATTTATAAAAGAGATTTTCAAACAGTCTTCACCAAGCGAAAATATTGAAGAGAGAATTACAAACAATAACCATCCTGATTTTTTAATTATTGAACCTGATTCTCTTTTGCCAACAAAAAATTCAGGAAGTTTTGATCTTGAAAAAACAATAAAAAGTGGATCTGAGACTATTAAAATTGGTCAAATACGTAATATCAAAACTTTTCTTAGTCAAAAATCAATAAACTCAGAAAAAAAAATTGTTTTAATTATTGATGCACACTTCTTAAACGAAGCAGCCTCAAATTGCCTTTTAAAAACCTTAGAAGAACCAAGTAACGGCATTTTTATTTTACTAACATCTAAATTAAACCTTCTCTTAAATACGATCATTTCAAGATGTCAAATCGTCAGATTTCGATCTTTTTCTAGTAAACAACTAAAGTCAATTTTAAAAGAATATTTAGACACTTCTAAATTAAAGATAAATTCAAAATTAAAATTTGAAGATTTAATAAACTCTGCAAATGGATCTCCAAATCAACTATTGAAAAATATTGAAATTTGGAATGATTTTTCAGATGAAATTATAAGTAAATTGGATTCTCCAGTAAAAAATAGTCTGGAAATACTAGAAATATCTAAATCAATCTCTGAAAAATTAGAAATTTTTCAACAGATTTGTTTGGTAAATTTAATTCAAACAATTTGGTGGAGAAAAACAAAAAATATCAGTTTAGTGAAAAAACTTGAAAAATTAAAATACCTCTTGAGAAGAAACATTCAACCAAGGTTGGCATGGGAAACTACTTTTTTAACAATTTCAATGGAAAATTTATGAGATTAATCTACTGCAGAATTTATCAAGTCAGGATTTCTTGCTTGAATGAACTCTTTCCTAGCAGTTTCCACTTGAGAACCAATAGGTAACTCAAGACAATATCCAGCACCGTATACAGTTTTTATATAAATAGGTTTGCGTGGATCGGGTTCAATTTTAGTGCGTAAGTGTCTAATATGAACTCTTATTGTCTCAATATCATCATCTGGTTCATATCCCCATACTTCTTTAAGAATTAATGCTGGCGATACAGTTTGACCATGTCTTTGCAAAAGACAATGAAGAAGTTCAAATTCAAGATGAGTTAACCTAACGGGGGATTCAAACCATATAGCTTCAAATCTTTCCGGAACAAGAGTTAAAGGGCCATAATTTAATATTTCTTGCTGGTTACTAGAAGTTAATTGTGCTCTGTTAGTTCTTCTTAGTAATGCTTTAATGCGTACGTATAATTCTTCTAAATCGAATGGTTTAGTAATGTAATCATCAGCTCCAGAATTAAACCCAGTAACTTTATCTTTAAGGCCACCTAACGCAGTTATCATCAAAATTGGTATATTTGATGTCCTTTCATCTCTTCTTAGTCTCTGGCATAAAGTTAAACCATCAACACTTGGTAGCATTAAATCCAAAAGTATTAAATCTGGTGAGTATTGAAGAGCTAGTGCTTGTCCTTTAATTCCATCTTCAGCTTTTTGAACATCGAAACCAGAATGTTCCAAATGCCTAGCCACTAAATCACGCATATCACGATCGTCTTCAATTAAAAGGATTGAAATTTTCATATTTATAAACTATTAAATAAAAGTAAAGTTTTAGTATTATGATTCTCTCAAGAATTTATAAAGATTGCTGAATTACTGTAAACAATTTTATCAATTAGATTTATCATATAACATAGTAATAGCAATGGATTAGATAGAAATTGCAAATTTTAAAAAAGTTGAAATTTTAGAATTTCTTTCGATTTTATTCACTTTTTCTTAATAATCAAAGATTATTAGAGACAAATAATGTTTCAAATTGAGAGAATATCTAATTCGCATTGCAATTATTATGAGGGTTAAAGTAATTCAACTTAAATGGAGATCTTCAGTGTTCAGATAGGAATTAACTAAGTTTAAAATTTTAATTTCTCCAAAATGTTTAAATGCATAATTTTGTCTATATTAAAAAAAATTTAAGTATCTATGAAAAAGAAGTCTGTTATTTATTCTGATTTATCAAAAAAACAACTAGAAACTCTTAAAGAACTTTACATTCAAAAAAAAGTTGAATCGATGAGTCATCAAGAACTTAAACAATATGTACTAGAAATTATTTCTCATCAGATAAACGATACTATTGGCAAAGAAGAGGAAATGGAAGCATGGAGAGAAATGTCAGATTTTTTTGGAGAACAATTTGAAATAAATATCTTAGAAATACAAACAAAATATATTGACGATAAAAACGTAATTGAAACAGAAATAGATCCTCAGAAGCAAAGAATAGAATTACTTGAAAGGAATAATTTGGATCAAGAGAAAAAGGATATGTGGGATGACTAAATTTCCTGAATAGTGTAGTAATCCAAAGGATATAAACAAGAATATGTTTAATTTTTGTGGAGAATTTAGTAAATGTTCTAATTACTGTTCTTTATAAACAATTTTAGTAATTTAAAAACATAAATTCTGATTATATATTTGATTATTTTTTTAATGTTCTAATTACTGTTCTTAATATTATATCAAATATACTTGATTATTTCTTCGGTCAACCACTATTTGACAAAAAAGGGGATAAAGAAATAAAAAAAGTCACCCTAAAAAGGTGACTTTAGATAAAGTTTTGGAATTTATAAACTCCCCGGGCGGGATTCGAACCTGCGACCAATCGATTAACAGTCGATCGCTCTACCGCTGAGCTACCGAGGAATATAAAATGAATTTAGCTCTTTAAAGTACCTTATGACAAGTACAGAAGTTAATTATATTGAAATTTTGATGGTTCTTGCCAGCTAGATAAAAAACCATTTTTCAACTCTGCTACTGCATCAGCATAAGTCAATTCTTCATAACGATGAGTAATCCACAAAGCTGATAAGGGTTTTTTATGGTCTCTTGTAAGATTTTTAATAGTTTCTAAAACTTTTAATTGGCTTGTTTGATCAAGTAACGCTGTAGGCTCATCTAAAAGAATAAAATTTCTATTGCTAATCAGAGCGCTTGCAATAGTTAAGCGTTGTTTTTGTCCGCCACTCAAAGTATGAACTGGTCTTTTTTCAAAACCAGTCATTCCTACCTGATCAAGCACATATGCAATTTTTTTATTAATTTCATTTTGACTTATATTCTGATTAATATTAATCAGAAGTTCACTCCTACAATTTGGCATCAATATTTGATGATCAGGGTTTTGAAACACCATGCCAATATTTGCATTAGAATCGATAACACCATTTTTGGGTTTGATTATTCCATTAATTAATTTTAAAAGAGTACTTTTTCCGCTCCCGTTTTTACCTACGACCATCCAAAATCCAGGTTTTTTTATTGAGAAGTTACATTTAAAAATTAAATTTTCTTTTTCTCCAATATATGAAAAAGAAACATCTTTGAATATAATTTGGGGTATATCATTTTCAAGGGAATCTCGCATTAATTCTATTAATCTATGTTGAGAGAAAATCCAGGTCTTTTAGCTCCTCCTGCTACTGAGGATTTTTCATACATCTGTACAGAAATAATTTCTTTAGCTCTTACAGCAATCAATTTATCTTGCACTTTGTCACACCTTAATTCGATCAAATTGGAGGATTCTAAAGTTTCATTCATAGAACTTTTTATTTCATCATAAATTCTTTTAACATCATCAAATTCTTTCTTCTGAATTGAAAGTGGAAAAGGTGAATATCTCAGACTTAGTTCCAATGAATACATAATCATAATAAAAACTTCCTCTTATATTACTAAATATTTTTACTCAGGAAGTTATTTAAATTAAATTCTTTTGAGAAAATTATATAAAAGAACTTTAAATACAATTATCATGAATATAGGAGATTTTATTTTGCATTTTAAAAAATCATTTCATGGAAATAGCAAATGATATAACTTCTCTAGTTGGAAATACCCCATTAGTTCACTTAAATCGAATCAGAAAGTATTTTGATTGTTATCCAGAAATAATAGCCAAACTAGAAAGTTTCAATCCATCAGCGTCCGTTAAGGATAGGATCGCTTATTCAATGTTATGCAAAGCTGAAGAAGAAGGGTTGATAACACCAGATAAAACAACATTAATTGAAGCAACTAGCGGGAATACTGGTATAGCATTAGCAATGGTTGCTGCAGCAAAGGGCTATAAATTGATTTTAACTATGCCCGATACGATGAGTATTGAGAGAAGGGCAATGTTGAGAGCATATGGAGCTGAATTACAGCTAACACCAGGGATTGACGGAATGAAAGGAGCTTTAGATTTAGCTAATGAGTTGTCTTCAACCATTGCAAATAGCTATCAATTTAATCAGTTTGAGAACTTTGCTAATCCAGATATTCATGAAAGAACAACGGGGCCAGAAATATGGTCCCAATCCAATAACAATTTAGATGGACTAGTTACAGGAGTAGGCACAGGAGGAACAATTACTGGTTGTGCACGTTTTTTGAAAAAAGTTAATCCAAATTGCAAAATTTATGCTGTAGAGCCCAAAAAAAGTGCTGTGATTTCCGGAGAAAAAGCAGGATCTCATTCGATTCAAGGAATTGGAGCGGGTTTCGTACCGAAAGTACTCAATACTAAATTAATTGATGAAATTATAAAAATAGATGACGATGAAGCATTTTATTATGGGCGTTTATTAGCTCGATTGGAAGGTCTATTATCTGGCATAAGCAGCGGTGCAGCTTTAGCAGCAACTATAAAGATAGGCAAAAGAAAAGAACTAATGAATAAAAGATTAATAGTTATTCTTCCAAGTTTTGGAGAAAGATATTTATCAACAGCAATGTTTGAATCTAATACTTCCATTCAAGCCAGAAAAGATGGTTATCTTTAATGCATAATTTATAAAAATGACAAAAAATTTATATGAAGAATTAGGTCTCAAAAAAAGTGCAACAAGAAGTGAAATTAAATCTTCATATCGCTCTTTAGTTAAGCAACATCATCCTGATGCAGGAGGCAAGAAAGAACGGTTTCTTGCAATACAAAATGCCTGGGAAACTCTAAATGACCCTATAAAAAAAAAGCAATACGATAGCAGTTTTTTATCTTCCAGTTCATCATTTGATTCATTAAATGAAAATTGGGAAGAGAAATTTAATTCAAAAAAATATAATTCTTCAATTAAGGACAAAGAAGTTGAAACGTGGATTAAAGAAATTTATAGTCCGATTAATAGAATTATTAGCCAAATAATTAAACCTTTGAATAACGAAATAAGAGAACTATCTGCAGATCCATATGATGACCAATTAATGGAAAATTTTTGCAGTTACATAATTCTTTCACAAAAGAAAATAGAAAAAGTTGAAAAAATTTATAACAAAAAAATAGTCCCAAAGTCTATTTCAGCATTAGGCCTCGATCTTTATCATTGTTTTTCACAAGTTAAAGATGCACTATCAGAATTTGATAGATATACACAAGGATACGTAGATAATTACTTATTTGATGGCAAAGAAATGATCAAAGAAGCAAAAAGGATACAATCAAAGATGTCTGCAGAGAAAAAAAATAAAAACTTTTAGATTCAAAAATTTTATTGAGTATATTCTATAAGTTGATCTAATTTCAACCAAACATCTGGAACTGGTCTGCGCCATCTAACCTGAGCATATTCGTCTTTGACTGAAAGAATCTCTCCAGGACCTTCAAAGACATAATTAGGTAGATCATTATCACTGGCTAAAGCCTCGATACTTTTTATATAATTTTCTCTATCGACAAAAACTAAGCTTCCTTTCTTGAGTGGTTTCTTTGGAATAGAATCTGTCATAATAAATTCAACAAAGTTGTTTGAAATTTATTATACAAAAACTTGTTTGAAAAATATTTAAAAAAATTTATACCAGAATAATAATTACAAACGTCTAAAAAATTTAATAGCCTTAAATGATAAACATATATATGATATGCGTCTTTTACTACTTGGCTGCACTGGATTTGTTGGTAAAGAATTAGTACCAACACTACTCAATGAAAATCACGAAATATACATTGTAAGTAGAAAACCTATAAGTAAATTAAAGATTGATTTAGATTTCAACAAGTTTAAATTTTTTCAAATAGATTTATCAAAAGAAAAGAACTGGGATAACGAAAAGTTTTTAAATATTTTAAGAGAAACAGATGGAATTATTAACTTGATGGGAGAACCTATAGCAGAAAAAAAATGGACTTCTGAACAAAAACAGGAGATTGAAAATAGTCGTATTAACACCACGAAATTTATGATGAAGACCCTTAAAAATTTAAAAATAAACCCAAAAGTCATTATAAATGGATCAGCTATAGGTTATTACGGTACAAGTTTGTCTGGTGAATTCACTGAAAATAGTCCTGGAGGAAAAGACTTTTTATCTAATCTTTGCAAAAAATGGGAAGCGGTAGCCACTGAAAAACCATTTTTCTCAAGGTTAGTTATTTTTAGAATTGGCATTGTTCTAGAGAAAGACGGAGGAGCATTAGGAAAAATGCTCCCTATATTTAAAGTTGGATTAGGTGGACCAATTGGAGATGGTAAGCAATGGATGAGTTGGATTCATAGAACCGATTTATGTGCATTAATTATTCAAGCATTAATTGATAAAAAGTATTCGGGAGTATTTAATGCTGTTGCACCAAATCCAGTATTAATGAGAGAATTTTCTCAGACTTTAGGCAAATGTCTGAATAGACCTAATTTACTTCCAGTGCCTGGAGCGGTTTTAAAAATATTGTTAGGAGATGGAGCGAAAGTTGTTTTAGAAGGACAAAAAGTAATTAGCAGTAAAATCAAAAATTATAATTTTAAATATCCTCTTCTTGAGAAAGCAATTTACGCCTCCACCAAGAATTAATACCGTTTACTAAAGCACCAATAATAAGAATTGTTATCAATGGAACAATAAGAGGATTCCAAACTATCTGAATAAAATTAATAAAAATAAATATCCCATTTAATTGCATGATGATTGCAAAAATAAAAAATATTGCAAAAAAAATGACTGCAAATAAATTTATTAATAACAAATTATCGATAATTTGTTTTAATTTATTTTGATTATTCTCCTTAGTCATTTTTTATAACAATATTCATATCATCAACCATTTTAAGACAAGCTTTGTTTTCACCCAATCTTTTTTTAGCATTTTCATTACATGAGATCATAAACTTCTTATTTAGCTGTATAAGGTATATTATTTTTATGATCAATTTAATTGTCTGATTGATTTGATCATTTTTGTCTTTAAAATTACTGGCACAAAAAACATATTTCCCAAGTAAACGTCTTTGCGCTTCTGCAAAAGTTTTTGTAAATTGTGGACCTTTACCTTCAATCTGAATAACCGGTTTTCCTAATCCAATCGCTTGTTCTGCTGCTGTTCCTGCCATGCTAATACAGCATTTACTTTTCAATAATATTTTGTCAAAATTATTCCAATATATATTCACTTCTAAAAATTTATATTGGAATTTCATGAGATTATTATCTTTTATATTTTCTATTTTTAACCATCCTCTTTTTTGAAATATCTCCTTTATTTTTGATGAAGATAGAGCATTAACTAGTGCAAAATTAAACTGAATTTTTTGAAAATAGTTTAAATCTGACAATGCCTCTAATACCTCTAAAATCAAAACAAAATTATCTAAAATCTCAGGGAATCTACTTCCTGGAAATAATCCAATACTAAATTTATCTTGATTTAATTCTTTGTTTCTAGGAAAAAACTTATCCATAAATGGGTTGCCTAAAAAAGACACTTTCTTTTTTAACTGCAAACTTAAATCATTAGCTGTAAGGGAATCTCTCGTATATATTTTTTTTGCTTTTTGTGAGAGCAAGAAAAATTTAGAAGGCCATGGTAATTTCAACTTCCCTTCATAATGGCTGGAATAAGCAACTAGATATGTAAAAAAATCTTTCTTACAAACCCATGCAAAAAAAACTGGCACAATATCCCCAACTACAAAAAAATAATCATATTTTTTTTTTATTTTAAAAGTTAAATATAATCTTTTTAGAAGATAAAATATTTCTCCTCCTAATATTTCAGTAAGTCTTCCCTTAAAAGAATTATAACCAATTCCTCCAGTTTTAAATTCCTTAGTTTTACCGATAATCTTAATTTTTTCTTTTTCGTAATGATTTCCCATACCAACAATTGGCAAAGCATGAACAGAATAACCACTTTTTACGAATTGTTTAGCTATTAGACTGCCAGATAAATCTTCTCCATGCCCATTACTTAAAATTAAAATCTTAAACAATTTAAAATTCCAACCATTTTTTTACTTTGGTTAACTCAGGCCAATCTGGATATCTACTTAATCCGTCTTCAACAGATTCTTTCAACTCACTTTTCACATCTGGCATCATCATAGACATTTTTTTTATTAACTCAATATGATCCCTAACTCCTTTATTATTGGTAGCCAAGAGAGCTAAAGACAAATTCATTCTTGCTTGTGGATCTTGCTGATTTAATCGAACAGCTTGTCTGGCAGCTGACAAAGCTTCTTCATTATTTTTCAACAGTAATTGAAGCCATGATAAACAAGTCCAAGCAGCAAAATGATTTGGAATTTGCTGTATAATTTTTTGAAAATCTTGAACGATTGGAATTAAATCTTGACCTGCTTTATATCTTGATAAAGCTGCATTAAAATCCTCTTCGATGGGATTAATTTCGTTATTCATTATTTATTAAACTGCAAAAGAGCTTCCACAACCACAAGTTTGAGAGGCATTGGGATTTACAAAATTAAAGCCACCTCCAATTAATTCCTTACTAAAATCTAACTGCATTCCGTAAATATATAAAAGACTTTTAGGATCACAAACAACCTGAAAGCTCTGATCAACTTTTAATGAATAATCATAAACTTTATCATCGGGATTTATTTCATCAGTTCCTATAAAATCCATCGTATAACTCATCCCACTACAACCGCCAGATCTTACTCCTACCCTTAGGGCTTTTTTATCACTTTGACCCTTCAATAAATTTGAAATTTGTTCTATAGCATCATTCGTAATTAAGATACCTTTGCCATCATCAGAATTTTTAATTTCCTGTTTAACTTCTACATTTTCCATAAACAAGGGGTTTCAACTATTTATAATATAAAAACTTAATTGATAGGATGCATAGAACAAACATTATCCAAACTCCATTTGTTATAATTCTAAGAAAAAGTGAAAATTGCAATAGTTGGTTCTGGATTAGCTGGTCTTACAGCAGCAGTCAATTTAGTTGATGAAGGCCACGAAGTAGATATTTACGAGAGCAGGTCATTTTGGGGAGGTAAAGTAGGAAGTTGGGAAGATAAAGATGGCAACCACATAGAAATGGGTTTACATGTATTTTTTTACAATTATGCAAATCTATTTAAATTAATGAAAAAAGTGGGAGCTATAGACAATTTACTCCCGAAAGATCATACTCATCTATTTATCAATAATGGTGGTAACTTAAAATCATTAGACTTCAGATTTCCTTTAGGTGCTCCATTCAACGGACTTAAAGCTTTTTTTACCACCGAACAACTTACTTGGTTAGATAAGTTCAGAAATGCCTTAGCTTTAGGGACAAGTCCAATCGTTAGAGGATTGATAGACTATGAAGGAGCTATGAAAATAATTAGAGATCTAGATAAAGTTAGTTTTAAAGAATGGTTTTTAAACCATGGTGGAAGTGAAAAAAGTTTAGAAAGAATGTGGGATCCTATCGCATATGCATTAGGTTTTATTAATTGCAAAGATATTTCAGCAAGATGCATGCTAACTATATTCATGATGTTTGCTTCAAAAACAGAAGCTTCAAAACTTAATCTTTTAAAAGGTTCCCCACATAAGTGGTTAACGCAACCTATCGTCGACTACATCACAAACAAAGGAGCAAAAATACATCTTAACCATAAGGTAGAAGAAATCATTTATGAAAAGGAATCTTCCTCTTATTCAGTAAATCAATTAAAAATATCTTCTCCTGAAGGAATTAAGGCAGTGTTTGCAGATAAATTTCTAGCTGCCTGTGATGTTCCTGGAATAAAAAAAATAATTCCAAAAGAATGGTATCAATTTAAAGAATTTGAAGGTTTAAAAAAACTTAGAGCTGTTGCTGTTGCCACAATCCAATTAAGATATGACGGTTGGGTTACTGAATTACAAAAAGATAATACTGGAAACGAACCAATTGGACTAGATAACCTTCTTTATTCTGCTGATGCCTCTTTCAGTTGTTTTGCTGATTTAGCACTAGCAAGTCCAGCAGACTATAGAAAAAAAGATATGGGATCGCTTCTCCAATGTGTTTTAACTCCTGGCGATAGATGGATGGGAAGATCCACAGAAAGAATTACAAAAGAAATTGATAAAGAGGTTCGCCGTCTATTCCCATCCTCAAAAAACCTTAAATTGCTTTGGAGTAACGTGGTACAAATTCCACAATCACTCTATAGAGAAGCTCCCGGTATGGAACCTTTCAGACCCGATCAAAAAACATCTATATCTAATTTCTTCATGGCTGGTAGTTATACAAAACAAGATTATATAGACTCTATGGAGGGAGCTACAATGAGTGGTCATTTAGCTGCTGCCGCAATTTTAGAGAAGAAAGCCGAATTAGCAAAAAATCTTGCAGTAAGTTGATTAATGGGTACTTGGCTAAAACATGACGTAATAACAGTTGTTAATGCGCCTCTTGAAAATGTATGGGAAACATGGAGCGATTTAGACTCAATGTCACTTTGGATGAGCTGGATTGAATCTGTAAAAACAGTTGACGAAGAAACTAATACGTTACCAGATTTAACAGAATGGACTTTAGCTGCAAATGGCTTTAGGTTTAAATGGAAAGCTCAAATTACAGAAAGGGTTGAAAAAAGCAAACTTAAATGGAAATCAATAGGAGGTTTACCAACTGAAGGATCAGTAGTTTTCGAAAGTAAAACTGATCAAATCACAACTGTAAATTTAGCAATAACTTATGAACTACCAAAAATGATTGCTCGGTTTATGGAGGAAAATATTTTAGGAAAAATGGTTACAAACGAATTACAGGCTAATATTGATAGGTTCAAAGATTTAGTTGAAAAGAACTATACAAAAAATTTTTCTAATTAAAAATATTAATTGCTACATCTAGTAGTCCTTCAAAAGTATATTTTTGTGCCTGCCTATCAACTCTTCCAAAAATCTCGTTACATTTTTTTGTTGTCTGAGGTCCAATAGTTAATAACTTAATTTGATCAAAATATTCTAACCATTGTTTACCAAGTTTTTTTTCTAGTAAAAAAGCAGCATTTACTACGGTTTTACCGCTTGAGAAAATAATTGCATCGACTTTTCGATTAGAAATAATATCAATTGTTTCTTCGGGAATTGATTCAGGACATCTAGTTTCATATGCAGCAACCTCAAATACACGAGAACCAGCCTTTCGAAATTGATCTGCAATTAAATCCCTACCACCTGTTTGAACTCTTGGTACAAAAACTCGAAGTCCATAACCAGATACTGGGAAATTATCAATTAAACTTTCAGCAACAAATTCTGGAGGTATGAAATCAGCCTTAATCCCAAAATCATCAAGAGTTTTTGAGGTTTTTTCTCCGACTACGGCGATTTTTGTTTTTTTAGAACATTCTTTTAATGAACTATTAAAGTATCTAAGTCTTTTATCCACAAATTTGATCCCATTACTACTGGAAAAAATAATCCAATGAAAATCATTTATTTGATTTAATGCTTCATCAAGAGGATTCAAATCATCAGGATCAGCAATACTTATTGCAGGTAAATCAAATACATTAGCGCCCTTACTTACGAATATCTTTTTTATATCCAATATCCCTTCTTTTGATCGAGTAATAATTATATTTCTTTGATCAAGAGGTAGATCAACTTTTGGCATCCTTTTCCTCAGCATTATGATTTTGATTTTTATTTTTTAATTCATCGAGAAGTTTCAAGACTGATAATCCTTTATCAAGAACAATATCGTCTTTAAAAATTATCTCTGGAACTCTTCTCATCTCGATTCTTTTTCCTAAACTATGCCTTATAGAGCTTTTAGCAGTATTCAAGTTTGACACAATTTCTTTCCTCACTTTCTCTTCAGCAGTTGAAGTTATATAAATTTTACAGTGTTGCAAATCACCTGATAAATCAATCTTAGAAATATTGACGAAATGATCTCTAATAAGATCATTTTCTAAATCATTCTGCAAAATAAGGGTTATTTCTTTCTTCAAAAGAGAAGAAACTTTTGCAAGACGGTAATTATTTGGCATTATAGTTGTAAATTTATTGGATTTGTCATCGCTTGCAAGACAAAATAAACAGTTATGAAAGCACTTAAAACAGAAGATATCAAACCTACTATTGTGAGTGGATTTGATCTATTCTTGAATAAAGGTTCAAGCAAAGCAACAAGTCCCCCAACAATGATAGATATCAAATACTTTGGATATCTCGCAACATTAGAGAAAAATTCGCCCATCAGCTCCACAAATAGATTACTTTTTTAGCTAAGTTTTAACAAACATTAAACAGCATGATTACATTATATCAATTTAGGCATAGTGCTTTTTGTTTAAAAACAAGAATGGCTCTTCATGCAAAAAAACTACAATATCGAGTTGAAGAGGTAACACCTGGAATAGGCCAATTTGAAATCTTTAAATTATCAGGTCAAAAACAAGTACCTGTAATAGTCGATAGTAATGATCAAGTTATTAATGACTCTTCAACTATTTGCGAATATATAGATAAAAAAAATGAAAACAATCCACTTTTTCCGGAGGATCCAATATTATTTGCACAATGCAAACTAATTGAAGACTGGGCAGATACTACAATGGCTACAACTTGTAGAAAAGTTTTAATAAAATCTGCGATAGAAAATCCACAGCTAAGAACTGCATTACTTCCAGATGAAATACCTTCTTCAGTTAAAAGTATTGTTGATAAATTACCTTTTGAAAATCTTAGTAAAATTTCTAATGTAGTTTTATCTTCTAAAGATAATTTAGAACTCCAAAAATTACTGGAAGCTTTATCAAAATCCATGATCAACAAGAAATATTTAGTCGGAGATAATTTATCAATTGCAGATATTTCAATTGCTGCTCAATTATCCCTTATTAAATTTCCAAAGTCTGCAGGACCAATTCTGTCAGGAGAGGGGAGCCAAGAATACATAAACAACCCTTATTTAGAAAATCTTTTCATTTGGAGGAACAACTTAGAAGAATATCTTTTTAGTGCTAACTCTCAATAAATTCAAACTTCAATTTATATTTATTTGTTTTGATAGCATGAATAGAAGGATCACCAACTTTTGAACCATAAGAAGCAACATATTGCACTCCACAAATTGATGGTTTCATTGAATTTTCAACTTCCAATATTTCTTCAGAACATTTTTGAAATTTACTAATGGTCTCTACCTGATTAATCCTTGAAGCACCTGGCTTATGTGCTGTTTGTATAACTAGCTCATCTGCAAAAAAAATATCATTATCTTGGATCTGATTTCTCCCTGTAATTCTTGAATCAATATAAAAATCATCTTTTAAATAAGTAATTTGATTATTAATAGATTGAGGATCATTTACAACCTTGATTAAGGTTTCACCAAATATTGCTTTTCCAATAGATTCAGAATTTTTTGCACGATTACCAACAATTAAATCTGAATCATTCTTAAAAAAATTTACTTTATAAATAACTGGCTCTTCTGAATCATTAACTATATCTTGAGAAGTAACAAGCCAATTCCCCTCGAACCATTTAGGATAAATTAAATCCTTAGAAGTATCCGATAATTTAAAATTTGGCAAATATAATTCTGGCCATTGATTTACACGATTTTCCAAAAAGTCTCGTACGTTAGAATCTACTAGTGCAAAAGAACTTTCTAAAAAAATTCCTTGAAACATCAAGCAAAGAATTAATCCAAGAAGAATTTTCATTATGTCAAATCCACTAATAAGAGCATCAGATCATTATGTATTATTAGAGCCAGATTCAAAAGAAAAAATTGTATCAAAGCAAGAAGCAATTTTATGGTTGAAGAATTGGCTTAGTAAGACAGAAACACAAACAATATATCAAAATATAGAAGATCCTGATCAGGATTTTTTAGAAGAATTATTGGAAAGCACTTATGAATTAGAAATAAAATTAGGATACGTTATCAGATGGTTCGCAGTAAGAATTGAACCAGATTAACTGATTATTTCTTTATGTATTCCATTAATTATTTTCATAGCAACTTCTTCAATATTTTCTTTTTTTACTTGAATTCTTAAATCTGCTTGAGAATACAAATTTTCTCTAGATTGAAAAATGCTCTTATATAGATCATTTAGATTCTTTCCCTGAAGAAGTGGCCTATTTTCAATTTCATTTTTCAATCTTTCAATTGCTATATCTTTGTCGAGATCTATCCAAGCAATTATTCCCTGTCTTAAGATTCCCCAGTTTTCTGATTTGGTAACTATTCCTCCCCCAGTTGAGATTACTAATGAAGGAATTTTGATAGTTTCTTTAAGGCAGTTTGCTTCTAATTCGCGGAAATTATCTTCTCCTTCATCCTTAAAAATTTGATTGATAGATTTTTTTGCCAACTTCTCTATTAGTGAATCTAAATCAATGTATTTATACTTCAATAATTCAGCCAACTTCAAACCAGTTTGTGACTTACCAGAACCCATCATTCCTATTAAAAATATGCTTCTGCCCTTAATAGCATGAACTGTTTTTTCGATAATGGATTGTTCCATAAAGACAAAAGCGTATTTAAAACCTTAAGATAGTATTATCGCAGACAGGTATGACTTCTACACAATCCAAACCATCTCATGGAAAAGGACGTGAATGCGTCATAACTCGACGTGCCTGCTTTAGTTCTAGTCACCGTTATTGGCTTCCTGAAAAAAGCCCAGAAGAAAATTTATCTCTTTTTGGAAAGTGCAGTATTGCACCAGGTCATGGTCATAATTATGAACTTATTGTTTCAATGGGTGGAGAACTAGACTCTGATGGAATGGTACTTAATCTTTCTGATGTAAAACACTCTATTAAAGATAAGGTTACTGGACAATTAGATTTTCGTTTTCTAAATGATGTCTGGCCTGAATTTAATGTTAATAATCAAGAAGGTATACTTCCCACAACTGAAGCATTAGTTCAGGTCATTTGGAGTCGTCTGAAGGATGATTTACCTCTTACAAGCCTAAGACTTTATGAAAACCCAAATTTATGGGCAGATTATTTTGGAAAAAACATGGAAGCATTTTTAACAGTACAAACTCATTTTGCAGCCGCCCATAGACTTGCAAAAGAAGAAATATCCTTTGACGAAAATAAAAAAATCTATGGGAAATGTGCCAGAGTTAATGGACATGGTCATAACTATCTTGTCGATATAACTGTAAAAGGAGACATTGATAAAAGAACAGGAATGGTTTGCGACTTATCTGCCCTTCAAGAGATAATTAACGATTTAGTTGTTGAACAACTAGATCATACTTTTCTTAATAAAGACATCGAATTTTTCCATAATTGTGTTCCAACTGCTGAAAATATAGCTTTATATATTTCTGATATTCTTAAAAAACCAATACATAATCTTGGTGCAACATTACACAAAATAAGACTCCAGGAGAGTCCAAATAATGCTGCAGAAATTTATGTTGATCAAAAGTTAACCAATTCGTTGAAGTTGAAATTGGAAAATAGTTTAGTCACGCAAACTTGAATATCCCAAGAGTAATAATTGTTATAGCATCAAGTCTTGATGGGAGAATTGCATTTCCTAGAGGTGGAGAATCGCATCTTGGAAGCGATGTAGATAAAAAAATATTAAATCAAAACTTATCAATGGTTGACGCCACCATTTTTGGTTTAGGTACTTTAATAGCTCATCAATCAACTTACCTAGTTAAAAATCTCACTGACAATGACAAAGTAAATATATCAAAAAGCCAACCAATTTCTATAGTTGCTTCAAATAGCAAAAAATTTAA
>CACFEJ010000013.1 GCA_902565305.1 uncultured Prochlorococcus sp.
TTTGGTGCTCCATGCGTTCTAGAGAACCAACTTGCTGAAATGGTAATAGATGCAGTCCCATCTGTAGAAATGGTTAGATTTGTCAATAGTGGAACTGAAGCATGCATGGCTGTTTTGAGACTTATGCGAGCATTTACTGGAAGAGATAAAGTAATTAAATTTGACGGTTGTTATCACGGTCATGCAGATATGTTTTTAGTAAAAGCAGGATCAGGTGTAGCCACTCTGGGTTTGCCAGATTCTCCAGGTGTTCCAAGGACAACAACTGCCAACACACTTACTGCTCCCTACAATGACCTAGAAGCAGTAAAAAAATTATTTTCTGAAAATCCTGATGCCATATCAGGGGTTATTCTTGAGCCTATCGTTGGCAATGCCGGATTCATAACTCCAGAACCTGGATTCTTGGAGGGATTAAGGGAATTAACCACTGAGAATGGATCCTTATTAGTTTTTGACGAAGTAATGACTGGTTTCAGAATAAGTTATGGAGGAGCGCAAGAAAAGTTTGGGGTTACTCCTGATTTAACAACCCTTGGGAAAGTAATTGGTGGAGGCCTGCCTGTTGGAGCTTATGGAGGCAAGAAAGAAATAATGTCAATGATAGCCCCTTCAGGGCCGGTATACCAAGCAGGCACTTTGAGCGGCAATCCACTAGCAATGACTGCTGGAATAAAAACCCTTGAACTGCTCAAACAAGATGGCACGTACGATAAACTTGATTCAACTACTTCTAGATTAATTGAAGGAATAATTCAGTCTGCAGAAAATAACGGTATTGCTATTAACGGTGGAAGTGTAAGTGCTATGTTTGGATTTTTCTTATGCGATGGGCCAGTTAGGAACTTTGATGAAGCAAAAACAAATGATGCCGAACTTTTTGGTAAGTTGCATAGAGAAATGCTTCGACGAGGAATTTACCTAGCGCCAAGCCCCTTCGAGGCTGGTTTTACATCACTAGCTCACAACGAAGAAGAAATTGATAAAACTATTGAAGCTTTTGATGAATCCTTTAATGCAATTAAAAAATAATCATTTACTAATATTTCATTAAAGAAAAATAAGTAAATGATTAAAAAGTTTAGATAGATCTTTTTTTAAATAATTATTTTCTACCACCAACTATTACTGGGGGAGTACCTCCTGCTGAACCTGGTAAGCCAGGAACAACTTGTGTACTGCCATCCCATTTGTCGAGAAATAATTTGAAAAGTACTTGATCGTCGAGACTTCTATTTAACGTCTCATATCTAAGAGCTTCTTGTTCAGCAATTTCAACTTCAGTCTTTGCTCTTAGTAATTGCTGACCAGCTATTTGCTTTTGTTCAATCGCAGCTCTGTATTCTTCAGCGATCTCTAATCCTGTAAGATCTAAACTTTTTACATCTACATAATCGAATGAATTTAATTCTTGTGCAACGGTGTCACCTACTTTTTCAGAAATTACTGCGAATTCAGTAGCAATTGTTTCTAGCTCATATTGAGAAAAGACTGATTTTAGAGCTTTTAGCAAAGATGGCTGAACAATTTTCTGATAAACATCGCTATTCCTGCTTGCAATTGTTGCGAAGATCCTTCCTGCCTCGTTAGGTTTTACTGAATACTTAACAGTAGCTGTAGCCCTAATAACTTGAAGATCTTTAGTTAGCGTTTCAAATTTTTCTGGTTGAACTTGAGTTTTTATATCAAATGGATATACAGACTGAACAAATGGAAGTTTAAAGTTTAAACCAGCTCTCCTAGAGGGGCCACTTACTTTCCCTAATGTTGTAACAACTGCAACTTGTCCAGAAGGTACAACAAATAATGATTGGGTGAGCAAAAGAAAGCCAGTAAAAGACAATACAATCAGTAATGTTGCTGTCCCACCAGGACCTGTTGGCGTGACATTTTTAAAGGATGTTGACATTAAATTTTATCTTTATAGATAATCATATTTAAATAGACTAATTAGTGCATTAGTAAGACATTTAATTAAAATATTTTTTTAATAATTGTAAATTTAAATATAGATTTTAATTAATGGATATTTGATTTAAATTCTTGCAACAGTATTAAATAAAGTTCCTCATCTATCTCCCTGATATCATATTCAGAGGGTAAAACGCCATGCTTATGCTCATGTACGGCCATCCAACAAAATTTCTCTATTTCTTCTTTTGAAAAACGAGGATATTCTTTTACTTTCTTAATCAGTGATTTAATGAGAGATTTTGAATAATCTTCCATATTTTAAAATAATCTTACTAAAGATCTTATCTAAAGTTATTAGCTTTTAGAGGAATGTTCAAAGACTCTTCCAACTCACTAACAAGTTTAATTGCTAATTGAAGATCATTTTTGCTCTTACTAGCTACTCTAAGCGTTTCTCCATTGATACTGACATTTATTTTTTTTATTTGATCTCTGATATTTTTACCGATTTTTTTTGCAATTTCTTGTTTAATTCCTTGTTTTAATAAAATTGTCTGTTTAATTCTATTACCGCTAACCGTTTCAATTTCACCATAGTCAAATATTTTTAGAGATAAGTTTCTTTTTAATGATTTTTGTCTAATTATATCATTTACAGCATTTAAGGTTAGTTCGCTATTGGTGATTATAAAAATATTTTCTTTATCTAATTCAACTGATGTGTCTGTGCCCTTGAGATCGTAACGCTGAGAAATTTCCCTTCTTACTTGATCCAATGTATTGACTAATTCTTGTCTATCAAAATCAGAAACTACATCAAATGAAAAACTTTCTGCCATAGTAGATTATTAAACGCTAAATATTATTAGCATAAATCATTAAATAAAAGGAAATTGACGAACTTAATCGAAAAATAACAAACTAACCACTTTCCCCATTTCTTCAGCGCACCTACAACTATTTAGCAAAGTTTCACTATCGTGAAAGGCAAAGCATATTAATTGATCGCACCTAGTAATAATTTCTTGATTACAAAGACTGCTTGCAAGTGGCAAAGGTAACTCATCATTTTCACTTTTTTCAACCAAATGCATAACCCTTTCAAGTTGATCCTTTATTTCGGGTATTTGTCTATCAAGACTTTGCGGTAATAAGACAGTTAATAATGATGGATTAATATCTAAGACAGCTCTAATAACAGCTGCATTGACACCTTGAGATCCAGAAGTAAGGATATTATGTCCTTCCTCTGCTAAAGATCTTGCTATCAACTCAATTAGGTGGATATCGACAACTGGTACGTGTCTACTGCCCAAAAAAGCAATTCTCCTTTTCCCATTATCTTGGAGTTTTGCAAGTTCTTGAGCTAAGGCATCAACGCCTTCAGTTGCTGGCAGGTCTAAAGAGCGACTCAAAATAATAAAGTTCCTATATTTGAAATTAGCATTTATCTGAAAAATTGCAGGGAAAATCTATCTTTTCGAGAATTCTTTTTAGATTTACATGCTCTTGAACTAATTGAATAGCATAAGAAGCTTTAATTGATTCATGTATTCTGACGTGACCAAAAGCTTGTTCAATAATTTCTACGGAGGAAAGAGTATCTAATTCCACCTTTAAAATTGGAACTTCCAATTCCTCCGCTCTATGAATCAATTGTGACAAAGGATCTCCTAAACCAGTTAAAATAAGACATTGAGTCGAAGCCTCCAAAGCGGCAAGTTGGATATCAGTTCTATCAGCACCAGTAACTACAGCCATATTTCGTCTTCTCCTGAAAAATTCCATTGCAGAATTTACCCCCATTGCACCAATACTTAATGTTTCAACAAGTAATTGATCTTTTTCAGGGCAACAAATTACTTTGGCATCTAGTCTTCTTACAAGCTCACCAACGGTGACACTTCTGAGAAGAGGTGATTTGGGCATCACACCAAACACTTCAATATCAAGATCTTTAAGAGAAGGTATTATTTCATTTTTAACTTTTTCGACTTCTTGCGGCAAAACTCCGTTCAATACAACTCCAGCCAATTTCTCACCTAATTGTTTTTTCGCATCAAGTAATGCATCCACACTTTTACAATCTTCCCATAAATTCACAATTAAAACTTTTGCATCTAAATCCTTAGCTAGTTGTGGGAGACTTAAGCCATAAATCATACCCTCATGAAGACTTCCGGCTGCCTCCAAAATATTCAGACCTTCAAAATCATCATTAACCAATCCTTCAATCTGATCAAAACCTTTTCCTGGTAGTAAGTCTTTATTGAAGATTCTTTTTTCAGCTGAGATATTATCCAATAATCCTACTGAAGAAATTAAATTCTCCTCTTCGATATTTAATGTTGATCCAATAAACTTAACATCATCATCTATTAATCCTTCATAAGACATTGAGGGGAGATTAGTAAGTTCAATACATGTTGCTAGAGGTTTTCCTATGCGTACTTTTTTTTTCTTCTGTAAAAGTTTATTTGCTATCCCAAGAACCATTGCAGACTTACCACTAAATGGCTCACACGAGCCAATTAATAATATATCGCTCATAATTTAGTAAATTATTTATTGATAGGTCTAAGATAATATTTTTTTAAGAACTAAACAAACATTTATTTATGAGTTTTAATCAAATAAAATAATCTTTTTTTGATAAATTTATTTTAATTCTTTGGTATCTCATAAAAATCAATCAAAATGATAAGTCCAACCAAAAACGAAAAAACTATAGGTATAACTGGAGCCTCAGGTGCGCTAGGGAAAGAATTAACAAAGTTGTTTCGTGAAAAAGGATATAAAGTGATTGGATTTACTCATAGTAAGACTAACTATGAAATAAACCTTGAATCTCCAAATGAATGGATTAAATGGGAATGTGGGAAGGAGTCATCATTAAAAAAAAAATTAGAAAGTATAGATATTTTAATTTTGAACCATGGTATCTATAATTTGAGTAGAGAAAATTCCAATTATGAAAACTCAATAGAGATAAATGCATTAAGCAAATTCAAATTTTTAAATTTATTTGAAGATATTGCTCTAAGCAATGATTCACAAATAAAAAAAGAGATTTGGATAAATACATCTGAAGCAGAAATATTACCCGCCCTAAATCCGTCATATGAGATTAGTAAATCCCTTATTGGTCAATTAATTTCTTTCAAAAAAAATCTTCTGGACAAAAATACAAAGAAAAAATTAATAATAAAGAAAATCATATTAGGGCCATTTAAATCAGAACTAAATCCTCTCGGAATAATGAGTCCCAAATTTGTTTCTAAAAAAATTTATGATTTAGCCAATTCAAAAAATTATTTAGTAATAATTAGTCCAAACCCTTTGACTTATATACTTTTCCCATTGAAAGAATTTTTTAATTATTTGTATTGCCAAATTATCTATAAGTACAAATCTTAGTGTCTAGAAATCTCGATCTGTCAATATTTCAATACCATCTTTTAAAACAACTATTGTATGCTCCCATTGGGCAGATAATTTTCCATCTTTTGTTATTACTGTCCATCTATCATTTAGTGTTTTGCAAAATTTAGTCCCTTCATTAACAATAGGTTCCACCGCTAATGTCATTCCTTCACGAAGGACGACGTTGGGCAATTCTTTAGTCCGAAAATTAAATACCGATGGTTCTTCATGAAGATTTCTTCCAACCCCATGACCTGTATAGTCTTCTACAACACTAAAGCCATTCTTTACAACAATGTCTTCGATTTCCCCAGCCACATCTAGAAGTGTATTCCCTGCCTTGATTTTCGAAAGCCCCGCATACAATGCTTTATAAGCTATGTCACTAAGTTTTTGAACCTTTGGACTAACTTCTCCTACACAAATTGATATGCAACTATCTCCATGGAAGCCATCTAAATATGCCCCTGTATCAATTTTAACCAAATCACCATTTTTAATTATTTTATTTTTACTTGGTATCCCGTGGACAACCTCATTATTAATGCTAGAACAGATACTAGAAGGGAATCCATGGTAGCCCTTGAAACTTGGCACAGCTCCAAAACTTTTTATCCTCTTTTCTGCGAAATCATCTAAATCTTTTGTACTCATTCCAGGTTTAATTAAGTCATTAATTTCCCTCAAAACTGTTGCTACAATTCTGCTAGATTTTTTCATCAAATTTATTTCCCTTGAAGACTTTATTTCGATTCCTCTTCTCCTCTGAATAAAAGGAACTTGATCATTAGCTTTGGAATTATTTTTATTTAACAAAAGATCGGCAAAATGTCTCATTGGAATAAATAATAGTAATAGGTAAATATCTTCAAAATAGCCTTTATGGTCTTGGCTACCTTAAATCTATCAATAACAATGGGAAAGAAACAAAAATGAAAACTTTATTTAATTCTAGGCAATTTCATAAGGCTTTGGCGCCCTGGGTTTTTCTTCCATTATTTATATCCTCAATTACTGGACTTCTTTATAGGGTTTCGAAAGATTTACTAGGTTACTCTAGAGAACAAGTTCATTGGTTAATGTCTCTCCATGAGGGCGAATGGCTTGGTGATAATGGAGAACTAATATACGTTATATTGAATTCCCTTGGAGTTTTATGGATGCTCGTAACAGGTTTCCAAATGTTTTCAAAAACAATTTCAATTACCAAAAAGGTTACTAAAGGCGAGTCAAAAGGTTAAGATATAGAACTTGTAGGATAATAAAGACCAAAATGGCCAAAGAGAAACAAGAGAAGGAATTAGAAACCGGCATTAAAGCTGGCGCATCAGTTGATGTAGCAGTTGAACAAAAAGAAAAAAATACGGTTTCTGAGAATACGCAAACCTTTAGCGCTACCAATCTTATTAAGGAATTTGAGAATGCACAATTAAAAAAAGAATTACCTGAAATATATGTTGGGGATACTGTTAAAGTTGGAGTAAAAATTACAGAAGGTAATAAAGAAAGAGTCCAACCTTATGAAGGTGTTGTCATAGCAAAAAGGCATGGAGGTATTAACCAGACCATTACAGTAAGAAGAATCTTTCAGGGTATAGGAGTTGAAAGAGTATTTATGCTACATAGTCCACAGGTTGCCTCTCTAAAAGTTGAACGTAGAGGTAAAGTAAGAAGAGCTAAATTATTCTATCTGAGAGATAGAGTAGGAAAAGCTACTCGCGTAAAACAACGCTTTGATCGATAAAGTTGTAAATTAATCAACTTATTGGTCACAAAGACGCTTATAATCATTTAAATGCGTCGTTAGTTCAGTTGGTAGAACGCAGGTCTCCAAAACCTGATGTCGGGGGTTCAAGTCCTCCACGACGCGTTTGATCAACATTATGTAAATCATTTTTTCATAAGATGGAGTTAGATCTTCAACCTGGGGACGTAGTTAAAGTCCTCGAATCAGCAGCTTTAGGATGGGTTCGTGCAAGAGTTATCAGAGTTAAGTCTGGTGGGAGAGTTGTCGTACAAAGTGACCAAGGCAGAGAATTTACTGCTAGAGGCAATCAAGTTAGGTTGATAGAACCTGCTGGTTTTAGACCTCAAAAATAAATAGTTGTCTATACTAATTCAGTGGAAAAACTAATTATTTCTGTAAATCCTCAAATTAATAAATTTTTTTTATTACAACCCCATAAATTAAGTATTATGATCTGATAATTTTAAGAATGAAGTTCTAAATTAATTTAGAACAAAACTCTGGGACCGTAGTTCAACTGGTTAGAGCACCGCCCTGTCACGGCGGAAGTTGCGGGTTCGAATCCCGTCGGTCCCGTTTTTTCTAAAAGAAATTTGGAAAAACGTTTAAGACTAGCCCCAAGTCCAACGGGTTTATTTCATATTGGCACAGCGCGAACAGCACTATTCAACTGGTTGTATGCACAAAAAATAGACGGAAAATTTCTCATCAGAATAGAAGATACAGATTTTCTTCGATCTAAATCTGAATATACAAAAAATATATTAGAGGGATTGAAATGGCTCGGACTTAAATGGGATGAAGAACCTATAAAGCAAAGCGACCGAATTTCTATTCACAAAAGTTATATCAAAAAGCTATTGGAAAGTGGAGCTGCATATAGGTGCTTTACAACAGAAGATGAAATATCTGAATTAAGAGAAGAACAAAAAAAGAAAGGATTACCTCCAAAGCATGATAATAGACACAGAAGTCTTTCAAAAGAAGAAATAGAAACATTCATATCCCAAGGGAGGACTTCAGTAATAAGGTTTAAGATTGATGAAAAAATTGAAATTAAATGGGTAGATCAGATAAGAGGTGAAATCAAATGGCAAGGTAAAGATTTGGGCGGTGATTTAGTTTTGTCAAGAAGAGCTAAAGGATATGAGATTGGAGATCCTTTGTATAATCTTGCAGTTGTTGTTGATGATAATTTCATGAATATTACTCATGTAGTACGGGGTGAAGACCATATCTCAAACACTGCAAAACAAATATTGATTTATAAAGCATTAAATTTTAATTTGCCAACTTTTTCGCATACACCCTTAATACTAAATAGCGAAGGGAAAAAATTATCTAAGAGAGATTGCGTAACTTCAATCGACCAATTTAGAGAAATGGGATATTTACCTGAGGCATTATCGAACTATATGGCCTTTTTAGGTTGGTCTCCAAAATCTGCCGACAGAGAAATACTTTCACTTGAAGAGATATCTGAAATTTTTGACTTATCAGAAATAAATAAAGCTGGAGCCAAATTCAGTTGGGAAAAACTTAACTGGATTAATTCTCAATATATAAAAAATATGGAATCAATAAAATTAAGTGAGCTCATGAAGAAATACTGGGATGATAATGGATGGATGCCGCCATCTCAAGAATGGACTTATAAATTAGCAATTTTGATTAGAGACTCTATGACTCTTTTAAAAGATTCAATTGATCAATCAAAACCATTTTTCTTAATACCTACAATTCAAAAAGAAGGTCAAGATTTTCTGGAAAACAAAGAAAGCAAATTATCTCTTAAACTAATCTTAAATTATTTAATTGAACAAAATACTATAAAACTAAATAAAGAGAAAGCCAAAGAAATAATAAACGAAATCTCAAAAAAGCATAATATTAAAAAAGGCATATTAATGAAATCACTAAGAGTGGCCTTTTTTGGATCTCTCAGTGGGCCAGATTTAATTCAAAGTTGGGAGCTTTTCGCAGAGAGTAAGACTGATAGAACTCGAATTGAAAGATGTCTTTAATCAATCAAAATTATTTTTTTGGCCTAATTCAAGTCTATTTGCCAAAGGTTTAGCTGAAAGTCCTTGTATTCCTACTGTCATCAAAATAGTTAGAAAAACTAAACCTTGGAGACGGCCAGCCCCAAGGATACCAGCCTGCTCTAATCTGATAGAAAAAAGAGAAGCTACAGCTGCAGTAACAATACCTCTTGGTGCTAACCAGGCTAAAAATATTTTTTCTTTTAAGCTTAATTCTCTCCCCATTGTTGCTATCCAGATAGAGATTGGGCGAACAATTACCATTAACATAAAAACGCAAAGAACCCCTCCCCAGCCAAGCGGACTTAGTTCACCCCAAGAAACGTCAGCGGCTAAGAGAGGGAAAAGAACTGTTATTGCTAATTGAGCTAATTCACCTATTAGATTATCCAATCTCTTCTTATCTACAACTTCTCTTTTGCCTACAATAAAACCTGCCGCGACAGAAGCCGGCAAACCTGATTCTGGTAAAAAATATTCGCAAATACCATACACAAGGAAAATAAAGCCAAGGGTAACTTGAAGCTCTATACCAAATGAGGCTTCGGTTTTTATTTTCTTTAAAATTTCTGATAGTAACCATCCTGCGCTTAATCCGATTAAGACTCCTCCCCCTAGTCTTTGCATTAATGCTATAAATACATCGTTAATCCCATGGAGGTCACCTAAAGTCAGTTCTAAAAGCAGTAATGCTAATACCGCACCAATTGGTTCAAGCAACAACCCCTCAGCTTTTAAAACTTCCGAGAGTGGGGAAGCTAATTTTATTTGTTCCACTAATGGAGAGACAACTGTTGGCCCAGTAGCTAGAACTATGGCACTATATATTCCTGCGACTTGCCATGAGAGGCCAGCCAGCCAATGAGCAATAAAAATTCCACCTGATAATGAAATAAAAAGTCTTACCAATGAAATTTTCAAAACAGTATTTCTTATATTCCCCTCAGGCAGTTTTAAATTTAATCCCCCTTCAAAAAGAACCAAAGAGACCAAAAGCCCCACAATAGTTTCAAGCCCTTGCCCGAGATCTAAAGGCTCAACGAGTCCTAATCCTGATCTTCCGATGAATAATCCAGAAAGCAATAAAATAACAACACTTGGGAATCCTGTAAAAGAAGAAAATAATCTAGCGCAAGCACCTGCAAATACAGTTATCCCCCAAAGTAGTCCTAGCCTTTCAGGCGTCATATAAAATTATAAATAATAAAAAATTTTAATTATTTAGATTAAATCAATAATCTTATCTCAAGTCCAATAAATACAATACTTGTTAATTTAATACATCGGATGAAAAAGATTTATTTTTTAAATCTTTCAAAACTTCTTTTAAGAAAATGAATAGTATTTTTATTAAGAAAACTGGCTTATTAAAGCAATAATTATAAAAATAATTCCTATACCAACAATTGCCATCCTTCCATTCCATATTTCAGCTTGAGGGGTAAAACCTCTTTTCCACAAATTTAGTTCCTTTTTATCAACGAAGTTTTTTGTTTCTTTGATATCGACTTTAGGTTGTTTGTTCATTGAAGTTAGAAAGGAGGATTTTCTTCATAAAGAGTATTTGCTTGTTCAATTGATAGTCTTCCTGCGACGCCTAATTTAAGGGAACTTAAATGATCCTTAAATTTGATCCTGAACAACGCTGCCGCTCCAATCATTGCGGCATTATCTGTACAAAGATTAAGAGGAGCTAAATGAACTTTAATGGATTTTTTACTAGCTTCACTAATCATCATTTTTCTTAATGTATTGTTAGCAGCCACTCCCCCAACCACAACAACATTATCCAAACTATGATCATCTGCGCATTTTATTGTTCTCTCTACCAAGACCTCTGCCACTACTCTCTCAAAACTTGCAGCAATATCAGGAATTGGAACGATCTTCCCTTCCAAATTTATTTTCTCAACTAATCTTAGTACGGCAGTTTTTAGACCACTAAAAGAGAAATCATATTTAAGAAATCCACCTTTTTTATCTGAAATCCTACACTTTGGAAAATTAAATTTCATGGGGTCCCCATTTTTAGCGATCTTTTCAATTGCCGGTCCTCCTGGATAACTAAGACCTAATAGTCTGCCAACTTTATCAAAGGCTTCTCCAGCAGCATCATCAAAACTTTTCCCAAGTCTTTGCATTCTCCTTCTTTCATCAACCTTTATCAATTCAGTATGCCCACCGCTGACAAGTAATGTAAGGAAGGATTTCTTTGGATAGTTCTCAGAAAAAAGAATTGAAGATAAATGCCCCTCCAAATGATGAATTCCCAAAAATGGTTTTGAATGTAACATGCAAAGTGATCTTGCAGTTATGGAGCCAACTCGTAAACAACCAACTAATCCAGGAGCAACAGTTGATGCAATATAATCGACTTCCTCAATTTTAATTTTTGATTCTTCTAAAGCCTTAACTAAAACAAAAGGTAATGCCTCTAAATGCTTTCTAGCTGCAAGTTCAGGCACAACTCCTCCCCATTTTGAATGATCTTCAATTTGAGAGGCAATTATATTTGAATGTATTCTGAAAGTATCGCCAATATTAGAAACTATTGAGACAGAGGTCTCATCACAACTTGTTTCAATAGCTAAAACTTTATGCATTTTTGATTCAACTTGTTCTATTTTAATATTAATTTCTTACTTAACACACTATAAGGAATTAAAGATTGCAACTTATGAAATTCTTTTTTTCAATAATAACCTCAGTTTTTCTGTTCCTCGGAATTACTCCAATTGCTTTAGCTGCCAATGGGCCTGCCTTAAACGCAGATAGAGCTAGCACTGAATATACTGCTTCAGCCCTCACAAAATGCTCTGAAAATCCTAAATTCATGGAGAGAGCAAATTCTGCAAATACTCAAAAAGACATCGCAAGATTTGAAAGATATGGAAAAGCATCATGCGGAGATGATGGCCTTCCACATTTAATAATTGGACCTCCTCTTGAGCCATGGGGAGCCCTTTTAAATAGAGGTCATGAAGGAGATTTACTTATTCCTGGAGTACTGTTCATTTATATTGCAGGAATAATAGGTTGGTCAGGGAGAGAGTATCTGATTGAATCAAAAAAGACTAAGAACCCTGCAGATCTTGAGATCATTATTGACCTAGACTTAGCCAGAAAATGTCTTGTAAAAGGAGCTCAATGGCCTCTTCTTGCTAATAAGCAAGGTAGAAATGGAGATTTAAGAGAGAAAGATAATAATATTACACTTAATGGTCCTCGCTAAAAATCTTTAAAAAACTTTCATAAAACAAATGTTCAAAATTCTAAACACAAAATTTGTCAGATCTGCCCCAGTAGTAGCAGCAATTTGGCTAAGCCTTACCGCTGGAATAATTATTGAATTTAATAGATTTTTCCCAGATTTATTATTTCATCCAATGAGTTGATAAAGAGAAAATAATCAAGTTTTTATTAACTTGATTATTTTTTTTACTGTTTCATCAACATTGTGATTGGTTAATGCAAAATCAAATTGATTTGATACTGAAATCTCATAATTAGCCCTTGAGAGTCTCTTTTTAATTGCCTCTTCTTTTTCTGTACCTCTATTTCTTATTCTTCTCTCTAACTCTTTTTTATTCGGAGGAAGTAAAAATATTGATAGTGAATTAGGAAACTTATTTTTTATTTGCCTAGCACCCTCTACTTCAATTTCAAGTAGTACGTTAAATCCCTTTTTTATTTTCTCATTAACAGATGACAAAGGAGTTCCATAGTAGTTTCCAGCGAATTGAGCCCATTCAAGAAAAAGGTTTTGTTCAATCATTTCTTTAAACTTTTCTTGATTTAAAAAGTAGTAATTTTCTCCGTCCTTCTCTCCCTCTCTAGGTTCTCTAGTAGTTGCAGAAATTGAAAGCCAAAAATTTTTTTCTTTACCTAATATTTCTTTAACAACTGTTCCTTTACCGACACCGCTGGGTCCAGTAAGGATAATAAGTTTTTTTTTATTTTTCATATTAAATTTTTTACAGTAAAATAAACATCTTGTGAATTAAGTAGGAATAATGCAAAAAGGTGTTCCACAGATAATGGACATTACATCTATTAGATCTGTCTTGCATTATTTGACAAGGAATATCTTACCTTCAAAGTTTGAAACTGCCCAACAACCAGAGCCTAATACAATTCAATTATGTTTCAGAGGAGTTGACTCTCAAACATGGTTAGAAGTTTCATGGAATGGAGACTCTCCTAGAATACTAAAGATAAATAAACCAGAAAAGATTGGGAGAGAAAGCACACTTTCTAAACAAATAAGATATGGATTAAAGTATATGGCTTTAATTTCGATTGATCAAGATGATTTCGAGAGAGTTATAAAATTTAGTTTTGCGAAAAAACCTGGAGATAAAATTAATAAGTATTTAATTTTTGAATTAATGGGAAAACATAGCAATATTTTTTATTTGGATAATAAACAAAAAATTATTGCCGTTGGTAAACAAATTAAATCAAGTCAATCTAGTTTTAGAACAATTTCAACAGGTTCAATTTATTCTGGCCCTCCAGTTAATCTCAAAAAAAAACCTAGAGAAGATGAGTCTTTTCAGTCATGGAAAAACTCAATTTCAATAGTACCTGAGTCTTTAAAATACTGTTTAATAAATACCTATCAAGGAGTAAGCCCTATCCTCACAAAACAATTAGAGGTTATTAGTAAAACTGGCAATCCGCAAATAATGGAAAAAAATATTGATTTCATTAGCGATTCGGACTTAAAGGAGATATTTAAAAATTGGAAGATTTGGATAAATAGGTTTAAAAACAATAACTTTAAGTTTTCTACATTTAACAATGATTTTTATTGCGTTTGGTTTTTTGATAAAGAAATTAATTGCGAAAATAAAATAGATTTATGCACTAGTTTAGAGAATTATTATGATCATAATCTGAAACAAAAAAAACTTGAATTATTGGGAAAGAAAATTGAAGGGATAATTTTTAGACAGACCAATACTGAGAAAAAAAATTTAAATATTCAATATGATCTTCTGACAAAATCAGAGAACTACGAGGTATATAAAGAAAAAGCTGACAATATATTCGCTTCAAATGAAATTACAAAACAAGATATTATTAAAGGACAAAAACTATATAAAAAGTCAAAAAAACTTAAGAGATCTAGAGAATTGATAAAAGAAAGATTAAGTATTTACACAACAAATATTGAAAGATTAGAAGAATTCACTACTCTTCTAGAAAATTTAAATTCTTTAAATCATGAAAAACTTTTTATGAGAATCAAACTACTGGAAGAAATTATGGAAGAAATTTGTAACGAGTTTAATATCAATATCAAGAGGCAAAGAGAAGATCAGAAAAGTACATATGAGATACAATCTTCACCAATTCAAGTTGACACTCCCACAGGATTGAAGCTTCAGGTAGGGAGAAATATGAGGCAAAATGACTTAATAAGCTTTAAGTTTTCAAAAAAAGGCGATTTATGGTTTCATGCACAGGAATCACCAGGCAGTCATGTAGTTTTGAAATCTTCATCTCAGGCAGCATCTGAACAGGATCTTCAAATAGCTGCAGATTTAGCTGCTTTATTTAGTAAGGCAAAAAGAAACATTAAAGTGCCAATTAATTTAGTAAAAATTAAAGATTTACAAAAAATCAAAAAAGGAGGACCGGGTTGCGTTTCCTTTAAAAATGGAGAAATTATTTGGGGAAATCCTACAAGAGGAGAAGATTACATTAAAAAAAATCTTAAAATTGTAATTTAGTTTATAATAAAAAAAATTTTAAATTTAAATGTTTGATTTTCTTTTGGGCACTCATGAATTTTTAGGAAATCATAGTTTTCCTGAATTTATTGTTGGATATCTATTTGGTGCTGCACTAATAATTGGAGCTCCTACTGTTTTTTTGCTACTTGCCTTCGTAAGCGCCCTAATGAAAACAAATGGGAAAATGGGTGGATATAGAGAATATGAAACTTATGGTGAATCATCTTTGAATGATGCCCCTCCTTTCTTATTACCAGATCCCACTAATCCTAAATTAAGCAAATAATTAATTTTATCGAAAAATAAATTGGACTTTGACAATAGTAATTTTAAACCTTTTTCTTACAAAATCTTTATCAATTAATAATGAGAGGTACAGGTCAAAGTGAAAAAAAATTATCAGATTCGATGACTTTTAGTGATCATTTAGAGGAGCTTCGTCAAAGGATACTAAACTCAATTTACTCAATACTTATTTCAATATTCTTCAGTTTTCTCATCATAAAGCCATTAATATCTTTTTTAGAAATCCCAGCTGGTGATATTCATTTACTACAACTTGCTCCAGGTGAGTTTTTATTTGTCGCTATTAAAGTTGCAGGTTACAGCGGATTAATAGTTTCTATGCCTTATATTTTTTATCAAATAATTTTATTCATTTCTCCTGGTTTAACAAAACAAGAAAAAAGCCTTATCTTGCCCGCAGTTTTTGGTTCAGGTCTTCTGTTTTTTTTAGGATTAATTTTTTCTTGGTGGATATTAGTCCCTGCAGCAATAAATTTCTTCATTAGTTTTGGTGCTGATATTGTTGAACCAACTTGGTCTATAGAAAGATATTTTGATTTTGTTCTCTTATTAATGTCTAGCACTGCAATAGCTTTTCAATTGCCAGTACTACAATTTATTCTTGGTTCTCTTGGAATAATCACAACAGAAAAAATGATTTCGAATTGGAAGATAGTTGTAATTTCCTCAGCAATATTATCTGCAGTGATTACCCCTTCAACGGACCCATTGACTATGTCATTGCTATCTATATCAATTGTGTTTTTATTTTTTGTGGGTACTGGATTAACTTACTTATCAGAAAATCTCAAGTCAAAAACTCTTTCATCTTATCATTAAGATTTAATTGCAAGCTGACAGCTCTACCTAATCTTGGCTTAGCATTGATTTTCTTTAGCCATTCCCTTACTTCTTCTGAATATCCACATCTATTTAAAATCTCGATTTTATCAGCTATCGATTTTTTATATTCCTCTTCACTTAAAGGGAATGATTCCTGTCCAAGAAATCCCCACATCATTTGAAAATAAACAAATTTTCCTCTTCTAAAGAGTCTAAAATCATATTTTTTCCCCCAGCGATGAACTAAATAATGAATAACTTCATCTACTAGTAATGGGTTCATTTAAATCAATTAATTAAGACTTTCTAAACTTTTACTTTAAATTATTAAAAGTCCTATCTATTTGCAACAGAAATTGAACAATTTGCTTCATAATAACTAATAAATAACAGAACCAAGTAGCGAATGACTCAATTAAGTTCCAATGATGTCCCTTCAATGGGTCGAAGGCAATTTATGAATCTTCTTACATTTGGTACTGCAACTGGTGTAGCGTTAGGAGCCCTTTATCCCGTAGCAAATTATTTCATGCCTTTAAGAGCAGGCGGTGGTGGAGGTGGAACTTCTGCTAAAGATGAATTAGGGAATCCAATAACTAAGACAGGTTGGTTAGCCACCCATCAAGCAGGAGACAGAAGTCTAGTCCAGGGTCTAAAGGGAGACCCAACTTATTTAATTGTTAATGATGGTGGGGAAATAGGAGAATTTGGTTTAAATGCAATTTGTACTCATTTAGGTTGCGTTGTCCCATGGGATAGTGGTGCTAATAAATTCATATGTCCTTGTCATGGAAGTCAGTACGATACTAATGGGAAGGTAGTAAGAGGGCCTGCTCCTTTATCTTTAGCTCTAGCTCATGTCGATATTGAAGATGATGCTGTACTCGTCAAACAATGGTCAGAAACTGACTTTAGAACTAATGAAAATCCATGGTGGGCATAAAAATGAAAGGTCTTAAAAATCAAATCATGAAAAAAACAAGTTTATTTATCTGTACTCTGCTTTTCATTTCGAGCATTGTATTTTATCCAAAGATAACTTTTGCTTATCCATTTTGGGCTCAGCAAAACTATGAATCCCCAAGAGAAGCCACAGGAAAGATAGTCTGTGCAAATTGTCATCTAGCTCAGATGCCTACAATTGCAGAGGTTCCACAATCTGTTGGAGCAGACAGTGTTTTCAAAGCTGTAGTCAAAATACCCTACAAAAATGACTTAAAGGAGATCGGTGCTGATGGTTCTGAAGTCCCATTACAAGTTGGTGCAGTAGTTATGCTGCCTGATGGCTTTAAACTTGCTCCACAAGAAAGATGGACCGAAGAAATCAAAGAGGAGACAGAAGGGGTGTATTTTACTAATTACAGTGAGGAGAAAGATAATATCATTATTGTTGGACCTTTACCTGGCGATACTAATAAAGAAATCGTTTTTCCTGTACTTTCCCCTGATCCATCCACCAATAAAGAATATCACTATGGAAAATACTCGTTACATATCGGAGGCAATAGAGGTAGAGGTCAGGTATATCCTACTGGAGACAAAAGCAATAATGTAGTTTTCACTTCTTCCACCTCAGGAACTATAAATTCTATAGAAACAATTGAAGATGGTAGCTATAAGATCAATATAGAAAAAGATAATGGTGAGATAACTACTGAAGCAGTGCCTGTTGGTCCTCAACTTATCGTAAAAGCACAAGACAAAATTAATTCAGGTGACCCTCTTACAAATGATCCCAACGTTGGCGGCTTTGGGCAATTAGATGCTGAGGTTGTACTTCAGAGCCCTTATAGAGTAATTGGATTGATTGCATTCTTCATAGGTGTAGGCCTAACACAAATACTTTTAGTATTAAAGAAAAAACAAGTAGAAAAAGTGCAAGCAGCAGAGGGTATTTAACTTTCTTTAGATGCTTATACTTCAAGCTTTTATAGAATCTCCAGGAGGAACTTTTTTAAATTTAGGATTCATAACTATTAGATGGTATGGACTGCTTATTTCGGTTTCAGTATTAATAGGCCTATTTGTCTCTAAAAAACTAGCAAAGGCAAGAAATATTAACCCAGAGTACATTAGTGAAATACTTCCATCATTAATAATCTCATCAATAATTGGAGCTAGAGCTTATTACGTAATATTTGAGTGGAGGCAATATAGCGGAGAGAACTTTTTCACTTCTTTTGAAATATTCAATAACATCATTCAAATACCTTCTTTTCTTGCAGTTTGGGAAGGAGGCATAGCAATCCATGGAGGTCTAATTGGAGGATTAATATCTATTATCTATTTCTGTAAGTCGAAAAAAATTAATTTAAAAACTTTTATAGATATTTTAATACCCTCGATTATTCTTGGACAATCAATAGGAAGGTGGGGAAATTTTTTCAATAATGAAGCCTTTGGAGTTCCTACAAATTTGCCTTGGAAATTATTTATACCTATCCAAAATAGGCCTTTAGAATTTATTAATTATGAATTTTTTCATCCTACATTTCTCTATGAGTCATTGTGGAATCTTTTAATTTTCATCGTCCTTATTATTACCTTTAATAAACAAAATAAAACAGATTTTTTCAGGCCTGGCTTTATTAGCTGTCTTTATTTAATAAGTTATAGCTTTGGAAGATTCTGGATTGAAGGTTTAAGAACTGACCCACTATGCATTGGTGGACTTCCACCTTTCTGTGATGGCGGTATAAGAATGGCTCAATTTATAAGTATTTTTCTATTTTCTTCTGGATTAATTGGAATATTTTTTTTAAGATTAAGAACATATAGTGGGAAAAATAGAAAGAATGGATAATAAAGTATCCTTTATTGGTGTTGGTCCCGGCGATCCAGAATTATTAACTTTAAAAGCATTAAAAAAAATAAAAATTGCAGATGTCATTATCTGGACTGATTCTCTAATTCCTGAAAAGATTTTAGATTCTGCTAAAGAAGGATCTGAAAAAATAAAAACGAGTTCACTTAACTTAGAGCAAATCACCTCAATTATGATAGAAAAATTTCAGGCAGGGAAAACTGTTGTAAGGTTGCATGATGGAGACCCTTGCCTTTTTGGAGCAATTAGAGAGCAAATCGAAATATTAAAAAACGAAAAAATTGAAATCGAGGTTGTTCCTGGAGTAAGTGCTTTTCAAGTTGCTGCAGCATATCATGAAGCTGAGTTAACCATCCCTGACGTAACGCAAACAATAATTTTAACTAGAGCAGGAGGGCGAACAGGGATGCCCGAAAAAGAATCTCTGAAAGATCTTGCGAAACACAATTCCTCCATATGTCTATATCTAAGTGCTAGGCATGTGAAAAGGTCTCAAGAAACTTTACTAGAGTTTTACCCTCCAGAGACTAAAGTGATTGTTGGATTTAGAGTATCTTGGGATGATGGTTGGACATCATTAATAGAATTAAAAGATATGGAAAAATTTTCTATTGAGAAAAAACTAATTAGAACAACCATATACATAATAAGCCCAGCAATTAGTAATTCTCAAAAAAGATCTAATCTTTATAATCCATCTTATAAGCATCTCTTTAGGAATAAATAATCTTAAAGTTGATAGAAAAAATTTAATTACTATAATTAGTAAAAATTTATTTGCTTTGAAAGAAATAAAATCTGTTTCGGGAATCAACAATAAAGGAGAAGTTTCCTCTTTGAAGAGAATAGGAAATTTCATTAAAGAGGCTAGGTTAAGTAAAAATCAATCAATTGAAGAATTGGCTTCTGATTTAAAAATTGGAGCTCATCAACTTGAAGCCATAGAGCAAGGAAATGAAGAAAAACTACCTGAAAAAGTATTTATCAAAGCAATGATTAGACGGATTTCACAGAAGCTAAAACTTGATACAGAATTTTTAATGGATGAATTCAAGACAGAGAGGAAAGAAGTGAAAATTGAAGAAATAGTTGAAGAAGTTTCCAAAAAAAATTATAAATCTAGGCAATCTAAGAATTTTAATCCACTAGGATTCCTAATATTTATTTTAATTTCAGGCTTTCTTGGACTAATCGCCTCGTCCCTAATTTTCAATTTATTTTCAGATTCTTCTCAGAATCAAACTCCAAAACAAGAACTTTTTAAAAAAAACTAAAAAACTTTTAATTCTAAATTCTTTAGTTCTTTTATTACATTACGGCATAATCCTAAGTTCCATTTTTCAAGAAGAAGATCATGGTTTCTATCTAAAGGTAAAAGTTGAAATATAAGATTATTTTCCTGCAATTTTATTTGAACTGAGGAGATCACCTTGTCAGGTCTTTGATCAAGAGCTGCTGCTAATCTAAGGATTAATGACATTTCAAGAACTAGTGTTTTATCTTCTTTGGATATTAAATTTTGCCAAGACTCATGTCTTTTCTTAGGTAGATTCTTTCTATGGTATCTAGCAATTGAAGCGATAATATTTGTTTCTGCTTCAGAATATCCCAACAACTCACAATTTTTTATTAAGTACCAAGAATGTTTGTGATATGAACCAACATTTACGTATTTCCCACAATTATAAAGATTAGAAGCTGCCCAAAGAAGTTCTTTAGCTTTGGGGCCATTATCGCTATGAAAGATATTTTTAGTCTGATCATAGATTTGAAAGGCAATATCAATAACTTTCTCAGCTCTTGTATTATCTACTCCAAACTTTCTGGCCTGATGAACTATAGTTGTTTTTCTAATATTGCCTTGAATATTTAACTCGTTTTTAATTATCCCTTTACGAAGCATCCAATCTACAACCAAACCCTCTCGAAGCGCCCTCTCACTTATTATTAATTCATTAAAGTTCAACATCTGCATTGCAGTGTTTAATATCAATGCACCTGGAATAATTATTTCTGCTCTTCTCTCACTTAATGAAGGTATTTTCTTGATTTCCGAAACTGGTAATTTAATTAGTTTTTCCAATACATTTTGTAAATTTTCCCTTTTAAATTTATAACCATGCAACTTTTGTTTAGATTCTCCCAAATCATCTGAAATCAAATCACCTAATGAGGTTGCAGTGCCACTGGTTGCAATCAAAGATAAAGGCTCATCCCCCTTATATCTACTCTTTATTTTTCGAACAGATGGTTCTAAAGATCCTTTAATAAAAGTTGTTAGAAAACTCGACCTTTCTGAATTTATCGACTCTTTATTTAAAAAATCATTTTTAAGTCTTACCGCACCAATTCTCGAACTGGTAAGCGCTATAGCATCTTTTTTATCTGCAAGTATTAATTCTGTAGATCCTCCACCAATATCTATGATTACAAAAGACTCATCTTCAAAAGCCATACCAGAAAGGACACCAAGGTAAATTAATCTGGCTTCCTCAGAACCACTTATCATTTCTATTTGAATATCAGTTTCATCAAGAACTCTTTTAATAAATTCCTGACCGTTTGGAGCTTCTCTAACTGCACTTGTTGCTGCTGTTACTATTTGTTTTACTCCATTACTTTTACAATATTCCTTAAATCGCTTAAGAGTAACTAATGCTCTTTGGATTGATTCTTCAGTAAGATTACCCTCCTCATCTCTTTCTCCAAGACGAGTGGTTGATTTATCAGTGAATTTTATTGAAAATGATTTTAATTCTAGATTAATTTCTGCTACCAAGAGATGTGTAGAGTTAGTTCCAATATCTATAGAAGCTACAAAAATTTGCGTTTCTTCAAAATATCTTAAATCTTGTTTCTTTATCATTTCTTTTTATAAGATGCAGATATCTTTAATCCATTAATAAATATACCCAAGATTGATTATTAAATTATAGAAATCATTTAATCCTAGTAAGATTATTTAAAGTTATGAAATATACAATAGGTCATATGAAAAATAAAAATCGACAAATTAAATTAAGCAATTTTTTTGAATTACTAAGGTGGAATAAGCCGACTGGAAGAATGATCTTACTTATTCCTGCTGGATGGAGTTTATATTTAACCCCAGATGCTAATCCAACATTTTTAATGTTGCTAAGAATAATCTTGGGAGGTCTACTAGTAAGTGGATTAGGCTGTGTGGTTAATGATATTTGGGACAAAAAAATTGATCAAAGAGTTTTTAGAACAAAAGATAGGCCTCTAGCTGCAAATAAAATCAGTCTTAAAACGGCTTATTCAATTCTTTTCTTTTTAATTTTATGTAGCTTCTTTCTAACTTTGTCACTACCTGAAGCTGGAAGAACCCTTTCCATTTCACTTGCTTTTTTAGCTTTACCTATTATTCTAATTTATCCTTCTGCCAAAAGATGGTTTAAATATCCTCAATTAATCTTATCCATATGCTGGGGTTTTGCTGTCTTAATTCCCTGGGCGGCAAATGAAGGCAATTTAAATAGTATTGTTTTATTGTTTTGCTGGCTAGCTACCATTTTTTGGACTTTTGGCTTTGACACGATTTATGCTTTAGCAGATAAAAAATATGATATAAAAATTGGAATAAATAGTTCCGCTGTTAACCTCCAGAAAAATACAAGAATAACTATTCAAATTTGTTATTTTTTGACTTCTAGTTTTCTCGCATTATGCGGATATATGAATCAAATGGATTTTATTTTTTGGCCAATTTGGCTTACAACGTCAATCTTAATGCAGAGAGATATACTAAAAGTATTTCCTGAGGAAAAGCAATCAATAAAAAATATTGGGAATCACTTCAAAAATCAATCAATGTATGGAGGAGTCCTTTTATTAGGAATTATTATTGCCTCATAGATTCTATATATGGTTTTTAGATTAAAAAAAGGTGATCTAATAGATATTTTAGCTCCAGGCTCCTTTATTGATGAAGACGAAAATTTTCAAAAAGGCATAGAAATCTTAAAAAACTGGGGCTTGGAAATTAATGAAAATAATTCTCTATCCAAAAAATTTGGTTATTTTGCAGGTGATGATCTAACTAGATTTGAAGAACTGGAAAAAGCACAAAATAGTAAGCTAATCATTTTTGCAAAAGGAGGCTGGGGTTCAGCAAGAATATTAGAAAAAGAACCTTCTTGGCAGCATGGTTTAATGCTTGGATTCTCAGATACATGTTCTTTATTACTATCTAAATATTCTCAAGGATTTATAGGTTCTATTCATGGGCCCATGGTTACTGGCCTTTTCAAAGAGCCAGAGTGGAGTCTTGAGAGATTAAGAAATTTACTTTTTGAAGGATATGTTGAGGACATAAGAGGAATTCCTTTAAGAGGTGGGAAAGCTAAAGGAGAAATTATCGTTTCCAACTTAACTATTGCTACTTTTTTAATTGGTACTAATCACTTCCCAGATTGCAAAGGGAAAATAATAATTTTTGAAGATATTAATGAAGATATTTATAAAATTGATCGCATGTTGACTTACCTCAGAATGACTAAAACACTCACAGAAATTACTGGTATTGGATTCGGAAGTTTTTCTAATGATTCCTGCGACCTTGAATGGAAAGATTTACTAAAAAACTGCATTATTGAAAGACTCCAAGAGTTTGATTTTCCTATTCTTTTTGATCTGCCAATAGGCCACATATCGGGAAATGCTTGCATTCCTTTAGGATACGAAGCCACCTTAAATGGTGATGATGGCATCCTTAGTATCGATACACCTTTTTAACTAGGGGTTCTTCACAAAAAGTTTTGCTATTTTCAAATCTATAGGGGATGTGATTTTTATATTTGAATAAGTTCCTTCAATAATCTTCACTTTCCAATTGAGCATTTCGAATAGTGAGGCATCATCTGTGACTTTCCAGTTTTTATCAATTGCCATCTTATGAGCTTTTTTTAATCTATTTACTAAAAAGCCCTGAGGAGTTTGCGCTGCCCATAAATAATTTCTATCTGGTGTTTCTTTAATAAAACCTTCATTATCAACAATCTTAATTGTGTCAGTTACCTTAGTAGCCAAAATTACAGCTTCATTTTCATCTAATTGCTTAGCACAAAGGTCTATCAATTCAGGATTAATTAGACATCTAGCACCATCATGTATTAAAACTTTTTTAGCATCTTTTGGTAGCGCTTTTAAACCATTAAAAACTGACTGTTGTCTGGTGTCACCACCATTAATCCAATGAACTTTTTGGGCAAAATCTTTTGCTGAATTTAATAATAAATTTTTATCTTTCGGTTGCCCAATTATTCCAACCCAATTTGTTGAGCTTGCAGAACATACAGATTTAAGTGTCCAATAAATCAAAGACTTTCCCTCTAAATCAATAAGTAATTTATTTTTTCCAGCTTTCATTCTGCTACCACTCCCAGCAGCTGGTATTAAAAAGTGCACAATAGAAAGACTTAATATTTTCTAGACAATTATAAATAAAAGGAATATCTTTACACAAATAGTACTACGATTGAAAATTATAAAATTTCATAATGTCCAATACAGATTCATTATCAGGCAAAGTTGCTTTAATCACTGGAGCTAGCAGAGGAATTGGTAAAGAAATTGCTTTAGAACTAAGCCGCTTAGGAGCAGAAGTTTTTATTAATTACTCTTCTTCTGATGAAAAAGCTGAAGAAGTTGTTAATTCAATAAAAAATTCGGGAGGTAAAGCTCATAAATTAAAATTTGATGTATCAAGAGAGGATTCTGTCAGTTCAGCTTTTGAAGAAATCATAAAAATTAATGGCTCCATTGATATTCTTATTAACAACGCTGGCATTACTAGAGATGGACTATTGATGAGAATGAAATCTGAACAATGGGATGATGTATTAAATACAAACTTAAAAGGGGTTTTTCTTTGTACAAAATATGCTTCAAAATTTATGATGAAAAAAAGAAGTGGAAGTATCGTAAATATTTCATCTGTTGTTGGAATAATTGGTAATCCCGGTCAAGCAAATTATTCTGCAGCTAAAGCTGGAGTTATTGGATTCACCAAAACTTGTGCTAAAGAATTTGCTTCAAGAGGTATAAACGTAAATGCTATAGCTCCAGGCTTTATAGAAACAGAAATGACTGAAAAACTTAATACTGAAGAGATACTTAAAGTTATCCCTTTAGGAAAGTTAGGAAGTTGTACTCAAATTGCAAACTTAGTGTCATTCTTGGTTTCAAGTAATGCTGGAAGTTACATTACAGGGCAAACAATAAGTATAGACGGAGGTATGAGTATTTAATTATGTACTTTCATAAGGCTGGCCTAATTCATCTCTTAACCTTCTAATTTTCTGAAGCAGTTTAAGTCTTCGACTTCTAGCAGTTAATGTCAAGAAAAATCTTAAAGGAAAGTATATAAGTGTCATAGCAATCGCTAGGATTGCGGTAAGAGTAAAAATAAGATTATTTGTTTCTTCCATAACTTAAAGATACTCTTATTTGAGTTAATTTGTATGTCTCTTTAAAAGAAATTCGGCTTTCCCCACTTAATTAAATATCCCTTAAAAATGATTCTATGGGAGATTAGAATAAGATTAAAGATTGAGTAAACATGGCTAAACAGTTAAGTTTTTCTAATGAATCAAGAGAAGCGCTAGAAAAAGGTGTGAATTTCGTAGCTAATGCAGTAAAGGTTACTATTGGGCCAAAAGCAAAAAACGTTGTAATAGAAAAGAAATTTGGTTCGCCAGATATAGTAAGAGATGGATCTACAGTTGCTAAAGAGATCGAGATTGAAAACCCTATTTCTAATTTAGGTGCGAAATTAATAGAACAAGTTGCATCCAAGACAAAAGAGAGTGCTGGTGATGGAACAACAACAGCAACCATTTTGACTCAGAAGATGGTACAGGAGGGATTAAAAAATATTGCTTCTGGCGCAAACCCAATGGAGTTAAAAAAAGGTATGGAAGCAGGCTTAGCTTTTATCTTAGAAAAATTAAATTCCAAAAGTATTTCATTAACTGGCTCTGATATCCAAAAAGTTGCAACAGTTAGTGCTGGAGGTGATGAAGAAATTGGATCTATAATTTCGAAAGCAATGGATATTGTCACTTCAGATGGAGTAATAACTGTTGAAGAATCTCAATCACTAGAAACAGAATTAGATATAACTGAAGGAATGTCTTTTGATAGAGGTTATAGTTCTCCATATTTCGTAACAGACCAAGAAAGACAAGTTTGTGAACTTGAAAACCCTAAAATATTAATAACTGATCAAAAAATCTCAACTTTAGTTGATCTAGTTCCAATACTTGAAGAAATTCAGAAGTCAGGCTCTCCTTTTCTAATTCTTGCTGAAGATATCGAAGGAGAGGCTTTAACCACTCTGGTTTTGAATAAGAATAGTGGGGTTTTAAATGTTGCTTCCGTAAGAGCTCCTTTATTTGGAGAGAGAAGAAAAGCTGCCCTTGAAGATATTGCTATTCTTACAGGGGCTAAGTTAATTAGCGAAGATAAATCGATGTCACTTGATAAAGTATCGATTAATGATTTAGGCAAGGCAAAAAAAATAACTATCACAAAGGATAAAACTACAATAGTTGCCTTCGAAGACACAAAAGATTTAGTTAAAGCGCGAGTAGAGAAATTAAAGAGAGAAGTCAATATAACTGAATCTGAGTATGATCAGGATAAAATTAATGAAAGGATCGCCAAACTAGCCGGAGGAGTAGCTCTTATCAAAGTAGGAGCTGCTACAGAAACAGAGATGAAGTATAAAAAGTTAAGAATCGAAGATTCCCTTAATGCTACGAAAGCTGCTATTGAAGAGGGTGTTGTTTCTGGAGGAGGACAAACTTTAATTGAAATATCTGATGACCTTTTAAATTTAAGTGAAACATCTTTAGATGATTTAAAAACAGGGATAAATATAGTTAAAGAAGCCCTTTTGGAACCTACCAAACAAATAGCAAAAAATGCTGGTTTTAATGGTGATGTAGTAGTCGCTGAAATTCAAAGGCTTAAAAAAGGTTTTAATGCTAATTCAGGACAATATGAGGATTTAAAAGATTCAGGAATATTAGATCCAACCAAAGTAATAAGATTAGCTCTTCAAGATTCAGTATCTATTGCAGCTATGCTCCTCACAACAGAAGTTGCGATGGCAGACATTCCAGAGCCTGAAGCCGCAGCCCCTGGAGGACCAGGAGGAGATCCAATGGGAGGAATGGGTGGCATGGGAATGCCAGGAATGGGTGGCATGGGAATGCCAGGAATGGGTGGCATGGGAATGCCAGGAATGGGTGGCATGGGAATGCCGGGTATGATGTAAAGCTAACTAGCTTTTTTATCGTTGTTAATCCACTTTCTTAAATTTTTAATATGAGGTAGGGGTAATTTTGGGGTTTCAGTAAATTGATTTATTTTATTAGAATTTTGATTTTTGCTAGATATTTCATTGCTTCTAGGATTTTCCAGGCCATTTGATTCCATCTTTGTTTCTTCAATATTTTCAAAAGTTTTTAATAATTCAAGCTTAATTTGTTCTTGATTTTCTTCATGTACTTCATCAATTAAAGATATCTGTTCTTGATTTTCTTCTTCACACTGATTTTCTTTTTGTAGTGAACTATGGATTAATAAATCATTTAATGAATCAATCCCAAATCTATGGACCCACTTAAGAACAACATTTTCTTTAAGCAAAAAATTATTTTCTAAAGAGGCTTTTTTAAAAACTTCTATTAAATGATTTTTTAAAAGCATAAAATTTCTAATTTAACTTTCTATTTAACAGAGGCCTTATAATAATCAAGGAAAAAACTGTTAAAGAAAATAAAATTGAGATACAACTCTTACAAGTTAAATCACCATATGGGGCATGTAAAGCTACTAATTCTAAATCCATAGTTTGTGTATAGGCAGTCCTAATAGGTTCAATAGCAAAAGTTAATGGATTTAATGAAGCTAACCAGCCCAGCCAATTTGGCATAAAAGAGATTGGAGCTAAAGCAGTACTCGCAAATAGAAGAGGTAAATTTATTACGAATATAAGAGCGATTAATTCAATATGTCCCGGCAAAACAAACGCTAAACATAAACTTATTGATGTCACAAAAAGAACTAATAAAATTAGTGTTGTAAATACAATTCCTAAACCATATAAGTTGGGCCATCCATAACCCAAAATGTATGAAACAATCATTATTACAATACTCTGAACAAAGCTCAAGATTGTTATGTAAAAAAAAGATGATAAAACTATGGATAATCTACTGGTTAAAGGAGCCACAAGTAATCTATTAAGAAATCCAAACTCTCTATCAAACATTAAAGGAAGACCAGAATTTAGGGCTCCGCTAAAAGCAGTAAAAACAATAAGTCCTGCTCCTAAAAAATTACCATAAGAATCAACACCTGGTAAAAAACCTTCAGGGGCTTTAGAGAATAATGCCCCAAATAAAAAAAGCCAAATTATTGGTTGTAATATTCCTGCTAAAAGAGTTGATGGTCTTCTTTTTAATTGAATAAATAATCTCTTTGTTAAGGCAAATGTTTCTTGATATAAAAAAAATAAATTATACTGTTGTAATTCCATAATTAGCCGTAATTAGTATTCATTATAGTTAGTTAACCAAAAGTTTTTTTATCGCATGGATTGCTTTGATTCTTTTTTTAGGTCTCTTTTCCCTGCCATAGATATTTCAGCATCCAATAATGTTTTCCCAGTTGCCTGAAGATATACATCGTCCAAGCTTGGCTGACTTTGGGTAAGAGAAAAAATTTCAAACTTTGAGAAAGCCAATTCCACTTTTAGCTTCGTAAGTAAATCTTTTTGCTTATCTGCTACGAAATTTATCGAGAACCCTTGAGCTTCATTTATGATAATCTGACTAATTCCATCTATTGAAGATAAAATGTTAGATATATTATTTGCTTCTTCCTGATTACTAAATTCTCTTACTTTCAAAGTTACTCTATCTCCTCCTAATTTATTTTTGAGCTCTGCAGGAGTCCCTTTTGCTATAACTCTTCCATCATCAATTATCACTAATCTGTCTGCCAATTTATCTATTTCATCAAGATAGTGACTGCTTAAAATAATGGTCATTCCATTATTTCTCAAATCTTTCAAAAGTTGCCATATAATATTTCTACTTTCAATGTCTAAACCAACTGTAGGTTCATCCAAAATTAATACTTGGGGCAAATGTAAAAGTCCAGCTGCCAGATCTATTCTTCTTTTCATTCCCCCTGAATAAGTTCCGCACTTACGATCAATCCAATCATTCATTTCTAATTGATCTATTAATTTATTTATCCTTTCAAATTTTTTATTTTTGTTGATGTGATATAAATCTGATTGAAAATCCAAAAGCTCTCGTCCAGTTAATATTTTATCAAGTGCAATGTCTTGGGCAACATAACCAATTAATTCTCTAATTTTCCTTGAATTTTTTATCAGATTAATATTATTTATAAAAACTTCTCCACTATCAGGCTCTATTAAAGTAGCAAGTATTTTTATTAGTGTTGATTTGCCAGCACCATTTGGGCCTAGTATTCCGAATAATGTGCCAGCTTCAATTTCTATCGCTAAATTTTTTAATGCCTTGATATCTGAATAAGATTTTGAAAGCCCCTTTACTTTTATATAATCCATCAAACTTACAATTTACTTAAAAAACATTTTACATCTAATTTAATTACTAAGCAGGGATACTATAGATAAAAATATCTGCATAGATTGCTGCTCAAATTCTACAGATAGTTGGGTTCTGGAAATTAATAACAAAAGACAAATACCAAACATATATAGAATAGACCACCTAAAGAGAGACTTTGCTCTTGAAAGATCATCAGGAGATTTCTTTAATTCATTAATTAATTGCAAAAGTCTTCCATTAAATGGCAATAACATAATTCCGTATAAAAGACCCCCTTCAGGCAAGGCAAAAACTCCCATAAAACTCATTAAAATTGTTGCCCATCCATAACGAGAAATCGCTTTAGCAGTAAAAACAGATCCTTTAACAGAAGGGAGCATAGGAATACCAACAGATGCGTAATCATCCTTCAACAAAATTGCAAGTGCCCAAAAATGAGCTGGAGTCCATAACATTACTAAACCAAACAACCACCAACCACTAAGACCTACATGCCCTGTAGCAGCAGATGCTCCAACTAAAGGTGGTATCGCGCCAGCAACTCCTCCGAAAACAATATTTTTTGTTGTACGAGGTTTCAAAATAACTGTATATAAAATTACGTAGCTAAATAAACCAAGAAGAGTTAATCCCGCAGCCAAATAATTTACACCACTTACTAAAAGCATCGAAGCTGCCAAAGTACATGATACGGCAGCTAAAAATACAGTCTCAGATGACAACTTTCCAGCTGGCAAGGCTCTTTTGCTAGTTCTTATCATCCTCTTATCTAATTCCATTTCCCACAAGCAATTAAGAGCTCCAGCTGCTGCTGCTGCCAAAGCTCCGCCTCCTAAAGTACAGATAAGTTTAGGTGAAGACAAAGGCCATTCTTCAGTTAAAGCCATTCCTCCCAAAGTTGTTGCCAGTAAAAGTGGGATTAATCTGGGTTTTGCTACTTCAAGCCAAGGCGGCAAAGTTATTTTTTTTCTTGAAGGTACAACTTCATCCCTAATTGAAGATTTATAGTTCAAGTTTTCTAATTTACTACTGTTCATGAATTGATACCAACCATTTGAGAATTTAGGGAGTGGTTTAGACCTTTTTTGGTAAAAGGATTTCTAAAAATTAATGTTGTTAATATCGCAATAAATAAAGAGGCATTAAGTTGATGACCGATAATAAAAATAGGTTCATTCAAATTTGTTTTAAGACTTAAAACACCCAAAGCAATTTGGGAAAACAATAGAAAAATAAGTGCTGAGAGATATTTCCAATTTTCATTTAGCAAACTTCTCTTATAAATTGCAGTGGCAATAATCAATAGAATTGAAAAAGCAATTGGAAAAGCAAATAATTTATGAGTATTTAGAATTAGACATTGTTTATTAAAAGATAAACAAATATGTGCTGACCAGGTTGAAGAAAGCCTTACTCCAATAAAAGATTGAATAAGAGTAAGTAAAAGAGGAAAAAACAATAAAAATCTCCACCAAATTAATGGCTCTTCTATATCATCATTTTCTAAATTTTGATTTATTGAAATTGTTGTGATGAGAAGTAGAAAAGCTATTAAAAGATGGCCAGTAACAGTATATGAATCAAGCAAGTTTATTACTGTTAAAGCTCCAAAAGATCCTTGGACAATAACGAGAAAAAGTAATAGTGAATAAGTTTTAGGTAACCAATTTGGAATTTCATTTTTCCATATAATTGAAAGGGAAAATTTAAAAAGAATTAATATGCCAACCAGAAAAGCATCTAGACGATGAAACCACTCTAGAAATACTCTTAGGTTCATATGATTAAAAGGCAAAAAAGATCCATAACATAACGGCCAATCTGGACAGGCAAGTCCAGCCTCCATGACTCTAGTAGCACCTCCAATTACGATTAGTGCGATAAGTGCCAATACACTATGACTTCCCAACCTTTTAAAAATTGTCAGATATTTTGATTTATATAATTGATTATTAATCAAATGGTTAAAACCTATTATTTTGCATAATAAATTAGATTTAAAAACCAAACATTAATTAAAAATTAATATGTTTAATTTAAAAAATAATTTACTAATTTAATCTTTTTTCCCTGACAATTAACTCTAAAAAGTTATTAATAATACGCCTTTTATTTCATAAATCTTAAGAAGTTGTGAATTTAAATGTTTTTCTTTTAACAAAGGATGCAGGATTAAAAAAATTGAATATCTTGGGGATATAAATACAAATTTTTAGAGCTCAATTGTTAAATAAAAACTTTTATTTAATTCTAATTATTTCCCTCGTTTTTGCTATATCTTTTTGGATTGGTTTTAATGTAAATTTGCTCCCAGCTGAAGCAAGTATTAACGCACCAATTTACGATGAACTTTTTAAAATTCTTTTCATCATTGGATTAATCATTTTTATAGGAATGACAATAGCTGTTACATATAGCTTATTTAAGTTTAGGAAAAGAAATGATCAGATAGGCGATGGCATAGCCTTAGAGGGAAATTTAAGCTTAGAAATTGTATGGACAATTATCCCTTCAATAATTGTTTTATTAATAGGTTTATATAGCTACAACATCTACGATCGAATGGGAGGGATGAAAGAACTAAATCATAACCACGAAATGATGAGTTCTAATACTGAAAAAATTTGGGCTGGAATAAGTCAAACCTCTGATAATGAAATAGCAATAAATAATTTATCAATTGAAGTTTCAGCTATGCAATTTGCATTTCTATTCAATTATCCCAAGGGCAATTTCATATCAGGAGAACTACACGTTCCTGTTGATCAAAAAGTATCAATGAAAATGGAATCCAAAGACGTCATTCATGCTTTTTGGGTGCCAGAGTTCAGAATTAAACAGGATATTATTCCTGGGCAACCTACTATTCTGAATTTCACTCCTACAAAAGTAGGAAAATATCCGATAATTTGCGCAGAATTATGTGGCCCATATCATGGAGGGATGAGAGCCTCCATAATTGTTGAAGAAGAATCGGATTACAACGAATGGTTTAACAAAAATAAAAAATCAGAGGTAAATTTATGACAATATCAATCGATCCACAAAAAACTAATAATGAAAGCCTTCAACCTAAAGGCTGGCTTAGATACTTTAGTTTTAGCCTTGATCATAAAGTAATTGGAATACAATACTTAGTCTGCGGTTTTCTTTTCTATTTAATAGGAGGAACCTTAGCGAGCGCCATTAGAATTGAACTAGCTAGTCCAATGTCTGACTTTATGCCGAGAGATGTTTATAACCAAGTTTTAACTCTACACGGAACAATAATGATATTCCTTTGGATAGTGCCTGTAGTTAATGGTGCTTTTGGAAATTATTTAATTCCATTTTATGTAGGTGCAAGAGATATGGCATTCCCAAGATTAAATGCTGTTGCTTTTTGGTTAATTCCTCCTTCTGGTTTGATGCTGGTAGCAAGCTATTTTGTTGAGGGTGCTGCTCAGGCTGGATGGACGGCTTATCCTCCTTTGAGCATAACTACTCCTCAATCGGGACAAATTATTTGGATTCTGAGCGTTCTATTACTTGGAGGCAGCTCTATATTTGGTGGAATAAACTTTATCGCGACCATTATCAAACTAAGAAGGCCAGGATTAAAACTTATGCAATTGCCAATGTATTGTTGGGCAATGCTTGGAACAAGTCTATTAGTTGTTTTGTCAACTCCTGTTTTAGCAGGCACTTTAATTCTACTTAGCTTCGATATCATCGCTAATACAGGGTTTTTCAATCCTGTTTTAGGAGGCAATGTCGTAGTTTATCAGCATTTATTTTGGTTTTATTCTCATCCAGCTGTATACATTATGGTCCTTCCTGCCTTTGGTTTAGTTAGTGAAATACTTCCTGTACATGCTAGAAAACCACTTTTTGGATATACAACAATGGTTTTTTCAATAATGGGGATAGTAGTTTTAGGTTTAGTTGTTTGGGCGCATCATATGTTTACGAGTGGAACGCCACCTTGGATGAGATTATTCTTTACTATCGCCACAGCATTTATTGCTGTTCCGACAGGTATAAAATTTTTCAATTGGGTTGCAACATTATGGGGAGGTAAAATTTCCATTAATAGTGCAATGTTATTCTCTTGCGGATTTATTATAAATTTTGTTTTTGGAGGTATTACAGGAGTTGCTTTGGCACAGGTACCTTTCGATATTCACGTACATGATACCTATTTCGTTGTAGCCCATTTTCATTATATAGTTTATGGAGGGACTGTTTTTATTATTTTCTCTTCCATTTATCATTGGTTCCCCAAAGTAACTGGGAGAATTCTCAATGAAAAATTAGGAATTTTACACTTTATCATTACTTTTATTGGATTTAACTTATGCTTCGCTCCTCAACATTGGCTTGGTTTAAATGGAATGCCAAGAAGAGTTGCAGAATATGATCCTCAATTCCAGTTCGTTAATCAAATTAGTAGCCTTGGTGCTCTTTTGATGGCTATAAGTACAATTCCTTTTTTAATTAACGTATTCCTTAGTGTGAGAAATGGAAAAAATGCTGGAGATAACCCTTGGAATGCTCTTACACCTGAATGGTTAACATCTTCTCCACCTCCAGTTGAAAATTGGGAAGGAGAAGCTCCATTAGTTGAAGAACCATATGGTTACGGTAAAGAAATTTCTTAACAGAGATAAAAACATATGACAACACTAGATAGCTCAAAAGAAATTCAAAAAAATAATTCTGAAGTTAATGAAACACATGAAGACTTCAGAATGTTTGGTCTTATAACTTTCCTAATTGCAGACGGAATGACTTTTGCTGGATTCTTTGCTGCTTATTTAACTTATAAAGCAGTAAATCCATTACCAGATGGTGCTATTTATGAATTAGAACTACCAATACCTACTCTTAATACAATTTTGTTACTTGTTAGTAGTGCAACTTTCCATAAAGCAGGCAAAGCACTTTTAAAAGATAAAAACTCAGATTCCCAAAAATGGTTATTTTTTACTGCTTTTCTTGGAATTATATTTTTAATATGTCAATTATTTGAATATTTTCATTTACCTTTTGGATTAACCGATAATTTATTTGCAAGTACTTTTTATGCTCTTACTGGTTTTCATGGATTACATGTCACTTTAGGCACTTTAATGATTTTAATTATAGCTTGGCAATCGAGAATAAATGGCGGAAGATTAACCAGTCAAAATATGTTTCCATTGGAAGCTGTTGAATTGTACTGGCATTTTGTAGATGGAATATGGGTTGTTTTATTTATTATTTTGTATCTTTTATAAAAAACTAAATTTCAAAAATTAAATATATTTTTTATTAATTTATATTGCCACAGTTCTCCTTTTTAGTAAGAATATATAATTATGAATTTGTCAGATAATGCTAGAAGGAAAGGAACTTCTTGAAAAAGCAAAGTTATTAAGTAAAAAATCTGAAGATGAGATAGCAAAAGGTTGTGGGTACGTAGGTCCAAGTGGAAGAATCTTAAGAAAAAGTTTCTATAGGGCGCTTATCGAAGCTAAGGGTTACAAAATAGGAAAGGGTCGTTTGGGGAAAAATGGTAATAGAGCTTCAAGAGGCAGACAGACAGAATTCAAAACTAAAGTTCATGGCAATGGGAACCTATTAATTGGTCATGCCTACACCAAAAAATTAGGTCTAGAACCTGGTCAGGAATTTAAAATAGATCTTAAAAAAGAGTCAAAAACAATTTATCTGATTCCATTAAATTAAACAATATATTTTACCAACCGTTTTCTTTAAGCCACTCGGAAGAAATATTATTAAAAGATAAATCTTGATTACTATTTTTATTAAATAAAAGTAATTTCTCTACATATTTAATTAGTGCATCTGCTTCAAGGTTTACGCTGTCACCGATATTTAATTTATTCAGATTTGTATTATGCCAAGTATGAGGAATTATCGCAATAGTAAATATTTCTCCTTCCCGCTCATATTTTGCAATTGTAAGACTTATACCATTTACACAAATACTCCCTTTATTAACTACATATTTTGAAAAATTATTATTTTTCCACTTTATTGATAAGAGCCAAGATTTCTCTAATTTTTCTATATTCTCAACTGTTCCAAGGCCATCGACATGTCCGCTGACTATATGCCCTCCTAGACGGTCAGACACCCTAAGAGCGGGCTCCAAATTAACAATCTGATTCAGGTTCGACTTTACTCCTAAAGTTGTTTTTTTTAATGTCTCCTCACTAACATCAACAGTAAATTTATTTTGAAAAATCTCTTTAACTGTCAAACAAATTCCATCAACAGCTATGCTGTCACCAATTGCCATATCAAATAAATTATCTAGAATTTCAATTTCTAAAATATTTTTTTCTTGTCTTAGTTTTCCAACTGATTGAATTATTCCTGTAAACATAGTTTAAAAAAATATTTTTGCAAAATTTTGTATTTACTCTAATTTACTTTAAATCATTTTCAACTATAAATAAATTAAAGA
>CACFEJ010000014.1 GCA_902565305.1 uncultured Prochlorococcus sp.
AAGAAAAAATAATTATGGAAAATTACTGGACTTCTAATAAAACCATAAAAGGATTAAGACATTTTGTTTTACTAAATGAGACTAAGGAAAAAGGAAATATTAGTTTTTTAATGGTTTCTGTCCTTGATTCTGAAATTAACTTAAAAACTACTTATGAAGAATTAATAAATAGTGGAAATTGGCATAAGGGTTGGATCAATCTTTCAAAGCATCAATCGATTACAGAAGAATACGTTAACTATAAATACATCAATAAAGGAAAGGGTATCGATGAGATATTCATTAATGAAGATTCTTTATTTAATATTTCTTAATTTGATATAAATCTTTCAAATCTCTTTTCTTTGTAAATACAAGGTTTTTTGTGACTTAATAATTATTTAAAAGTTTTACCCCTTTCAAAAAAATAAAATTAACGTTATCAAGGATTAATAATATTTACTTAATTCAATGTTAGGGGATATGTGGAGCTCATCTGAGTTGACCTCTGAAAAACTGGGAATAACTGAAATTAAACTTTCTTTTTTACGTGAAAATGGAATACTCAAGCCTGGGATTCATTGGAAAAGCTCTCCACTCGGTCAGAAAAAACCTTGGAAACCCAAAGCGCTATACAATATAAAAATGTGCAAAGAAATAATTAATAAATTTTATTCTGAAGAAAACTATAATATTGCAGCCTAAAAAATGTTATGTAATCCTGATTAATTTGGTAAAATATATAAGATATTTATTCGATTAGATTCTCATCCTTACACTCAATAAGAGTGTTTTGCAAAGTTGGATATAAGTTGATCATATTTATATATTGTTTCGATTTTCTGTAAGATTTTGCAGCCTTTTTGTAATGAACTTCAGATTTCATTTCTAGTGAAAATTTTCTAGAAGACTCTTGAGAAGTAGTCATAATATTAGATGTCTTATCACATATTTAATAATTGTTTGAAAATGAGGCAATAACCAACACGGTGTAATGAAACAAAACATCGTTTAATGTCAGCAAAATGAAATTTTTTTAACTTATTTGAATTTAAAAATACTGGTTTATTTGATTGAACTTATATCTCTGAGAATAATTTTTCTTCATAAAATCTACCTTCTTTACTCTTGTCTTGCCCTACGAATAATTTTTGTTTAGTAATAGTTAGGATTACTAACCTTTACAATTTTGTTATGAATTCAACTGTTTGGTGAAATATAAAGTATTCTCAAAACGTTTAAGCTAATCAATTCCTAAATGCAAACCTATGGAAATCCAGATACTACCTACGGATGGTGGGCTGGTAATTCAGGTGTAGCAAATCGCTCAGGAAAATTCATTGCTGCTCATGTAGCTCATGCAGGATTAATTGTTTTCTGGGCGGGTGCATTCACCCTTTTTGAACTTTCACGATTTGACCCAAGCGTCCCAATGGGTCATCAACCTCTAATCGTTCTTCCTCACTTAGCAACTCTTGGAATAGGGTTTGATGCTAATGGAGTTGCGATGGGAGATACTAAGCCTGTTCTAGCGATAGCAATAGTTCACTTAGTTTCTTCTATGGTTTTAGCAGCCGGAGGACTTTTACACTCTTTACTTCTTCCTGGGAATCTAGAAGATTCTGATGTAGCAAGAGCTAGAAAATTCAATATTGAATGGGATAATCCAGACAAATTGACATTTATTCTCGGTCACCATTTAATTATTCTTGGTTTCGCAGTTATCGCTTTTGTTGAATGGGCAAGGGTTCATGGAATTTATGATCCAGCTATTGGTTCTGTAAGACAAGTTGAGTATGAATTAAATTTGGCCAAAATTTGGAATCACCAAACAGACTTTTTGACTATTGATAGCCTTGAAGAAGTAATGGGAGGCCATGCTTTTCTTGCTTTCGTTGAGATCACTGGTGGTGCTTGGCATATTGCTACTAAGCAAGTTGGAGAATATACCAAATTTAAAGGTAAAGGACTTCTTTCTGCAGAAGCTGTTCTTTCATGGTCACTTGCAGGAATAGGCTGGATGGCTATTATTGCAGCCTTCTGGAGTGCAGCTAACACAACAGTTTATCCAACTGAATTCTTTGGTGAACCACTTGAATTGAAGTTTAGTATTTCCCCTTATTGGGTAGATACTGTTGATCTTCCTGATGGTGAGTACACTTCAAGGGCATGGTTAGCTAATGTTCATTACTATTTTGGATTCTTCTTTATTCAAGGTCATCTATGGCACGCTTTAAGAGCACTAGGCTTTGATTTCAAGAGAGTTACAAATGCTATCAGTAACATTGATAGTGCAACAGTTACTCTTAAAGATTAATTTTCAAATTTTCTTACCAATATCAAAAGGCTCCTCTTACCGGAGCCTTTTTTATTTGAAAAATTTTGTTTATTAATTTAGATTTAGAGTTATATGTTTTTGAAATCATTGAATATTTTTTCGATACAGAATAAAGATATTTTTTCAAATTCTCTATTGATAAGTTTTTTGGGATTGTTAATTATATTTTTTTTGTTGATTTTTGGAAGGAAATTTAAACTAGCTGTTCAACTCGAGAGATTTGGATTGCCAATAGCAGTCATTTCAGGAATTTTAGGTATATCTATAGGCCCATTTGGTGCGATACACCTTTTACCAAAAGAAACAACAAATGTTTGGAGTAATTTTCCTACTCCTCTTTTATCATTAGTCTTCGCAACTTTAATGATGGGAAGACCTATACCGAATATAAATGGTTTAGTTAAACCGATTTTTAATCAATTTCTATTAGCTCTTTCACTGGGTTTCGGACAATTTTTTGTCGGTGGCCTTGTTGTTAAATATTTTCTGCCTCCATCTATGGACGCAAATCCTCTAATGAGTTGTTTAATAGAGGTAGGTTTTGAGGGCGGTCATGGAGCTGCATCAATAATCGGTGAAAGTTTTAATAAACTAGGTTTCCCAAATGGTTTAGATCTTGGTTTGGCTATGGCAACAATGGGTCTTTTATCCTCTTCAATATTGGGTAGCATATTCATCTTCCTTGGAAGAACTTTAGGTCTTTCAGATACTGAGGAAATTCTTGAACAAAAAGATACTCTAAAGGGGAAAAATAAGACGGGAATTTTTGCAGATTTAAGAATTTTTATAATAAATCTTGGATTCTCTGGTTTGGCAATTTCTTTTGGTATTTTGCTACTTAAATTTTTAAGGTATATTTCAAGTTCTTTTGGAGATTTTTCGAAGGAAATTATTTTTTCACTACCAGTATTCCCTTTTATCCTTATGGGTTCTCTCCTTATAAGATATATTTTAGAGAAAACCAAAAATACAGAATTTATTTCAAATATTCTGCAAAGGGAGATTGGTATTTTATCCACAGATTTGTTGATTTTTACAGCTATGGCGAGTTTAGATATCGCAGTTGTTTTTGATAATTGGATACTTATTTTAGTGTTTACTATTTTCGGTTTATTTTGGAATTTAATCTGCATTGCTTATTTCGCATACTTTATTTTTGATGATTATTGGTTTGAAAAAAGCTTGATAGAGTTTGGGAATTCTACAGGTGTGGTAGCTTCTGGGTTACTTCTTTTAAGGCTTGCAGATCCTAAAAATATTTCTAAGACTTTACCAATTTTTACGTCAAAACAGCTTTTCGCTCAGTTAATTCTTTCTGGGGGACTATTTACAGTTCTTGCACCATTAATGATTTCTAAAATTGGCTTAGATTATTGGACAGAAATTTGTGCCCTAATTACATTTGCAATTCTTTTTATTGCATTGATTTTTAATAAAGTAGAGATGAAAAAGTTTCAATAAGAACCCTAGAATAGTATTAGCCTAAATTTTATTTTAATGTCATTTACTCCCTACGATATTCCACCTCAAGAAAATAAAGGGAAGTGGTTTAGGAGTCATTTACTCGGAAGGGAAATCGAACTAGGAGAATTGTATAGTCTTGGATCAAATGATTTAGATTTGCTAATGGCGGAGACTGCAGAAATTAGAAGCGATCTTGATTTTAAAGAAAAAAATATTGGAAAATTTAGGACTGCAGGATATTTTTTGGAGTTAGCAAGAATAATTGAAAAAAGGAAGTTGTTAGAAAGTTAATTAAAAGGAAAATAATTCTTTCTATAATTTGGTTCCCATAATTCGTATTTATACATTAAGGTTTTAAATTCTTTATTTTTCTCAAATGAATCTAACCAGTTTTTTATCGAGGGTTCAAAATAATTTATCCTTTTTTGACTTTCACAAGCGATTCTAAATTGTCTTACAAAAGGCCAAACAGACCAATCAGCGATTGTTGGGCTATCTCCAAAAAAATATTTGTTTTCTGCAAGTAGTTCGTTCCATCTCTTTATAAATTTTATAGCATTTGTGAAATGAAATTCTTCATCACTATCTTTATATCTTGTGGCATATTTAAATCGATCTAAATGATATTTGAATTCGTTATCGTTTTCATTAATTATTTCAAAAATATCTTCCTTTTTGTTCTCAGGAAAATAAATTAATTTGATTTTTTCCTTTTTCGACTCTGAGAGAGCCCACAGGATGATTTCAAGACTTTCTTCAATAACTTCACTATTTTTTTTTATAAGAATTGGAACCGTTTTTGTCTTTGAATTATTTAAAAAATCTAGAGGTTTATTTTTTAAATCAATTTCTCTTATCTCAACTTTTATTTCGCAAATTAACAGGGCCCATCTTACACGAATAGCATATGGACATCTTCGAAATGAATATAAAATATCGTTTTTCATATTGTAAAAAATTTTAATTTACCTAATTCTTTTAGTATTATCTAAGTAAGAACAGTATTGATTTTACATCGCAAATGTCGGGATATGTTTACCTTATTAGAGTAGGAGACCTTTATAGGATTGGGAAAACGGATAATCTTGAAAAGAAAATTAAAAAATTAAAGCCAGATGAATTATTAACATCAATTATGACTAAGGAGCCAGAAACTCTTGAAGCAAGATTATTAAGAAAATATAAGTCGCAAAGAATTCCTGAAACTGGATATTTAAAGCTTTCTAAAAGACAAATTAGAGAATGTAAAAAGCAATTTGAATTAAAGGGTAGCTTACCTCACACTTTAGATGCTGAAGTTTCTATAACTCTATTTGCATCTTTTTTATTGTTTTCATTAGGTTCTTTTATTTTTAATTATTTAAATTTTGGATTTGCAAGATCTATATCTTATTCTTTCGGAATGGCATCTCTACCAATGGTTATATTATTTATTACAGGTAGTTTTGGCGGATACTTTTCTGAAGATTTATCTCTTTTTTCATTGTTAACTAATCGAATAAAAGGTTTATTTATTGCAATTGCAATGCTTTCAATGGCTTACTTAATTTTTAATTTAGGTTAAATTTCATAGTTACAATTTAAGGCGATTTCAAATGGAACTGATTGGGTAGGTAACTTAAGAATAGTTGAACATATTTCAGCAATATCTTCAGGTTGTGTCATGCTTGATTTGTCTAAAGAAGAGATATTTTGGGCCATTTTTGTATTAACCCAGCTTGGGCAAATTGCAGAAATCCTTATATTTTTATCCCAGCCTTTATTTTTCATAGTTTGGCATAATCCCATCAAAGCAAACTTTGAAGAAGAATAAGCGGCTAAATCACCTTTAGATCTTTTACCACTCATTGAAACTAAAACAATAATTCTTCCTCTTCCAGAGGCACATAAATGATCCCAAGAAAGCCTACATAAATGCCAAATTGCCAAAAAATTGATATTTAATGTATTTAAAATATCCTCTTCATCACCATCTTTGTATAAGAAAGGAACTTTCGATAATACTCCAGAACAATTTATTACTGAATCAAATCCTCCAAATTCATTTACGGTATTCTTTATCCAATTTTCGGCTGTAATTTTTTTTAAAGCATCATAGTGGTTGATTATGATTCTCCCTTCTGGCCATTTTTTTGGATCAATAGCGCTTCCTTTTAATGATTCTAAATCTCTTATGCCAACACTAATTCTATTGCCTTCTTTTAATTCTTTATGTGCAATATTAAGTCCAATACCTCTACTGGCTCCACTTATTAATATGGTTCTCATTTTTTAACTATATGTTTGGAAATATTATCCTAAGTAACATTTTAAATTCTCTTCCATGCATAATCATAAGGCCTTTCTTTACACTCCATGGAGCCTTTATAAACATTACGCACATAGCATATATAATCTCTTTTAAAGAAAGAGTATCAGTTAGAAACCCATACCATTGATTTTTAGGTAGTTGGAAAAAACTGCCAAAAAATTCTCTCAATAGTTTCTCATCAAACCTCATGAGTTTCTCTAATCCAAATTGGTAAAGTGATTTCTTCCTAATTAATTCTTTTGACCATAAAGTTTCCCAACCTTTTCTAGCAATATGATAGGTACTTAGATTTTTGTTTTTAATTGCTTCTGAGACTGCCTTTGCGACAAGTGGAGCTCTTCTTAAAACATTACCAATTAAATATCCAGATGCAGGATGTACCATAGAAGCAGCACCACCATATCCAAGTATTTGTTGTTTGAAATCTGGGATTGGCATATTCATAGGAAGAAATAAGCCAAGCTCTTCGTGCTGCATGCTTGTGATTGATATATTTCGATAAGAAAGCCTCTTCTCTAGTCTCTCTTTTAAATTTTCCATTGTTAGAGGATTTACCAAACCAAGAGATGTCTCTTCAAGAAAATATTTTCCATCGCCCATATCCATGGCATAAAGAAAAGTTGGCGGTTCTTTTTTTTGCTCATCGTTAAGATGATCATTTCTATAGTCCATTAATACAAACTGCCCTTTCTTAAGTGGAGGTTTACTAAAATTACCTACTATCCCATAACAAGTTTGGACTGCTAAGGGACCACAGGATTTTAATTTAAGAAAAACAGGATCATACCCTGTTGCATCTACTACTAATCTTGCAGAGTAAGTTTTGCCATCTTTTGTAGTTACTGTACTTTTGTATTTTTCAAAATGTATTTTGTTTGCAAAGCCTTGATGCCATTTAATAAAAGACTTATTGCATTCGTTAAACCAATAATTGTGTAGTTTCTTCTTATCAAATAGTCCATAATCTAGTGAATGTTCCGTGGCTTTATTCTCGTCGTCCTGCTCTTCTAAAGCGCCATGCCCAAAAAAACTTACAGTATTCTTCCATCTATATTCAAGTAAATCCTGAAGCCCGAGTTGATCAACTTCTTTCCCCCAAATGCCATATGTATTTGGCCAAGGTTCATCTGGTCCATTTGGAGAAAGCACTTCAACATCTAATTTTTCCTTCCCTAAAGCTGAGGCAATAGCCATACCTGCAGGCCCTGCACCCAAAACAAGAATATCTGGCATATTTTCTTTTGACATTAAATATAAATCTTATGATTAAAGAAATTTATGGAACAAATTATTACTTCTGAGCCTAGAATTATATTTTTCATCCAATACTTATAATGAGAGTAGAATAATAATAATCAAATTATTCAAATACTAGTGACTAAGTTTTCAGTGTTTTAACAATAATTTATAAGATTACAAAATAAAAAAAACTTTATTTATTTTTTTATCATAAAAAAAATATAAGAATTTAAATGATTAAAAATAAAAATATTTTAATTACTGGAGGTAATTCTGGAATAGGGTTTTTTGCCATTATTAATTTGCTGAAGACGAAAAATATTTTATATGTTGTATTAAAAAATGAATTTAGAAAGAATGAATTTCTCAGAAAAATCGAGAAACATTTTGATAAAAATTACCTCAGTAAATTTTTAAATATTATTGAAAATTGTGATCTTTCAGATCTAGAGAATATTAAAAAAATTAAAGATTACTTTATTAGTAACAAGATTTTTTTAGATGTTCTTGTTTTAAATGCAGGATTGCAATACACAGGCTCTTTTTACCCTAAAGTATCAAAACAAGGCATAGAACTAACTTTTGCAGTAAATCATCTTGCACATTTTTACTTGGTAAATGTCCTAAAAGATTTTATTAGAGATAAAGAAGAATCTAGAATCATTATTACATCATCAGATGTACACGACCCCAAAAGTTCAGGTGGCAATATAGGAAAGAAAGCGGGACTTAATAACCTCGTTAATTTAAGAAAAAAAGTAACTGGGCAATTTTTAAATTTTAATGCTGATGAAGCTTATAAAAATAGTAAGTTATGTAATATTTTGTTTGCTAAAGAACTTGAAAAAAAATTAAAAATTTCCTCTAGTAAAATTTCTGTAATTTCTTGGGCTCCTGGTCTAGTAATACCAAATGATGATCTTGGTTTTTTTAGATACAGTAAGCGTTTTAATCTCTTTGGATATTTAATTTTTTCTAAAGCTGCAAAAAATATTTTAGGAATTTCTGAAAGTATCGAAAATGCTGGTAGGATACTTTCTGAAATTGTTTTTGATTCAAATTTAAATAATATTGGATACGTTCATTTAAGTAATAAACTTATATCTTTTAAAAAACATAAATTAGTTGAAAGTAAGGTAAGTGATGAGGCAAATAATTCTGAGTTGGCTTCAAAACTCTGGATTTTAAGTGAAGAGATTTGTAGATCATTTGGCTTTGTTACTTTCAATATTTAAGGTTTGTGTTGGGAATGCAAACTCTATACTATTAACCGCAAATTCCTCAATAATTCTTAAATTTATAGATTGTTGAGCTTCCATTGCCGCGAGATAATTATTTGTTGGGATGTAATAAACAAGTTCGAAATTAAGACTGAAGTCGCCGAAATCTGTGAAATGACATCTATCAAAAGACGCATCTTTTGTATCTTCAACTATTTTTTTAATTATTATTGGAATCAATTTCATAAGTTTTGGAGAGGTTTCATAAACTACTCCTAATTTATGCACTAACCTTCTTTTTTCCATTTGTGCGTAATTTGAAATTATTCCATTTGTTAGGGCGCTATTGCTCATTACTATTACTTCTCCATTAATACTTCTTATCCTTGATGATCGTACTCCCACTCTCTCAACCATTCCGAGGACTCCATCAGATTTTATAAACTCACCTTTTTGAAAAGGTTTATCAAGCAAAATTGTTATATATTCAAAGAACTCCTGAACTGGATCTTTTAAAGCTAATCCTGCTCCAATACCTCCTGCACTTAGTAAAGCCCAAATAGCAGTCATTTGAACACCTATATTTTGTAAGAAGAAAATTGAGCCAATAGTCCATGTTAATGCTTTTATCAATGGAGTTAGTGAAGATACCATCGAACTAATGGAGGAATCATTAATTTTCGAGGTCGTTTCTCTTAAAGATCTTATTAAAACTTTGTTGAGAGCTTTTATGATGATTATTAATATAAATAATTTCAATATATTCAATAAGACAGAGATAAAAGTTATTTCATCAGCAAAAAAATAGTCAATTGAAAAATAAAATGATAGGAGGAAACCTATAGGTTTTATAATTCCAGAGATCACCTCAAAAATAAAATCATCGAAATTTGTTTTTGTTCTTTTGGAAATCTTTTTAAAAAATATTTTTGAAACTTTTGAAAGTATTATCGACAATAAAGTTCCAATAAAAAAAATAGATATTGCCAGAAGGAAGTTTTCAGTAACTAATTTCATATTCAAATAAACCCTTAAAATTTATCTTTAATAAAATTTTAAATTATCTCAAAACAACAAACCAGTCTTTATTTTTCTTTAACTAATTATTATGTTTCTAATTTCTTTAAATTCTTCTCTATCCGCAGTTTTGCATAATTCAAAAATCATTGATTCAGTTGTTGTTAATATCGCCCCACTCTGAGTCATTCTTTGTAATGCTATTTCATGATCTACCCTATTTCGACTTCCCATGGAATCTGATATGAGAATAACTTCAAATCCTTTTTGTAAACAATCTAAGACTGTTTGTTGAATACAAATATGCGTTTCGATCCCACAAACTATCAAATTAGTAATTTTCTTATCTTTAAGTTCTTTTAAAAAATCTTCTAATTTAGCTAGGCTGAATGCCATTTTTTCAAATTTTCTAAATTCTGCTATGGGTGATAATTCAGGTATCGTTACTCCCAATTTGAGTGGGTTCTGTTCAGATATAAATATGTTTTCTTCTAAAATTTGGTAAGCATTTATTAGCTTTTTAATGTTTTTGATTATTGAATCCTTATTAAAAATTGGTCTTATTATTTTTTCCTGAATATCAATAATTATCAAGGCGTTTACTTTCGATGATAATTTATCAGAAGAGATTTCTTGATCATTCATCATTTATATATAAAGATACATTTAACATAATATTTTGAAGAACTTTAGTAAACATTTTAAATCAATAAGTTGTTTTACTCTCATCTAGAGTTATTATTGAGAATAGCTATATGTTAACTTTGCCATTATCCTCTCAATACAAAGTAATCACATCTCCTCTTGGTGATGGATTGCATAAAGATGGGAAGAGATTAACTCCTCAGAGGCTAAAAGTTCTTAATTTATTTGAAAATATTGGCTCTGGAAAGCATCTTAGTGCTGAAGAGGTTCATGAAAAGTTAGTTAAAACAAGCTCCAAAGTATCACTAGCAACAATTTATAGAACTTTAAGACTTTTAGTACAAATGGGGTTGCTTCATGAATTAGAACTCAGTGAGGGTGGACACAGATATGAATTGCTTAGTAACGACACACCTGATCATCATCATTTGATTTGCATTAGGTGTGGAAGAACAGAAGAATTCGAAAATGACGAGGTTTTAAAGGCAGGTAAAGTTGCAGCAAAAGTTAATGGTTTTAAACTAATTGAATCCTCTCTAAACGTAAGAGCTATTTGTCCTAATTGCATTTAGTAAGTTTTAACTTAAAGTCCCTCCACAACTTGACCCTGCACCTGCAGTGCAAGCAAAACAATGTTCTTTTACAGCCACCCCGTAGTCAAAAGTAAATGATTCATCCAACAGATCAAAAAGTGTCTTTGGTCCTTTATTCTCTCGGAAATTTATCTGTTGGTTAAAGTCACAGTCATAAATTTCTCCTAGCCAATTTACGCTAATTGTCTTTTTACACATAAGATTTTCTAAATTTTTTTCATTAAAATTTTCTTTTAGTAAATTGTAATAAGTATTTAGTTTCCCTTCTCTTCTAAGAGATTCTTCATATCTATTTATTGGCATATTAGTTATCGTGTATAAATTATTAAAAACGATATTGAATTTTTCGAATAAAATTTTTTTATAATCCTTCTCCAATATTTCCTGAGAAGGAGGAAGAATTGGGCTTACAGGATTGTAAACAAGATTTAATTGTAATCCATTTTCTTTCTTTCCATAGCCTAAATCATTAAGAATTTTAATGGCATTAATACTTTTTTCAAAAACGCCAAAACCCCTTTGAAAATCAACATTATTTTTTTCATAACACGGTAGCGAAGCAGTAACTATCACTTTATTTTTTGCAAGAAATTGAGGAAGATCTTCATAACCCTCTTCAAAAAAAATTGTCAAATTGCACCTATCAATAATATCAACTTGTTTTGTGCTTAAGCTGGTTATTAGGTTTTTAAATTCTGGGTGAAGTTCTGGCGCTCCACCTGTAATATCTAAAGTCTTGATTTTATATTTTTCAATTATCTTTGGAATAAGAGATATCATTTTATTGGACATCTTTTCAGTCCTTATTGGACTCGAATTGACATGACAATGCTTACAAGCCTGATTGCATTTATAACCTATGTTAATTTGTAATGTTTCTATAGGTTCTTTGTATATTGAAGGGAATTTTTCTTTCATGAATCTATTATTTATAAATTGTCATTCGAAAATAAAAAAGTCAACTATTTTTTTTTAAAGTTTGATCTCTCATTAGCAAGTTCAATAAACCAACTTATGTATTCTTTGGGACCATTTTTAAAAACTATGTCAAATTTTAAGTTGTCATCAACATCACTGATCCCTATTAAACCAGTTTTTTTTGTAGAGGGTCTTTCAACTTCACCAGAACTACTATCTACAAAAATTATTTTATTCTTAATCCCAAATTCATTACCTAATATTTGTATTAATTCTAGAAAAGACCTGTCACTTCCTCCTCTTGAATAACTTTTTTCATCATTTTTTTTTGATGTGACTGTATCACCAACTCCTACAATCAAAGGCATATCTTCTTTTTGAATAGTTCTTTTGCATAAATCAATTTTTTCCAAAACAGAATTTGGAGAGTTTCTAAAATTAAAATTTCTTCCAAAAGGAGCTTTACCAGTTTTATCCGCAATAAATTTATTTAAAAGAAATAAAACTCCAGAATCTTTAACTGCTCCTTTAATAAGTAATTGTATGTCTGTTGATCCGATATCATCTTTAGCAGAAAGTTTAATTGTTTCTCTACCATTTTTATTACCTAAATTTGGTGAAATATGAAGGAAAAATGAGTTTTTGAGGCCTTCGGATTCAGCTTTTAAAATGATTTCATTCATCATTTTTTCAAAACTAATTTGAATAAGCTTTCTTTTATCAGAATCTTCATGAACTAAATCAAACAGACTATTGAAATTTATCGTTGGCGAGAAGCGTGTTTCACATATTGATTTTACTGCGTGAAAATTGATATCCTCTTGGCTAAGTTCAGGAAATATATTCTTAACTATATAATTAAATTTTGGTCTTATTAAACTAGGTACTTTAGATAAAAAACTTAGTTCTTTTTCTGAGACTCCTTCAAAACTTATTTCACCATTACTGTCTTGATACTCTACTCCACAGGCAGCTAAACCTCTTAAATATAGCTCTTTGTTTTTAGGCTCAGTAGTGCTCCTTAAACTCCTCTCTATTATTCTGTTAACTCCTCTTGGACCTTCATGTTCCCCGCAAGTTAATACAAAGAATTCCTCGGCTAATTCTTTTACTGCATAGATATATTTTGATTCTAATTCTCTAGTCATTGGATCTTTAACTAAAGGGATACAAACTCCGTCAATGTCTTGAATAAATAAAATATTTTTTGAAGAAATTAATTTTTCTTGTTCATTTAAATTACTTGCTAGACATTCCATATTTATAATTATTTTTCGTTTAATTTCCACTTTCTCAGAAATTATAAATTAAAAAACTCAATATTTTCAATAAATAATTTGCTATGGTCAAAAATTGCTTTAATGTAGAAAAATGTTGGTATGGGGAAGAAATTAAAAAAAATTATCAAGAGTTTCCAAAAATGAAGAATAATTTCGTAGAAAACATCAAAGATGAAAAATTTGTTTATTCATTGATTGAAGATATAGAGAATAGCAAAGTTGGATTTTACAGTGTTGGTTTATATCCTGCATCACTAGCATACAACTGTGCTATGCATGGAAAATCAAATAATATTCTCTTGGCTCCTAGGGAGGGTAGAGATTTATTAGGTGCTTTCTCAAATGATGTTATTTCTATTATGGATAATGAGATTATTGAAAAGATTAAGAGAATGGGAAATTATTCTTCAGAGGGAAAAATAAAGTCATTTGATCTAAAAGATCTTCTCTTGAAATGTGAGATAGTTATTCTTGCTTCAAATAGTAATCACATACAAGATGATGTTAAAAATGCTTTAGAACTCAGAAAAAATTTAAAAAGAGAAAATGTGGTTCTTGGCTGTCTAGTCGGTTCTTTTTGTATTGATAATGAAAATAAAAACCCTTTTATTCTTTGTAATAAATATCCAAATTTAGCTTTTTTTACAGGATTTCATCGTCACGGAGCTTTACGAAATCCTAATGATAGTTTTACTGCAAATTTCTGCCATCCTGATGCGCTAACAGCATTAATAGGAGCACGCATTTTGAATCAATTATCATCGAAAATTCAAGTTTCTCCAGGAGTTCATAATATTGAATGTCAATATATAAAATCAATAAAAAATATCTCATCAATATTTGCTGGTTTTGTAAATAACTTTCATTCGGATAAGCCTGGAATGCTGCCTACCATTAATACGATTTTGTTAACTCAATGTTTAGATCAGGCCGCATCAGTATCAATAAAAGTTAGAAAAGAAAATAAATTTGAGAATAAATATCTTTCATTAAAAGAACTTGGTTATGGTGAAGAAATAATTAGTGCAAGGGAAATAATCAATGATAAATTTTGTGAAAAAGGAGATTATACTTTTTCTCAATTAAATGCTGTTAAGGCTGATGTCTTAGGGAGTATGACTCTACCAACTGAAGGAAAACCAACACGGAATTTTCAAGCAGGACAAGTTTTATCAGATATGCTTTTGCAACTCAACAGATGTCCAAAAGATGTCTCAGAATTTGTAAATTGGTGTAATAAATACTCTCTCAGTCAAGGAGGTTTAGAAGGTCTAAAATCTTTAAAATTTTGGCCAGACATTTATAAAGAATTCAAAATTAAAAATAACAATAGTTCAATGATTAATCTGATTTATTTATGCTTTAATGCTAATTCAGAAGAAAAAAAAGAAATTTATAAGGTTTTAATTAGTTCAGAAGAAATCACTAATTTTTGCCAGGAATCTGTGAAATCTGAATTATCATTCGAACTAAATGAAAAATTAAAAGGAGATTATCTTTTTGATGATATTGAAAACTTTTATAAGAAATTATTTATCGACAAAGAGCAAAACGCCCTTAAAAAAAATAAATATAGTAATCAAATTTCTAAAAAAAATCCTAGTTATATCAATGTATTGAAAATTATTAATAAATATTTTAATAATTGATTATTTTTCTAATTTACTAGAAAGTAAAGTTCTTAATTTATTTACTAATCTTGATTGCAGGGTTAGAATTATTATGGTTTAAAAGGTTTTTTTTGAAAAAGGAATTAACTCATCGTTCTCATGAACTTAAAGCTCTTGGTTGGAATCAAGAAGACTTAACTAGATACGAAGATTTATGGGACTACAGTCAAAGATGGGGATTAATAAATTTAGAAAGAGAAGATAGACAGTTTTTAAAGAAGGCAGAAAAGTTACTCCCAAAGATCCAAAATAAAAAGATATCCGTTAAAAAAACTACTGAAGAAAAATCTTATTATCTTTGGTTAAATTTTTATCTCGATGAAATTAATATTTTTAGTAATTCTAATCTTCCAAAAAATAAATATGGTGTTTGGACACTCTTAATTGAAGAGGAAATAAAACTTCTTAAGGAATTTCAACCAGTTATGGGTCTTCCAGATACTTTAAAAGCTAAGAATCTATTCGAAAATAGAAAAAAGCTTATTAATAAAGCTTTTAGCGAATTTGATGCTAAGAACAATGATAAGTGTTTCAATTTTGATGAGGTTCTTAACAACTCTGAAAAAGATGTAGGTAAGAATTGGAAATCAATTACTGAAAAAGATCCTGAGGCTAATAAAACTTTTCCAATAATTGATTCTGTAAATATTGAGAAACTCAGATCTGCTATAAAAGAGGATTTGAGTTTATATATGAAAGATAATTACCCTTCATTAAAAAAGGATTTATAAATATTTATCTTTTTTTTGTTTTTTTTTTGAACTTTTTTAAGTTAAATAGATAATAGGATTATTTAAAAAATTTTGAGCAACCAAAAGTTCGAGACGCTTCAGTTACATGCAGGCCAAGTGCCTGATCCAACTACAAATTCTAGAGCAGTGCCCATTTATCAAACTAGTTCTTATGTTTTTGATAATGCCGAGCATGGCGCGAATCTTTTTGGATTAAAAGAATTTGGAAATATTTATACTCGACTTATGAATCCCACCACAGATGTCTTTGAAAAAAGGATGGCAGCTTTGGAGGGAGGTATGGCAGCACTTGCAACATCCTCAGGTCAAGCTGCTCAATTCTTGGCAATCGTGAACTGCATGACAGCAGGGGATAATTTTGTCTCTACATCTTTTCTATATGGTGGGACCTACAATCAATTCAAAGTACAATTTCCAAGATTAGGAATAGAAGTTAAATTTGCAGATGGTGATAGTATCGATAGTTTTAGAAATAAAATTGATGATAAAACCAAAGCAATATATGTCGAATCAATGGGAAATCCTCGATTCAATATCCCAGATTTTGAGGGACTCTCTGCTTTGGCGAAGGAAAATGGAATTCCCTTAATAGTGGATAATACCCTTGGTGCTGGTGGTGCTTTAATAAGACCAATTGATTTTGGAGCCGATGTTGTTGTGGAAAGTGCAACAAAATGGATCGGTGGACATGGAACAAGTATTGGAGGGGTTATCGTTGATGCCGGAACCTTTGATTGGGGAAATGGTAAATTTCCACTAATGAGTGAGCCAAGTGCTGCTTATCATGGGCTCGTTCATTGGGATGCTTTTGGTTTCGGTAGTGATATCTGCAAATCTTTGGGAGTACCTGATAATAGAAATATAGCTTTTGCGTTAAGAGCAAGACTTGAATGCCTCAGAGACTGGGGATCAGCTCAAAGTCCTTTTAATTCTTTCTTGCTATTGCAGGGTTTGGAAACTCTCAGTTTAAGAATAGAAAGACAAACTTCTAATGCTCTTGAATTAGCAAAATGGCTAGATTCTAATTCTAATGTAAGTAGTGTTAATTATCCTGGCCTAGAATCTGATCCATATTACTCTAGTGCCAAAAAATATACTACTGGAAGAGGAATGGGTTGCATGCTTATGTTCTCTCTCAATGGGGGTTATGAAAATGCAGTAAAGTTTATTGATTCCTTAAAATTAGCGAGCCACCTTGCTAACGTAGGGGATTCAAAAACATTAGTAATTCATCCTGCTTCAACAACTCATCAGCAATTATCTGAAGAAGAACAACTATCTGCAGGTGTTACTCCCACTATGGTAAGAGTTTCTGTAGGAATTGAGCATATCGATGATATAAAAGCAGATTTCGAACAAGCACTTTCACAAATCACATAGGAAAGGAGATTTATTGGCTTTAATAATTCCTAGAAACTATCACAAGATTAGTGATGTTGAGAAAAATCATATATCTTGGATCGAACCAGAATTGGCAAAAAGACAGGATATACGTCCTCTTAGGATTGGTATTTTAAATATCATGCCTCTAGGCAAGCAGTATGAATTTAACTTGCTGCATCCACTTGGTTTATCTCCCCTTCAAATTGAGCCAGTTTGGATAAAGCTTAAGACTCACTCTTATAAAACATGGGATCTTAATCATCTGAATAATCTATACATTACTTGGGAAGAAGCAAATAATCCAGAACCATTAGATGGAATCATTATTACTGGAGCACCTATTGAACACCTAGCCTTTGAGGAGGTTAAGTATTGGGACGAATTTGTAAAAATTGTAAATGAAGCCAGAAATTCTTGTGCGAGTACTCTTGGATTATGTTGGGCTGGCTTTGCGCTGGCTTATTTGGCAGGGGTCGAAAAGAAGGTTTTTGATAGGAAATTATTTGGGGTATTCCCTTTAAAAAGTCTTGTTCCTGGACACCCTTTGATGGGTACACAAGATGATGAATTTATTTGTCCTCAAAGTAGATTTGCTGGATTACCAGATTTGGAAATGGAGAAGGCCCAAAAAGAGGGGAAATTGAATTTGTTGGCTTATGGAGAAAACGTTGGATATACAATATTTGAATCTAATGATCAAAAACAATTTATGCATTTAGGGCATCCTGAATATACAGTGCATAGAATTATTAGTGAAATTGAAAGAGACAAAGAAAAGGGAGATGTTCCTCCTCCTAAAAATTTTGATCCAAATAGTTCAAAAACCGCTTGGAGGTCTCATAGGAATTTGCTTTTTCAACAATGGCTTTGGTTCTGTTATCAACAAGTCAGTCTTAATTAACTTTTTTAATGAGCGCTTTCCATACCACCTAGTCTTTCAAATAAGTTAAGACTTTCTTTATTTAATCCGACAATTTCAACTTTAGAACCACCATTCTGAAACTTTCTAATAATTTGCTCAAGAGCAACAACGCCACTTTGATCCCAAATATGAGCTAAAGACATATCAATTACAATATTTTCTGGATGTTCATGAATATCAAATCCTTGTAAGAAATAAATTTTACTTACAAAAAATAATTGTCCTTTTACTTTGTAGGTAGTCAAATTATTTTCTTTAGCTCTTGAGACAGTTATAACTTTTGCTACTTTTCTGCTGAAAAGGATTGCAGCTAAAGCAACTCCAGCAATAACTCCAAGTGCAAGATTATGAGGTTTTGTCAGCATTGTAACCGCAAAAGTCATAAGCATTACTGCAGTATCACTTTTAGGTATATTTCTAATATTTTTTAATCCATTTATATCTGCTGTACTTATCGCGATCGTTATCATGATTGCTACTAAAGCAGCCATTGGTATTGCTCCAATCCAAGACTTCAAGAGGATAATCATAATTAGTAGAGATATACCTGAGGAGAGAGTTGATAATCTAGATTTACCACCATTTTCAGTATTCATAACAGATTGCCCAACTAAGGCACATCCTGCCATTCCACCAAATAAGGATGCTACGATATTTGCGATTCCCTGTCCTCTTGCTTCTTTATTTTTATTAGAACTTGTATCAGTTACATCGTCTAAAATGTCTTGAGTTAAAAATGTTTCCATTAAACCCACGAGGGATATTGCAAGTGAAGTCGGTAAAATAATTCCTAATGTTTCAAGACTAAAAGGTACTTTTCCATTTTCTATTGATCCAAAAGGAAGTGAAATACTTGGTAATCCATCAGGTAATTTACCCAAATCGCTAACTGTTGGGACATCTAGATTCAAGAATATGCTTATGAGAGTAATTACTATTATCGCGATAAGTTGAGATGGGACTACTTTTGTGAGTTTTGGAAGCCCATAGATAATTATTAATCCTAGGGTTACAAGAATCCAAACTACTGGGATCTGAGAGTTAACTGGATACTGACTCAAAGTTTGTTCAATTAATCCTTTTGATTCTTTAATACCTATTCCTAACTGAGGTAGCTGTGCCTGAAATATTAAAAGCGCCAGTGCATTTACAAATCCACTTAATACTCCCGTTGGCACGAATCGCATTTGGTAGGCAAGTCTTAAATATCCCCAAAGAATTTGGAAAATTCCAGTTAATATTCCAGCTGCAATAAGATACGGGACTCCTAATCCAGGAGCTTGTGATTCTCCATAAGCAACAAGTCCAGTCATCAAAAGAGCTGTTGAACCTGTAGCTGAAGTGATCATCCCCCTTCTTCCTCCAACAATCGCAATTGTTATAGATAAGCAAAATGCACCAAAAAGGCCAACTTTAGGATCTACACCAGCTATACCTGAAAAAGCAATTGCTTCTGGGATCATTGCAAAAGCAACAACTAAGCCTGAGAGAATATTTGACTTTGGATCATCTAACCAATTTTTAGATAAATATCTTGAGAAATTTGACATTTTAAGTTTCTTTTAATTAAGAAGTTACCTCATAAAGGAGGCAAAATACCTTGTGGGTCAAAAATATTCTTTAAAGTTTTTAATTCATTCATTCTATCTCCAAAGGCTAATGTAATTTCTTCATCATGAGAATTCAAATGATTATGCAATTGGGCTAAATGAATATTTGGATAGAACTTTTTTAGCTTGCTCCACGATTTATAAATCCATTCCAAAGCAACTTCTTTTTCTTGAAGATCATTTTTTTTCCATGATGCATATATCCATGGTTTCCAAGTGCTTTTTCTATGAACAAAAAAGCTTGAGCCATGATTTGACTTTTTAGTTTTGCAACCTAATTGTTGAGAAGCAATGTAACAGGAATTATTAGGTTTTTTATCCATTATTTCATCCAAACATTTTATGAAAATTGGAATATCATTTTTTAAATCTTCTCCAAGAAGACTAATTACCTCAGAATGGTTATTTGCATTCAGCTCATATAAATTCAATTCCTTAGGAAAGAAATTTATCTTATTAAAGTTTTCATAGAATTGTTTTTCTAGATTAGGGAATTTGTCTAGAAGAATTAGGCATTCTTCTGTTCTTTTATCCTCTAAATTATTTTTGAGTTCAGCAAAAATATATATGTAAATTTTTTGGGCATAAATCCATTGAAGACTAATATTTTCAGGAAATTCCTCTGATAGTTTTATTATTTCTGTAAGTTCATTTAGATTTACAAATCCTTCAATAACCTTAATTGAATTAGATTGGATAGTCTTAAGTTCTATTTCGGTAATAATTGAAAAGAAGGGTGCTGCGCCTTTAATTGCTTCCCAAATCAATTGTTCTTCTGAATTTATTTGATTTTTTTTTAAAGAAATAAATGTGCCATTACCCAAAAAACCTTTTATTGATTCAATATTATCAATTGCTAATCCGTAGGTTCTACTGAGGGGGCTTACTCCACCAGTAAGTATATAGCCTGCTCCAGGAAGTTTAGAAAGTCCGATTGGAAAACTTCGATGATATTTTTGTAAATGATTTAATAGATCCCCCATTATTACACCACCTCCAATTGTTACTAAATTGGTTTTTCTATCTAGATGAATTTTGCTGTGATTTTTTCTTAGATCAAGAGTTGTAAAACCATTTTTTGCACAGCTAGAAGTTGTACCTCCACTACACACGCAAAGGTGCTCGAATTTTTCGTAAGAATAGTTATCCTGATTAAATAAGGATTCATCCACGTCATAAATTAATTTCTTTAATTTTGCATCCTTTGAGTTGATATTAGGAACTTCAAGCAAGTTATTATTATTTTTCACTACACAATAATGTTCTTTACTATTATGGTATAAGTAATAATTTGAATTTGGATAATTTAGATTTGAAGTTAAATAATCAAGTTGCGATACTTATCTGTGGACATGGGAGTAGAAATAAACTAGCCATTACTGAATTTCAAGAATTAACTAATTTCATCCAAAAAAGATATCCAAACTTTTTAGTTGAATATGGTTTCTTGGAATTTGCTAAACCTTCGATTGTTGATGCTTTAGACAAGTTAAAAGATCTTTCTATAAAAAAAGTAATTGCAATACCTGCAATGCTTTTCGCTGCTGGCCATGTAAAAAATGATATACCTAGCCTACTTATGGATTATTCAAGTAAAACAGGAATTGAAATAATTTATGGAAGAGAATTAGGTATTAATAATTTAATGATTAGTGCAGCTTGTGAAAGAGTAAAAGATGTATTTAAACAAAATAATAATCTCAATCCTGAAGAATCATTATTAGTTGTTGTGGGTAGAGGCTCTTCTGACCCAGATGCGAATTCCAATGTTTCAAAAATTACGAGAATGATTGTAGAGGGTATTGGTTTAGGTTGGGGGGAAACAGTTTTTTCTGGAGTAACTTTCCCCCTTGTTGAACCTGGCTTGAAAAATGTTGTGAGACTTGGTTATAAAAATATAGTTATTTTCCCTTATTTCCTTTTCTCAGGTGTCCTTGTTACAAGAATAAAAAGGCAAAGTGATTTAGTTGCGATTAATAATCCAAATATTTCATTTATACATGCAAAATATCTTTCTTCACAGACTTATGTGGTCGACACTTTTGTAGAAAGGATTGAAGAGATTCTTAATAACGAAGGTAATAATTTTATGAATTGCTCAACTTGTAAATATAGATCAAATTTATTTGGCTTTGAAAAAGAAGTTGGAATGGTCCAAGAAAGTCATCATGACCATGTAGAGGGCTTGGGTGTCAGCTGTGATTTATGTGATCCTGAATGTAATGGTGCTTGTGAAATACAAAATCAAATACCAACTCATAATCAAGAAAAATCAATCACAGGAGGAGGTGATTACTTAGAACATGAAAATGTAGAGGCTCATCAACATGAACATAATCACCATCACCATCACCATAGTATTTATCCAAATTCAAAACACCCTTTAGGACCTGTCACGCTTCGCTTGCCTAATAAAGACTAAATCTTAAGAAAATCCGTTGAAATCAATGAATCACCTGTCTCTTTCTCGACTTAGTCTTAATAGACTCAGTATATATAAGTATTCTTAATATAAAATCGTGAAAGTATTTTGATCTAGATTTTCCACAATTTGCAGGTTGTTTTCCACGTCCATATCCACACTGGATTAGAAATGGCAGTATTTTTCAAAAAAAACAGGACTTCAACATTATTGTTGACTTTTTTTTAAGATCTATTCAATTTCCTTATTTGAAAAAGAAGTTTTTAAAAAACCAACATATAACATGAGTCTTATTTGATAATTTGAAAAGTTTACCAGAAGATTTTTCTTGATATTTTTAGAGAAAAATATCATTATTGTTGATGTAGAAAAATAAATTTATGGATCAAATCAACCAAACAAATTTAACTGATAAGAAACTCGTGGAGTGCTCTTCAAATAAAGTCTCATTAGAAACAGAGCTTTCTGAAACTCTTTATAACACTATGAAAGATTTTGTATTAAGTAACCCGACTTGGGATCAATATAAGCTTATAAATTCAGCATTAGCTACTTTTCTCGTTCAAAACGGTTGTACAGATAATTCTGTTTCAGAAATTTATTTAAATCAATTATTTGCACCCTCTAAGTCTTTTTGATATTTAAACAGGCTCTTCTACTCAAGGCCATCATTGTAAGTGTGGGGCTTTGCCAAGATGATGTGGGCCAGCATGCTCCATCTAGTACCAATACATTCTTACATCTCCACAATCTGTTAAATTTATCAACTACGCTATTTTCTTCATTTAACCCCATTGGTGCTCCCCCTACCTCATGAATATAATACCCAGGAGGAGGAGGACTATCTGAAAGTGATATCAAATTTTTTGTAAATAAACTCCCTAATGGAATATTCATTAGTTCATCTATATCTTTTATTTTCCCATTTGCAGCTTTGACTGATTTTTGTATTGTTTTTTCCATATGTTTTGCCATATTTAACTCATTGTCGCTCCATTCGAATTCAATGTAGGGAATTGGTATTCCCCATTCATCTGTTTTTCTAGAGAGAGAAACTGAGTTTTTCTCTCTAGGAAGGACTTCACCATGGGCGATAAGAAAGCCAATGGATTTGTTTGCGTCTTTTTGTAAAAATTTAGGTATCCCTAATCTATCAATTGCCCCCCAGATTCCATAACCTCTATGGAAATTTATGTCGTCAATTTCTGGTAAATTTGAACCAAAAGGAATAAAGAAGCTGCCTGCTCCAGAAAGATCGGGAGGATTATCTAGTGAATTATCTGAGTTTTTTGCTTTTGGGACTGAAAAAAATCTACAGATAGATATGTGATCCATTAGGTATTTACCTAATTTCCCAGAATTATCTTTAAACCCTGAGGAATTTGATTTGTATTCTGAGTTCAGTAGTATTCTCAGTGTTGAAATTGTTGATGCGCAAAGAAGAATCAAATCACAATCCAATACTTCTTTGTGTCCATTTTCTAGGTTTACAATCGTTAGTTTTGAGGCAAGCTCTGTTATCTTGTTAATCTCAAAAGACTCCACTAGGTAATTAGAGATTATTTGTACATTTCCAGTATCTAAAGCTTTTTTTAAAGAGCTTCCTACGCTAGAGGACTTGGGCCAATTTTTTTCTTTTACAGATGAATTACGGTCAAATCCTCTTGATTGGATAAATGGATAGTTTAATTTTGATTTAACTTTGCTGCCAAAAACATTTTCGTTTTCTGTAAGAGGAATTTCACCAATATATTTACCGTTTGGGACCTCCTTGATGTCATCTTTTCGTCCATAAATTCCGCAAAAATTTTCAATAAAATCGTAGTGCGGGGAAATTTCTTCGTATGAAATAGGCCAGTTAGGGCCGAATCCGTCTTTTTTAGCCGGATGAAAGTCTTCTGAGGAAAGTCTTAATGTTATGCCTCCCCAAGTTAATGATCTCCCCCCGTATTGTTTACCTTGTGTCCAAAGAAATGTCTTTTTTTTTGGGAAGTCATAAGGATGCTTCAATTCATTTGAATATAAGTCAGGATTATTTTTCCAATAACCAGGATGTTGGCACTGATTGGCATGTTTTTTTGTTATTAATCCTGATAATCTTTTTAATGTACTTTTTGGCTCATGATTACTAGCTTCATGCCTTTTAAGTTGAGGCCCTGCTTCTATTACTAAAACTTTGATCCCTTGTTCTGCCAATGTAAGTGCTGCTATTCCTCCTGTTGCTCCAGAACCAACAACAATTGCATCATAGGGACTTATATCCAAAACCTATTTCGTGATTTGCTATTTCAATAAATATAGCATTCAGTAAATAATTAATTTTTAGATTTCAGCTTAAGAAGTTAGAATTTATTGAAATACTATTCAAACAAATGAGATTTATAATTTTAACTTTTTTAATAGTTGTTTTAACCCTCCCTTCTAGAAGCTTCGCTGCGTTGGATTATGGTAAACAATCTTTGGTAGGGGCTGATTTTTCTGGATCTGATTTAAAAGGAGCAACTTTCTATTTGACTGATTTACAAGACGCAAATTTGTCAGGTTGTGAGCTCCAAAATGCGACTCTTTATGGAGCAAAATTGAAAGATACTAATTTAAGTAACTCCAACTTAAGAGAAGTAACTTTAGACTCGGCTGTTTTAGATGGAACAGATTTATCAAATACTAACTTGGAGGATTCTTTTGCTTATAGTACCCAGTTTGAAAATGTAAAAATACAAGGCGCAGACTTCACAAATGTTTTTTTACCAAAAGATATTATTAGGAAATTTTGTGAAAGTGCTACTGGAACTAATCCAATTACAAATAGAGAAACCAGAGAAACTTTAGAGTGCGATTACATTTAAATTTATGCACATACAAGTTCTTTTTTAATCTTTCTTTGTTTATAAAGTGATCTTCCAACAGGCCAACCTAAAGTAGATAAATGTTTCATTAAAGAACCTGAGTATTTGAAATAAAAATTGTCTGAATATTTGATGCCAAGTTCATTTAGAGTGGTTATTAATAAACATAGATCTTTCTTGTTGCCTTTTTTCATTTCCAATAATATCAATGCTTCACCTGATAATTTTTTTTCTAGTACCTTATCATTTTCAGCAAAACCAACTTTAAGTGAATTAAATGCATCAGAATAAAGAGTATAAATTATTCCATCTTTAGATTTATCTATAGAAGTATTTACATTAAATCTTGATGATATTAATGTTTTGTATCCTTTAATGATTTTTCTGTTATTCATAATTATTTGATTTCATTCTGAGCTAATTCGTATTTCTCCAATAGATTGTTTACTTCTGCTAGTGCAATCCTTTTTTGACAAGCCGAGTCATATCTATTTACTGCTATTGAAGGTATTGAACCTTTGCTTTTCATTTCCCTTATACCAGTTTCTAAACATTGAAAAGCAACACTTGATAGATCTCTTCCTTCTGCTGCGGCCCAAACTTTTAAAAGATAAGTAAGATTTGATGGTACTGAGATCTGTACTTTGTTTGAATTTGAAGTATTTAATGCAATATCATCGAGACTAATTTCTTTAGAGGAAATAGTTTCTTTAACCTTTTTCTTCAAAAATTTTACTTGCCTTATAGCGTCCTCTTTATTCTTTAATTTTTGTTCTATTTCAAATAACTCTTCTTCAGAATTAATTAAAGCTTCTAATGCCCATTTAGCATCATCTTTCGCAACCGCGGTTCTATCAAGCCATTCATCTCTTATTTTTGACCAATTACTAGGCATAAGCTTTATAAGATAATTCTATGATATATAAATCTATATAGATTGTCTATGCATTCTAAATAGAATTAATATAGATTGTTTAAAATTTTAATTTTATTTTTAATAATTTCTCGTCTTAGAAATAATTTTTTACAATAATTGAAACTTCAGAATCCATCCAATGTGATCTTTGAGGTGTTTTTCGCCAATTGAAAACGATATATTTGAAAATTCAATCTTTTTAAATTTTAGTTATTTGTTTATTTAATTAAAAACTTCTGAGCTTTTAATCTCTTTCAATAAGTTCAATTTTATAACCATCAGGATCCTCAATAAAAGCCAAGACAGTAGTACTGTTTTTCATTGTTTTAGGTTTGGTTGTTATTTTACAACCATTTTTTTCTAATCCTTGGCAAATTAGATGAATATCTTTTACTCCAATAGCTATATGACCATATTTATCTCCAAGCTCATAGTCTTCAGACTTTTTGTCCCAGTTATAAGTTAATTCAATTACTGAGTTTTCTTTTTCTGAGCCATAACCAACAAATGCCAAAGTGAATTTTCCATGAGGGTAATCTTTTTTTCGCAATAAATTCATTCCTAATCTATTGACATAGAAATCAATTGATTTATCTATATCTCCAACCCTCAACATTGTATGTAGGATACGCATTTTAAATTATGAACCTGAATCAATTATCTAATATTCAATAACCATCTGCCAAAGTTGATTTTTTCGAAAGTAAGACTTTTTATATGTTCAAAAAATTAGGTTAAAATATAAATACGAAATTTCAATAATATATTGAATCAGATATTCCAAAGACTCTCATCAGTATTTTTGTATACTTTGCCATTAAAGGCATCAATACCTTTTGGTTATTTTTTGTTCTATAAATATTCTTTTTTAAAAATACTATTATTACTAACTTTTCCGATAGCAATAATTGAAAAATCTTTGCCTTTTGGTAGTTTTTTATTATTTATAATTTTCTTTGCTGGATTAGTAAGAAATCCAAATGTTCCCTATTTCGTTAGATATAACGCATGTCAAGCTTTATTAATTGATATTGCTTTAATAATAATTTCATATCTCTTGAGAATATTTCCCATAGTTGAATTAGGCTCAATAATTTTCATATTTACACTATGTATTTTTATTTATTCGATTTCTAAATGTATTTATGGAGTTGAACCTGAAATTCCCTTAATTAGTAAATCTGTAAGAATGCAAATTTAAAAAGATTTATAGATTTACTGACTTTCTTCAGCACTCATTCAGAATAGATTCCCATCTTTGTTGACTTGCCTTTATTGCTTGCATTGGTGGATTAGCTCCCTCTATTTCAAAGGCCTTGATTAATGATTTATTAGCCAATAGACCTAATCTTGCTGCCTCTCTTTGCCTAGAGCATACTTTTTTTCTTGATCCCTCTTTTAGACTATTTTCGATTTCTTTAAGAATCTGGCTAGCTTCATTCGATTTAGAATAAAAATCATTCATATAAACGTCAAGTGCCGTATCAGCAAGGATTCTTACTGGAGAGATAATTGTGACTAAGCACACTATAAAACTTGTAAATACAAATATTTTCATGAGAATCTTAAGTAAATTTTTTGCCCGATCTCTTTAATACTAAATAAAAGGTTAGAACACTAATTGTTCCAGATGGGCCTATTAAAGCATGCCAAAATTGATCACCACTAATTGAGAGCCTTGTTCCAAAGAAAGTCGTAGAAAAAATACCACATATTGGGTAAAGGATAAAAAGCCAATCTTTAAAAACTCTTTGCCAATTAATAATTAGAAGGATACTTATTATTACTTGAAAAAGGAGAGAAATAGATTTATCAAATAAAAAATATGAGATTATTGAACATAAAGAAATACCAAAATTAGTTTTTTGAATAAATTTATTTTTTATAACTGATATCGATAAACATGTTAGACCTAAAGATAGGAAAGAATAAAATAACCAATTAAATAAAGAGGAATGATCTACATAAATCCAAGATGTTTGGGTATGATCTATCATTTCAGAAATCGATGCCAATCCTAAAAAAATAAAACCGAAAGGGATAAATTCGTTCTTACGAATGTGTTTGAACTTTTTGATCGATCTAATTCCTAATAATATTGGGATGATTGCCGCTTGAAAATGGGCTAAAAATAAAATATAAAAAAACAAAATAAATTCCTAAACTCAATTCATCTAAAATTAAAATATAAAAAAAAATCAGTTTCCGGTTATCTTAGTAGAGATAGATACCATTGCCCGATTACTATGATCAATATTGTAAGGACAAAGGGGAAAGCAGGATATCTTGTCTGAAAATTAGCTGGTGGCCAAGGAGACCAAGATATTAATCTTCCTTGAGGTTCATTTGAAATAATTTTTCTTTTCGAATTTTTAGATATTAAATTATCTGCGGCGAATCCTTTACTCATTGTCCAAATAAACCTTATCCTAACAAAGACGAACCAAAAGGGTGTTTACATTATTCGGTAACTGAGGGGAACTCTAAGGAATTAATCTAAATTCAAAGAACATAAAATAACTCCTAAAAGGAGTTGTACCTTGAAAAATTAGTTATGGAGTACGGAGGGGGTGGGATTCGAACCCACGGTGCCCTTGCAGACACGCTAGTTTTCAAGACTAGAGCCTTAAACCACTCGACCACCCCTCCAGGGTTAAATATTTAGAATTAACTTTTGAATTATAGCAGTATTTAGTAGCATTAATTTTCCCTAGTTGACGAGCTATAAAAATATACATTCTGTTTCTTGAAAATCAGGTTTGAGGAGCATTTTTAATAAAATAAAGTTATATTCTTTTTCTGATACCCACTGTGTACCATTGATGACCAAACCTTTTCCCATCTTCATTTTCTAATATTCCTAAGAACGTGCAGACATGACTTAAGCCTAGAACAATAGATGTGTCAGATTCTTTTGATATGGGGATATTAACTTCTGCATTTATTTGTGATAGTAATTTTGAAAAATCATATGGTTTCTCAACAACTCTTGAACCTAATGAGTAAGAGGGTCCTATGCCTAAACCAAGTCCAATTGGTATTTTATTCCCTAATTTGCTTATCCTTAAGGTTGGGATTAATCCAATAACGGCAAAAGTGCCAGTGCTATATTCTATTTCTTCATATAAATAATTTTGGTTTGTAGATTGGCTTCCAACCATTCCAGTAATGTCATAATCAAAACTCCAAACTCCCTTTCTTAAGATTTCTTTTGTGTAAGTACCAAAAATATTTACTCCTTCTAATCTTTTAAAACATCCTCTCCAAGCGTTGCAATCTCCTAATGGTTTAGGATTCCATCTTCCTCTAATAAAAGTTCCTGCTCCAAATGTTGCATAACTTTTTCTATTACCTGAAACGTCCTCATTAATAATATTTTTTGGATTACTACTAATTATTTTATGATCTTTGAAAAGTACATCCTCACTATGATTTTCATATGATTCTATAACTTCGGGAGGAACTTGATATTCCATACTTCAATAAATAATTAGATCATAATAGTAGGCTAGTTTTTTTTCATAAATGTTTTAATTTAAAGAAAAAGACGTGCTCACAATGTGGGCACGCTGTCTCGATAGGGGTATTTGGTTATCAATATTTTCTTACTTAGATCTGCTTTATTTAAACACTTTAAAAATTCTTTTTGTCGAGACTTTCTAGTTTTCAAGACTAGAGCCTTAAATCACTTGACCACCCTCCAACGGGTTTTTCAGTTTTATTGAACTGAAATTAATATAAAAAATTAGTCAAAGTATATATTTTAAGATTTAAAAATTTCAATAAATTAGTTTGAGGTAGAAATTTTTTTTAATAGTGATGAGTTAAAGCTTTATATCAGTCTATTATTAGTCAATTTTAGGCCATAAAATCAGCCACAAAAAATCTAGTCTTCTTCCAAAAAAATCACCCAAAGTTGACATTTTGTTGAAATAAACCAAATAAGTTATTACCAACGATGGCAGCGATTATTAAAACAAAGGCAACTATGGCGAAAAGAGCACTGACATCTTTTATATCATAAGGTGTTTTAAATAAAGGTTTCTGGTCTGCCATGGTTATTAAATATATAAAAGAAATTGAATCATATTATTTTCATGCGTGTAAGAAATATTAAGTTTTTTTAGTCTAAAATTGGATAATAAAAAAGCCACTTTTAGTGGCTTTTTCTATTTTTTGGTTAAACAAACTAGCTTGTATAAGCTTTACCTCTATAAGTTAGTTGATTATGCTGCTTCTTAGCTGCTTCCTTATTCTGGACATACTTTTGCCCTCTGTAAATTAGAGTCATTTTTAAATCTCCGGTTTCGCTTAAGTCCCCGTTCCATGGCTTAAGTCGATTTGCGGCTTGCTAAACACAAGTTGAACGTTTTGGTAGCGGTTGCTACAGTTTTATAGTAACATTCAGGAAAATAATTTGTCTAGGTCTTTAATAAAAAAACTTAATATATTAATGATAGATTAGGTTTCTGCTAAAAATATTTATACATTATCCCTGTGTAATTGCTTACAGGTTACATTTTGTTCGTTTTTGAGAAGTATTTTTTATTTAATGAACTTTTAAATGTAAAATTCTTAAGATTATAAAATTTGTTTTATGTTTTCTAGAAGCAAAAAACCTACAGTAAAAAAAACCGCAATAGTTGAAGAGACTCCATTATTTGCTCAATTATTACCATTCGCAAATAGAATGAATGACAAGGTTCAATTGGTAAATGCTCTAGCGTTTACTTTTATAATGGGATTCTCAATTTTTGGAATTGCTTTATGGAAATTATCAGGCCTGACCTAATTATTTAATTTTTGAAAAGCATCAATTTTTGATTCTTTGCTTTCAATTATGGTTACTAACCATCTAGAGGCTAGTCCTCGGGATATAGATCTATTTTTTAGAAATCTACATATATAAACATGTAGATTTTTTTCGTTTTTGGAGTTAAATTTTTCTTCGAAATCTAAGATATCCTCTTCTGATGTTCTTTTTCTTAGCTCATCCACTAATGCATGACTAGAGGAATCGTTAAATAAGTTCCCAATATTTAAGCTTAATGCCATAAATAATTTATTTCCCTATTTAAGATGTAGCTATAAATTAAATTTTTAAAAACTAATTTATATTTTTTATTAACAAATAATTCAAAATTTAATCTTTTGGTTTAGCCAGAGGAAGTAGACACTTATCTGAATCACAACCTGCTGGTCCTGCTTCAGATAGTTCTCCAACATCATATTTATTAAGAGCATCAAAGAAATCGTTATTAACTTTCCTTTCTATCACTTTATTTTGCAATGATATATATTCCTCTTTACTTATTGGTTCAAAGGGTAATCTAGGGAAAGTAGCGTTAGCACTAAATCTAGCTAGCAATGCAGCTGAAATATATCCCTCATTATTTTCTATTGCATTATGAATAGCCTTAGCTAAATCCTCAATTTCATTTTCTCTAAATTCTACGGTTGCAGAGGTATTATGCTCTGTGTAAAATTTCTGCACTTGCATGTAAAAATCAAATTGAGCTAGTGCTGAGAAATTATTGATATCTATTTGGTCTGCGCCTTCTATATTTGCCCAACTAACTTCTGTTGGGATTTCAACTAGCCATTCTGTACATCTCGGATCAAATGGATTATCGAGCAAACAACCATTTTCATCTTTATCAGATTGAGATGGAACAACTGAGTAACCATAATCCATGCAAGCTAAAGCGATTGGATCATTTTTTCTGAAAGTTATTCTTCTAATGAATCTTTGAGCTTTTGGAGGATGCCATCCTGGAGCAGCTCCTGTTAAAAGACTTTTAGTCCCAGCTGGCTGAACAGTTGTACATCGATTTGGCCTTCTTAGATTATGTTTATCACAATATTCCCAGACAGTTTCTCTTACTATTTTTCTCCAGGAATCTAGGAATTTAGCTTCCTTTTCCTTGAAAGCCTTTCCTTCTTCGCTATTTGGTCTTCCTGCTTCCCACCACTTCAACCATGGCGTCCCAAAAGCATGAACACAAAAATCAAATAATCCGGTGAAACTTACACCGACAATAGGGTCATATTCTCTACTTTTTCTGTAACGCTCAACTTCAAATTCATGATTAAGTAAGCATGCTACAGAAAGAGCTGCTGCTTTAAAAGCTTTTTTTTGCTCTTCAAAATCCTCTGGATCAATCTGATTTAAATGAACTTCAGCTAAATTGCAGTGAAAATCATTGCCCAAGATCTCTCCACAGGGGTTAAGCCCATATCTGCTCATCCTGTGATCAAGCTCTTCTTTAGAAAATGGGCCATAACTACTATCTATCCAATTTTTCGCTTCATCCTTTCCTTGTTCTGAGTAGATTTCAATAAATTCCTTTTTCAATTCATCATTTTTGAGAATATCTGCATTTGACCTTGCGATTGCTTCTGGAGCAAATTGAATAGCTCCCTCACCTGAATGGAATTGTTTTGTTACGGCATCCAAAACAGTTTGGTATGTGGGTTTTGTATGGTAAACCCTGGTATGATTAGCCATCCTGAGGGCATCTTTTTCAGGATCTATTCTCCAATTACCATTTGCATCTTGACTCCAAAGATTTTCTTTTGCAGATGCCGCCTCCTTATCATCTGAAGAAAATTGTCTCATTCCAGCACTTCTTCTTATATTCCCAGCAACTATAGTTACTGCAGCTTCATCAATTAATAAACAACATTCTACTGTACTTAATTTCCTGCCTATTGCCTTTCCAAGAAGCGATGCGACTCTAGAGTAGAGATCTTTCAATTTAATAGGATTTGCCATCCCACCAAAACCTTTTAATGATTCTCCAGCAGGTCTAATATCTTCCAAATTTATATAAACATCAATTTCTTTCTCAAGATTTTCATTACTTGATGCCTCAAGAAGATATTTATAGCTATCTACCCAGCCTCTTCTGCTATCTCCAACTTTGATGTGAAGATCTTTTCCTTTGATTTCTAATGATGACTTTTCTTCTCTTTGATCTTTAGGAGTTATTCCAACTTCACTGACTGATTTAATATTTATTTTGTTAATTACCGTAGGTAGATTATTTATAAAATGAGGCTCGATTATTGCACCTGTTCCACATCCCATCATTGCTAAGTCCATCATTAATGCGAAGGCTTCCCAATCAATTAAGTTTGTTGAGGTACAGTTGTATGCCCCTGAGAAATTTTGGCTCTTATTAATCCAAGGGGTTCCGCCTATCCATAACCATCTTCCTGAAGGTTGGGCTTTTTGGTTACTTTGCATCTCTCTCATTAGGATCAATTCTTCATCAGAAAGTTTTCCTAATTCTTTTAATCCCGATAAATTCCTTTGGCCAACTTCGCTCCAATTCTCCCTTTTGCCAGATGAAGTTTTTCTACTGTAAGATCTGAAAAAAACTGGATAAGCAGCTGGCGCAGTCTTTGGAAAATCATCTTTTTTAAGATTATTGGAATTGCTCTCTGAAGAAGCTTTATTTGGTGCAACAGTCACGATAAAAAAAAACGTATGTAAATAACCCGTACTGGAAGAATAACTCTACCTGTGGCGTCTGCAACCATTCTTACCACTATTTAACGGTTTGTGTAGAATTATGTTTAATATGAAATCTTTGTTTCAAGAAAGGATATGGAAAGAGTCCCCGAACCTGAATTAATGGAAGAAAAAGAGCAGGTCATTTCTTATGACGAAGCTGATTTTTCAGAAGGGGAAGTTAATCTAATTAATCAAATAAATCAATATCTTTTGAAAAAAAATATTTCTTTAGGTGAAAAAGATTTAATAGTTGATTTAGGATGTGGCCCAGGAAATATTTCTGAGAAGTTAGCAATAAAATGGCCTAATACTGCAGTCGTAGGAATCGATGGTTCTAAAGAGATGATTTTGAGAGCAGAATATAATAAGAGTATTTCTAATAATCAAAAAAAATTAAAAAATTTACGCTACATTTGTTCTGATATCAAAGACATTAAATCAAATAATTTTTTATTTAAAAAAAGAATTAGCTTACTTGTAAGCAACAGTTTGATTCATCACATTACCAATCTTGAAGATTTCTTCAACACCATAAGAATTTTATCTAGTAATATTACTGTAAATTTTCACAAGGACTTAAAAAGGCCATTAGATGAAAAGTCTGCTTTAGAACTCAAAGCACAATGTTCAACTAAATATAATGAGATTTTAACTAATGATTATTATGCCTCTTTAAGAGCTTCTTATACTTTTAAAGAGTTAAAAAATTTCATCTTAGAGAATGATCTATCCTCTTTAGATGTGTTTGAGGAAGGTGAAAATTATTTAATAGTCTATGGTAATGTTTAAGAACTAAGTGGAAGGCCCTTATATTATATAAATGAGCTTAGGTACTAAAATTCTAAATAATAAAGAAATACTGGATGCGGTAAATAAAAGAAGAAATTTTGCTATTATTTCACATCCAGATGCTGGGAAAACGACTCTTACCGAGAAGCTTCTTTTGTATGGAGGTGCCATTCAACAGGCAGGAGCAGTAAAAGCTAGGGGTAATCAGAGAAAAGCCACCTCAGACTGGATGGAACTTGAGAAACAAAGAGGTATTTCTATTACATCTACTGTATTGCAATTTGAATATGAAAGATCTGTAATTAATCTATTAGATACACCAGGACACCAAGATTTCTCCGAAGATACTTATAGAACATTAGCTGCTGCTGATAATGCAGTTATGTTGGAAGATGCTGCTAAAGGACTAGAACCTCAAACTAGAAAATTGTTTGAAGTTTGCAAGATGCGAAAAATACCAATATTTACTTTCATAAATAAAATGGATAGACCAGGAAGAGAGCCATTTTCTTTACTTGATGAAATTGAATCAGAACTTGGATTAAATACCCTTCCTATAAACTGGCCAATTGGGAGTGGCGAGGAATTTAGAGGGGTTATTGATAGATTTTCGAGAGAGGTGATTTTATTTGATAAAGCAGTGAGAGGGAAACAATCGAATGAGAAAAGATTAAGTCTTGAAGATAAAGAGCTATCAAAATATGTAGAGAGAGATTTACTTGAAAACTCACTTGAAGAATTGGAGGTTCTTGATGAGGCAGGATCTGAATTTGAAAAAGAAAAAGTTTTTAATGGCTCTTTAACCCCAGTTTTCTTTGGATCTGCCATGACTAATTTTGGCGTAAGGCCATTTTTAGATAGTTTTTTAAAAATGGCACAAAAACCAACTTCAAGAAATAGTAATAAAGGGGATATTGAACCTGCAAGCGATGAATTTAGTGGGTTTGTTTTTAAGCTTCAGGCAAATATGGATCCAAAGCACAGAGATAGGGTTGCTTTTATAAGAGTTTGTAGTGGCAAATTTGAAAAGGATATGTCAGTTAAACATTCCAGAACTGGGAAAACAATTAGATTATCAAGACCACAAAAAATATTTGGGCAAGATAGAGAAGTAGTTGATGATGCTTATCCTGGAGATGTTATTGGTTTAAATAATCCAGGGATGTTTTCTATTGGAGATACTCTTTATACGGGTGCTCATCTGGAATATGAGGGCATACCATCCTTTAGTCCTGAAATATTCAGCTGGTTAAGAAATCCAAATCCCTCAGCATTTAAAAACTTTAGAAAGGGTGTTAATGAACTTCGAGAAGAAGGAGCTGTTCAGATTCTTTATGACTTTGATGAGAGCAAAAGAGACCCTATACTCGCAGCCGTTGGTCAATTGCAGTTGGAGGTAGTAACTCACAGATTAAAAAGTGAATATGGTGTAGATGCAAATCTTGAAGCAATGCCATATCAATTGGCTAGATGGATTTCTGATGGATGGCCAGCCATTGAAAAACTAGGCAGAATATTCAACTGTAAAATAGTTAAAGATTGTTGGAATAGGCCAGTTATTCTTTTCAAAAATGAGTGGAATCTAAATCAGTTTGTTGAAGACAATAATCAATTAAATTTAAACAAAGTTGCGCCCGTTGTTAGTGGAGTCGAACCAATTGTTTTATAAAGTCTTAATGGATTATAAAATTAGTTAATCTGTTAGTATTGGTAAAAAATTTTGGATTCAAACAGCAATAAAAATAATAACGAAAAATCACCTTATGAAATTTTAGGTGTAAAAGAAGGTGCTGCTTTTGAGGATATTCAGAAGGCT
>CACFEJ010000015.1 GCA_902565305.1 uncultured Prochlorococcus sp.
TATAACTCAACCAAGAAAATTTTTAACTCTCCAAAAGAAAAAACTACTCAGGAATACATATCAGGTAAATTTGGTTAATGTTTAATTTTTACCTTTAAAAGAAAGATTTTTACCTCTAAGACAGGTAAGGGGTAGACAAACAGTATAAATACCTATATAGTTATTTCGAATTAGTAAGTTTATCTTTGAAAAACTATCCTTTTCTACCTTTTTTGATTTTTGCAGGGGCTTTGATAACAACTGCAACTATAGGTTTGCCAGTATTTACTTCATAATTTCAAAGTATTTCTATTTCAGGTAATCTTATGTTTTCAATAATAAATAAAGAATTAATTGGAAGTCCTCATAAAACCTTAATAAAGGCAAATTTATTTGACTTTATAAAAAAAAGAGAGAATATGAATCTGTGTGAGAGTGAAAAATCTGTATTAAAACCATTTTTAAAAGTGGTTAATTTCTAATTTATTTATCATGGATAAAACTAAAGAACAGTTAGAAAAATTAAGAGAAGTAGCAGAAGCATCTCTTACAAAAACGGATGAACTTCAAAAAGTTCTTGCTCAAATCGAAGCCTTAATGTCTAGAGAAGAATCACAAACATTATCAAAGAAGAAATAATTACTTAAAAATAATTTTAGGTTTTGTACTTTTAATTACACCTCTATAATTCCTTTGTAGTTATTAATTGGATATGCAGAACCCGTTCCAAAGTTTTCTGTTAGGTCTCGAGGTCTTACCTTCTTTAAGTAAAAGACCTCTTTAATTTGCTTGTTTTTATTATATTTTTATAACCTGCTTATTTAGTTGATTACTTTATAGATTTCTTTCAAGCAGACATTTACATCAAAAGATTCAGTATTTACAATTTCTAATCCTGTTTTTTCTGTAACTTCAACAGTGGCATTACATTCGTCTTGTTTAAGAGCCATGTAACTTGGCTTTTTATCTTCTATATCTAATCCAGTACTGGATTCAGTACCTTCCTTATATTGCTCCATTACTAGTGTAAGTGCTTCTATTTCAACGGAAAAATTATCATTTGCTTTTGCCCCAAATGGTATTACAAGAAATGGAAATAAAATCAAGGCTATAAATTTTTTCATTTCTACAATATGTGTTTATTTTTTTTATAGCGTGGATTGACTGCTAAAGAAAGGGACATTGTCTGTATAAATTTTTTAATATCTATTTTTTCTTATAAAAATATTCATACAAACAAAATAATAGATAAATAAAATAAACGAGACTTTTAAGTATAAATTGGTATATCTAAATGAAAAATTTAAGTTACTTAAATAGGATTTTTTAAGATTTTATTTCGATAATTTCTTCTTCAGAAACAATTGCCCATTTTTTAAATGACTTTTTGCAGGGATATCCTCCTGTTAGGTCTCCAAATGCAGGTAAAAATAAAGTATTTTTATTCTTATCCATTGCAAAGCACCTAAATGATAATTTATCTCCATTATTTTTTATATAGATTTTTGGATGATAATGTCCACAAATATTCAAGGTTTTATTGTTTTCTAAATTAACTGGTTCATGGCTAAAAGTAATATTTTTAGTTTTTCTAATATCAAAAATTTTAATATTTTTAATATTGCAACCTACATCGTGATTTCCTAGGACTAGTTCAATGTTAGTTTTTAGTAGTTCAGGAAGATCCTCAACTTTTTTTTGAAGAGTTCTATCTATTGAATATTTACTGTGGAATAAATCTCCCAATATTATTAACTTTTCAGGACTATATTTTTTTACTATTTTTTTTATTCTTGCGAAATTGTTTTTATCTGAATTATTAGTGAGAGGTATACCATTTTGCTGAAAATACTCGGCTTTCCCAAGATGAATATCGCATATTAACAACTCTTTTGTTAGGGGTAGAAATAACGCTCTTGAAGGAAGCATCTCTAACAATGTATCTTCCCAAAAAAATTTAAAAGAACTTTTTTTCATTTAATCACTATATTTTTTTATAAGTTTTTCTACTCTTTTTTCTATTGGTTCATTGCTTAAAGTATTTTTAAGTCTCTCAACTAATAAAGGGAAAGCAAAAGGAGTTGGAGTTCTTATCTCGTTTAATAGCATTTTTAAATTTTTTAATCTTTCTAATGATCTAGATATTCTTTTATTTTCTAACTGATATTCTTTAACTTCTTGATGCGATTGTTTTATCAAAAGATGGCCTTCTTCATATTTAGTAAAGACATCGTAGAAAAGACTTGAGCTTATTTGAAGTTGAGAAGAAGTTTTTGTTTTGGTTGGATTATTTTGATTTACTAATCCACTTATTTGAGCAATATTTTTAAATCTACGTTTTGTTAATTCTGAAAAATTAATTGCATTTTCTAGGTCTTCTTCTAATTTTTTGTGATCCAAAAAATAATCAGCTTCTTTTTTTATTATGGAAAAATCATAATCTTCTGAGGTAGTTAAGCTGAATCCAAAATCATTAGCAGTAATACTAAATGTAGATTGTTTTAATTTTGCTAATCTTAAAGCCCATAGAAATGCAATTCCTTCATTTACAAATTTGCCATCAAGTGTAAAGACAAAAATATTTGATAAATCCTTGGTTTTATATATCTCTATAAGGAATTCATCTTTCTTTGGAATATTTGAAAGAACTTTTTGTTTCTTCAATATTGGTCTTAATGAATTTAGTTCAGGATTTAAGCAATCATAATTTTCTAGTTCGTTGCATATATCTATTTCTTTTCTCAAACTTTCACAAAGTAGATCAGAAATTGCCATTTGACCTCCAACCCATGCAGGAATTAGAGAACTTTTTTTTGTTGATTTTTTAACGTATAAAATCATATCTCTGATTCTTACAAATTGAAGCATTTTACCGGCAAAGTAAAAAGTATCTCCAGGATTTAATTTTGAGGCAAAATTCTCTTCTAAATTTCCCAGAGATTTCCCTTTCATATATTTAACATTCACAAATTTGTCACTTGTAATTGTCCCAATATTGAACTTATGCATTCTTATCAAAGATTTGTCTTTAACAAAATATTTAAAGTTTTCTTTATTATTTTGTGATTCTTCTTTAATTATCTTTTTATATTTTGGGTATGCTTTAAGACATTTTCCTCCATATTCTAAAAAGTCAAGACACCAATTCCAATCTTGATCTTTTAAGTTTCTATAACTCCAACAACTTTTAATTCTTTCTTTCTCAATTTTTGGATCAAAGCCATTTCCGCAAGCCAAACTTAATAGATGTTGAAGAAGTACATCATAAGATAATTCAGGAAGTCTAATTTCCTCAGATATACCACTTTTTATTATTCTTCTCATTGCACTAATCTCAAATAACTCCAAAGAATTAGTAGGCATAAAAATTATTTTTGACTTACCACCTGGTCTATGAGCACTTCTTCCAGCTCTTTGGATAAGTCTAGCTAAATTCTTTGCACTACCAATTTGAACTATTTGTTCTACAGGTTGGAAGTCAACTCCCAAATCTAACGAGCTGGTGCAGACTACCCATTTTATTAATCCGTCTTTAACCCCTTCCTCAACTCTTTTTCTATCTTCTTTATCGAGGGAGCCGTGATGAAGTGCAATTTTGTCTTCCATCTCTGGCAGAAAAAATTTAAGACATTGATACCATCTTTCAGATTGGTTTCTTGTATTTGTGAATAATAGGGTGCTTTTATTTTTATCTAGGATTTTTAAAAGTGAAGAATAACTTCTGATTCCTAGATGGCCACTCCATGGAAAGGTCGTATCCTCCTCTGGCAAAACGCTTATAATTTCTATCTCTTTTTGAATATTTGTACTTATAATTTTGGGTTTAATAGCGCTCATCCCAACTATTGCTCTTGCTGCTTCTTCAATATTTCCAATAGTTGCAGACATTGCCCAAATTTGTAAATTTTTTATATTACCTCTTAGCCAACTTAAAGATAACTCGCATTGGTTTCCTCTTTTACTACCCATCAATTCATGCCATTCGTCAATTATTATTGTTGACAACTCCTTGAACAGATTAATAGATTCTTTATTAGAAAGTAAAAGAGATAAAGACTCTGGAGTCGTGATAAGAATATTAGGTGGTTTAGCTAGTTGCTTTTTCTTTTCATACGGGGTTGTATCTCCATTCCTAATTTCAACAGTGATTTCTTTATTAAAATGTAAAGCTGCTAATTGTATTGAATTTTTTAGATCTCTACTTAGTGCTTTTAAAGGAGTTATTAATAATATTTGCACACTTTTATTATTTTTGGGATCTTCGATCTGTGATAAAGGTCCCATTAATGCAGCGTAAGTTTTGCCGCATCCAGTAGGAACTTGTATTATTCCGTTTTCCCCATTTAAAAATGCTTTCCAAGATTCTACTTGGTAGGTTAATGGCTCCCATCCATTTGAGAAGAAAAACTCTTTAATTTTAGAAATTAAATAATTTTGCTTACTATTTTGAGTAATATTTTTCATGATATTTTTTTCATCAGTTCGTAAGCATTCTCTAGGCTATCTGCATCATTGATTTTTTTATCTTTTCTCCATTTTGTTATTCTTGGAAATCTTACTGCTATACCAGACTTATGACGTTTTGAAATTTGTATTTTCTCAAAAGATATTTCGAATACCATTTCTGGTTTTAACGATCGAACAGGACCAAATTTTTCTAATGTATTTTTCCTTATCCATTTATCTAGCTCTTTAATTTCAATATTCGTTAAACCAGAATATGCACTTGCAAATTTAATTAATTCTTGGTCTTTCCATAATCCAAAACTGTAATCTGTATACAGACCTGCTCTTCTACCGCTGCCGCCCTTAGCGTAAATTAGAACAGCATCCAGTTGCATAGGATCAACTTTATATTTCCACCAAATGCCTTTTTTTCTGCCAGAGGAGTATATAGAAGTCTTTTTCTTAATTATTAATCCTTCAGTATTATTTTCTCTAGATTTTTCTTTATAAGTTAAAACATCAGACCAATCTTTGGGATATATTAAATCACATATTTTGAAAATATCAGAGATGTTATTCTCAGTTTTATAATGCCATTTTGAAAAATATTTTTCTAACTCAATTCTTCTATTTTCTAATTTAATTTCTCTTATATCTTTTCCATGAATCTCTAAAAGATCATAAGCAATAAAAATAATAGGATATTTCATTTGAATTGTTCTAGTAGGAGATTTTCTATTTATTCTTTTCTGAAGTAAAGAAAAATCAAAGGCAATTTGTTCTTTAAAATTCCAAACTAATAATTCCCCATCAAGAACAAAATCATCTTTTATATATGACATTTTCTTTACTAATTCTGGGAAAGATTCATTTACTAATTCTTGCCCTCTTGTCCATAACGAAACATTTCCTGATCTTTTAATTATTTGCATCCTTATACCGTCATATTTCCATTCAAATTGAAAATCATTTATTGAATGTTTGAAGATTTTATCTTCAATGGTATTTGCTAGAAGAAATGGGAATGGTTTGGAATTTAACTCTTGAAGATTGATATTCTTTTTAATTAAAAATTCATATGAATCAATTGAGGGTTTAAAATCACCCATCAACCTATGAGAAATAATCTTTTCATCAATATTAATTAGTTTTGATATTGATTTTGTGATTAATCCGATAGAGACTCCTACTCTAAAAGTTCCTGTAAGAATTTTATTAAAAATTAAATGGTTATCTTCAGGCAATGTTTCCCAAAGATTTTTAATTTCTAAATTTTTCTCCTCTTCATTAAGTTTTGATAATGCAGGAATTATTTCGCTTAGTAATTCATTGAGACTTATATTTGATAATTTCTTAGCCTTGGAAATAGTTTTATTTTTAAGTAATAACGTTATTACCTCAGCCGAATCTCCAACCTTTAAATAACAAGTATCAATTAACCATTGAGGATATTCATATATTTGAGAAAAAAGATTTTTTAAATATCTTCCACTAATAAATCTCTTATTACTTTTTCCAGTTAGTAAATATATCGCCCATGAATTATCTATTTGTTCATTTGATAAAAAATATCTTTTTAAAACTTCAATTTTATTATTTGTACTATTAATTGAATCTAGATCGCCAAATAATTCTGAAAACTTTTTTAAGCTCATATTTATTTACCGAAATAGAAGTACATTTATTGATTCCTTTTCAACTAAATATTTACTTAATGCTTCACTATCTCCATGATGAAAAAATACATTTTTTGCCTCAGACTTTTTTACTACTTCCAGAATTCCATCCCAATCCGCATGATCAGAGATTGCGAATCCTTTATCATAACCTGATCTTTTTCGTAGAGCTCTAATTGACATCCATCCACTCGCGAAAGCTGTTTGAATATTTTTGAAATTTTTTAGATAAGAACCCTTACTTAAAGATGGCGGTAATAATATTAGACTTCCTTTAAGTTCATCTATCTTTTTTTTATTTTCAATTTTAATAGTATCTTTAATATCAATTCCAAGTTCCCTATAACTGTTGTTCATTTTGTGAATACTGCCATGTGAATAAATATTTCCTTTAAAATTTGTTTGACTAATTTCGTTTAACAATCTCTGAGCTTTTCCAAGTGAATAGCAGAAAAGTAAAGAAGTTTTTTCTGGTGAATTAGTTATCCATTTTGAAATATCATTTGCTATTTTATTTGATTCATCCCACTTAAATATTGGCAAACCAAAAGTACATTCGCTTATTAAATAATCAGTTTTTACTATTTCATATTGTTTGCAAGTCTCATCTTTTTGAAGCTTAAAGTCACCTGAAATTAGCCATTTTTCTTCAGCAAAAATAAACCTTATTTGACTAGATCCAAGGATGTGACCGGATGGATGAAAAGAAATATTAATGCCATTTATCTTAAATTCTTCTCCATATTCAAAAGTCTTAATTTTAATATTATCTCCAACTCTTTCTTTAAGAAGTATCGCAGTTTCCTTAGTAGAAATGTATTCTTCACAGCCAAATGTAAAGTGATCAAAATGAGCATGAGTTATTAATGCCTTGTTCACTGGCTTGCTTGGATCAATCCAAATATCAGCAAGTTCACAATAGAGACTTCCATTTTTATATCTAATTAAATATTCTTTTTTAGTTTTCAAAACTACATCTCTTTACAATGAAGTTAATTTAGCTAATTATGTCCAAGCTTGTTTTGATAAGGCTATGGCTGAAATTGTCAGAAAAGCAATAACCACAAATTTGTTCCTCCAATTAATCATGAATGAACTAATTTTGTTAAAAGAAACTCTATTAGATGGCAAAATATTTTTCTGATTCAGAATGTCATGATTTTCATTATTTTTTAAGTAATTTAAATTTTTAATCTCATTTATTAATTTAGATTCGCAAGTTGAGAGTTGTTCTAATTGATTTAATAAATCAATATCTTCTGGTCTTAATAAAGAATTTAATTCTTTAATTTCCCTTTTGTTTTTAACAAGAAATTCATTAACGATCTCATCTGTTCCTAATCCCTTCTTTAAATTTAAAAGTATTTTATCTCTTTCCCAGGATTTTTCAAGAGAATTTAAAATTTTACTTATGCTCATTTTAAGTATTTTTACTTATGATAAATTATTATTTTTTTCTTCTGTGGCTTATTCCTTTAAGTGATTAGAAAAAATTATTTTTATTTAAGATTTGCGAATAAGTCTGTTTGCAAAATATTTTATCTTAATCTTTTCTTCAATTTTTTTAGAACTGCTTTTCGTTTTAGCTTTATTTAAATTGATCACTTCATCTGAGACATTTTTGCCATTTTCAAAATAACTTTTAATTTTTTCTATTTCTTCTTCATTTAATCTTTTTGTCGCGCCTTTTGCGTTTATTCCAAGTTTCTTGCACGCCAGTAATATTCTATTACTTTCGACATTAAGATCTTTGGCAATACTGAAAACAGGAGTGTTGATAGACATTATTTTCTTTGCTATGAAATTTATTATTTATAGTATATTTATTAGTTAGAAATTAAATATAGTTTTAACTATTATTAATTTCAAAAACTTTTTTAATTAGGCTACTTCATCTTCGAAATTATTTAAATCATTAAATCTTTTCTTCATGGTTGGGTTATTTCTAGTTAATTTCTTTACTGTCAAATCTTGAGATTTGCTGTCAGCAGATAAAAGATGTTTTTTTGAGAGAACTAAAGCCTCCTTAGTTTTTTGTAAATGGGTTATTGATTTATCAATTTCTGAAATTGCATCATTAAATCTATCTTGGGCAAGTGAAACATTCTTACCAACTGCATTTTTGAATTGCTCAAGAGTACTTTCAAAATTAGTTATATCAAAATTCTCTCGTTTCATTAAATTAATTTCTGATTTGTACTTTAAGGTTTCCATAGATGCATTTCTTAGAAGAGAAATAATGGGCAAGAAAAATTGTGGTCTTATGACATACATTTTGGGGAATCTATGAGAAACATCTACTATTCCTGCATTATATAGTTCACTATTTGGTTCCAGAAGCGATACGAGTACTGCATATTCACAAGATTTTTGTCTTCTATCTTTATCTAATTCTTTTAGGAAATCTTCGTTTCTTCTTTTATTAGTTCCATTTAAACTTTCATTCTTCATCTCAAACATTATAGATACGACTTCAGTTTTATTTTCATCAAATTCTCTAAATATATAGTCACCTTTACTTCCAGAAGTGGCATCATTATCCTTTTCGAAATATGAGTTTTTAAACGCAGAGGCACGATTCAGATTAAATTGGGTTTCGCAATGGATTTCTAATGTCTCTCCTATCATCTTTGTAGATAATCTAGATTTCATTTCTCTTAACTCCTGAATAGTCAGATCCCTTTCACTAATTTTGCTTTTAAACTTTTCTTCAATTAATTTTTCATTAATTGAATTTTCAAGCCTCATCTTTTCAAGGGAATTGGTTAATGATGAGTTCTCTTTTTCTAAATTAGTAACAGCTTCACTAACTTTGTTTTTTAAAGTTAATTCTGTAATTAAAGACTGGTTTTTGATTTCGTCCTTCAATTTGATTAATTCATTATTCAATGAATTAATTTTATTTGTTGCTTGATTTTTTAAATCATTAAGAGCATTTGTTTTCTTTTCTTCAGCTAATTTTAATTTAGATTCAAGAGTTTGGATCTCAGACTCTTTAATGCTATTTTGTTCTATTAACTGTATTTTTAATTCACGTTTTAAAATTTCCAAAGCTTTTTTATTATCTTCTTCAGCCAAAATAAGTCTTTCTTTTATTTGTTTGTTAAATTCTTCGTCTTTTATCTGAAGAAGTATTTCTTCAAAGCTGCTGGGATCAATTCGGAAAGTTTTGCCGCAAGAAGGACATTTAATATCTTTCATTTTTTAATTACAAAATTAATATTAGAAAGGATTTAATATTCGAATTATGTAAAAAGAATATTATTCTTGACTAAGAATAAACAATGATCCAGTGTTATGCATAAAAAAATAAAATAATTACTCAATAAAAGTCATATTAATCCTGATTCCTTGAGAATATTTATTTTATTTGCTAATTCTATATCTGCAGAAGATATTGAGCGGTCTAAAGTTTTGTGTGATGAAACTGTGTAACCACTATCATCAACAAATTCGTCTTCAGCATCTTTTAAGTGGGCATTCTTATTTTGGATATCTTTAAAATTATCCGACTTATGCATATTTGACTTGCCGATATTACTATATCCAAAATTCGCAATTCCTCTTGCATCTAATGCTTCCTCAACTAATATTCCAACTACCTTTGATCTACTTATAGATTCGCTCTTAGATATTTCATCAATAATTTCGAGTACTCTTTTTCTAGGGAGATATCCTATTCTTTTAACTTTATTTTCCATAAGCCTATGCATATGTCAATATTGTAACACTTCTGTCAAATGAAATCAGATTTTGATTAATAGCACCTATTTATAAATTTAAATAATGAGAATAAAGTATAATTTTAAAGAATACTCATATAAAGTTTATTATTTCTAAAATAGTCATGAGCATAGTTTTATGAGATTCTTCTAATTACTATTTCAGATTGGGTCGGATTTCTGAAATTACTTAATTTAAATTCCAAAAGTCATGAAAGATAAACTATATGATAATGCTGATAGCTTTGCAATGTCATTTGATCAGGAATGGGATAATATTGATTGCGATGATATCCGATTAAAGATAGATAAGGTATTTGAACTTTTATCAGATCATCCTTTTTTAATATCTAATCCAGAAAATGCTAGAAAAATGGCAGAATTTAGGATATTTTCTTTAAAAAAATTTCAATAATTATTTTAAAATTTTATTAAAGTTAAATGATTAAAATTAATCTTAGTAACTTAAGATTTAAATAGTAGGTGAATTGAAAAATCCCTTACTGTATAAAAATACTATTATGCCAATAATTGGACCTATCCCAAAAACAAAAAGTACTAATTTTGCAGAATTTTTAGTTTGACCTAATTTTTGATCTTTTAAATTTGAATTAGTTTGATTCTTTTTAGATTTTTTCTTTTTCATGGATGATATATTACTATAACGCGACTTTAAAAGATTTTTATATGGTATTGGGTTTGAAATAATTTTTTAATTTAATAAAATTGATATGGAATTCAAAAAAGATCGTATTGTATAATGTAAAGAATATAAAGGAAATATGAGTGCAACTAAGAGAGAGGAAGTAAGTTCACACCTTAGATATATAAGGTTGGAACTTAGAGAGATGCATCAAATGCTCATAAAAGAAGATTTGTTGCCAGATCTAAATGAAGCAAAGGAAGTACTCGCACAGCTTGATGCTTTATTGGATTTATTATCAGAAAAAAGAGTAACGAAGATAAAAAGCCAATTTTGAAAACTTTCGGTTAAATTGAATATATTAAAGATAATTTGTAGCTGATTCTATTTTTTTTCTATTATCGTGCATCTTTTCTAATTTATTGTAAATTTCTTTAATTTGGATTTGTATTAGATCGGTTGAATGTATATTACTTAACGCATCTAATGTTGAGAGAAGGCTTTCTTTGGCTTCAATTAAATGTCTACATTCTTTACTGCCTGCTTCGTATGACATAGGATTTTAAATAAAATTTATTATCCCAAATATATTAAAAAATCTTCCGTATTGCTTGATACTCTTGTTAAATCAACGCTTATTATTGTAATTTTCAATACAGAATAAGAAATTATTTTTACTAAGATTTAAGAAAAAACTTATGGAAGATAACTCCAGTGATTATAAATTCTGTATTAAATTGGCCTTAGATAATGCAAAAAAAAGAATTAATCTATTAGATGATTCTGATAAAAAGAGTGTCCTAGAAGAATATAAGGAATGGATTAATGATGGTTTAAATAAGCATACTGTTTTATTACTAAGAGATGATCCGATCATCTAGAGTAATCTAAAATATTTTCTAATTCTTTGTACTAGAAGTAACTCTAAATAAAAAATAAAGACTTATGATAAAAATTATTGACAGAATAATAGTTAATGAAGAAAAACTATCCATATCTTTATTTATTTAAAATATTTTCAACTATAGCAGTTTAGTTAAATAAGTCCTGCAATCAGTTTTCTTTGAAAAGTGAAAAGATAAACTTATGCAAACTTTCTTTTTCTAAAAATATTTTTTTATTCTTATAGGTTTTTAATTTCTTAAAAATTAAATCTACTAAGTGTTCTGATTTTGGAGTCATATATTTAATTTATTTTTCCAATAAATAAATTTTCTCTTCACCTATTTTATCCGGCTTTGTAATTTTACATCCTTTATCTTTTTCCATATTACAATCTTTTGTGGCAGGAACAGATTTCCAGTTGCAAATTTTTTCTTGGGAATCTTCTTTTAAAATAATCCATCCATCATCTAAGTATTCTGAGATACCATCCTCTCCACAAGAGAACTTTATCTCCATTCTTTTCTTTTCAGAGTTAGGATTCTCTTCAATATTTTTTTCCAAATTATTTATGGGATACTCTTTATTAGTTGATGTCTTACAAGAAATTAAGAAAATTGAAATTAGAATTATCAGTGGAAATTGTTTTATGATTTTCATTTTTTTAGCATTTGACGATTCTAAATTATTTAAATTATAGTTTATTTTGATTCTATTAATTTTAATAGTTTATCCATTTTATTCATCAAGTCTTTTACATCCCCTGGCTTAGGTAATATTAATTCTTCCGTAACTTCTAAATGCATTTTCTTTAAGTTTTGCCTCAAATCTTTTAAATGCATTTTTACGCTTTCTTTCTTTTTTTTTATATCAGTCATAGGATTAAAATTTAAACTTTACTAAACTTAAAGTTACTATCATAATAGTGTGATGCTAACTTATAGAGAATAATTAATTATTTAATTTTTTAAATTTTCTATTTCGTAGATTTCTTCGCCACCATAACAAAAATTTGTAGATATCATTTTTATCTCTCTATTATTAATTCCGATTATATTTTTATTTTTAAAAATATAGTTTTTAGCAATTGCTTCACAATCTAATTTGTTTTTTGCATGTTTAATAACTGGATAAAAATATGCCAATATAGAAATAAAAAATAAAAATATTATTATTGATTTTTTTTCTTTTTTGATAAATTCTTTAGATGTTTTTTTTGCTTTTAATATTTTTATTAGTAATTTATCTGGTAATCCTATCTGAACAAATAAAAACTCTACCCACCATGGAAGATCATTACCTTTCTTTTTCTTTAAATTTTCGGAAGTATTCATTTTCTTGGCTTCATAGTTTTGATTTCTAATCTCTTTAGGATTAGTTGTTTCTTTTTTACTCATATCATCGAATGATTTATTTGGAATGTAGAGGTTTTATTTTGATTTGGAAACTATATTTTTATTTTATAAGTTTTAATTTAATTTATCTATGAATTTGAGTATTGTTAATCTGTATGTAGAAATTTTAAATGGCAAAAAAAAGAAGGAAGTTAAATAAAGATTTTGAGAGAAAAATATATTCATCAAAAAAAAATGTGGAATTAGTACAGGCAAAAATCTATGATATCGATGATGAAGACATACAAAAAGAATATATGAGCGCTTTTAATAAAGTGGTTTACTTATATAATGAACTAAAAGAAGATTATGAGAGACAAGGTTTTTCTGATAATTCTGAAGAACTTCTCACAAGCTATAAAAACGCTTTTAATCTTTTCGAATCAGAATATGAAATTTAAATTCAAATTCAATTATTAATTATCGTTTGTAAGGTTTTATTGGTATTTCAATTGGTTTTCCTCTTTGGAGATCAGATCTTTTCTCTTGCAAATTTTTGATACACAAAGATACCTTTTTCTCCTTTGCGCAAAATCTTTTTATTTGGTAGTCAGTAAGTGAGAATGATTCATTACTAAATGAAAAAAAGGCCAATACAAACGTAGAAAAATTTAATACCATTTTAATTTGTTCTCTCATGACTATTTTCTAATTCTCTTTAATTTAATTACTTTTTATTATAGAATCTATAATTTCTTTTAATTCATCTTTACTTAGGTCTGTTGAGATAAAAACTTCTTGGGCTGTTTTACCCTTTCTTGCTATTGCTTTATATCCGTTTATAGTTTTTACTGATAATCTAATTATCAACTTAGAGGATCTTCCCTTAGCTCTTGAGATAGCAGCTGGAGTTATTATTTTGATATTAATGTTCAGAGCTAACTTTTGAAGTATCGGAATTAGACCTTCTATATTTGTACTATGATTTAAAACTAACCTTCCCAATTCTATTTTATTTTTATTCTATTGAGAAAAATTTGTTTCTGAGAAATTAACTTTAGCTTTAAAAATGATTTAAAGTTTTGAAGTTCTGTTATATTTAGATTAGATATTTAGATTAAATGATCTTTCAAATAGGTTGGGCAGCATTGGCTGCAATTTTTACTTTTTCAATTGCTATGGTTGTTTGGGGAAGAAATGGTGATGGTTCTATTGATATATGATTTCATTTTTAACTTATGAAATCTATCTAAATAATTTTCTGATCCTAACATCTTTTGTTTTACTCATATTCATAACATTAGCTGTAATTTATATATCCTATATTTCTTGGAAAGATAAAAAAAGATTAAAAAAATAGGTTATTGTTTTTGTTCTTTTTTCTTTTCTTTAGTCCTGAGCTCTTCAATTAATTCTTTTGCTTGTTCCATTTTTGATATACTACTTTTATAAATTCCAATATCTTTTTCTGCTTTGTTAGCAGATAATTTTAATTTCTCAAAAATATCAGAAATCATCTTATTTGTCTCTGATTCATCTTTCTCTTTAAGATCTTGAGCGTTTGAAATTAATATATATATTGCTAAGTTCAAAATCCTTGAGGGATAAAGTTTAGAATTGCTTTTTTCTATTAATAATTTCAAAATATCGTTATATGTTTTATTCTTGAATTCCTTTTGAGATTTTTTAGATATTTCATTAATGTCCTTCGCTTCAAAATTTGTAGAACTGCATAAAGATTCAAAAAGGAGATCTAAATGTTTCTCAGGTTTATATCCTTTCGTTAATTCTTTGAATGTTTCAGTGAGACCGACACAAAAGAGATAATCTTGCGTAAAATCATTTTGATGGTTCAGAAGATTAAGTTCGACAAGCATTTCATCAACTATTCTCTTATATAAACCTGGAATCACGTAAGGGAATTGTTCATGAAATAACTTTTTGCTATCTGAAACAGTCAATTTTTCTTTCAATTTTTTATATGTAAACCTTAATAAGGTTAGCGTATGTTGACTCAATATCGTTAATATCTAATAAACAAATAAATATTATTATGATCCCTTTAGTATTAGAAGAATCTGGCGGTAGTGAAAGAGTCTTTGATATTTATTCGAGATTACTAAGAGAAAGAATAATCTTTTTGGGAGAACAAGTAACTAGTGAAACTGCTAATAGAATTGTTGCTCAATTATTGTTTCTTGAGGCAGAGGATCCAGATAAGGACATTTATATGTACATAAATTCACCAGGAGGATCCGTATATGATGGATTGGGTATCTTTGACACAATGCAACATGTTAAACCTGACATTCATACAGTTTGTGTAGGCTTAGCAGCTAGTATGGGCGCATTTTTACTTGCCGCAGGCACTAAAGGTAAAAGAAGCAGCCTTAGACATTCAAGAATAATGATTCATCAACCACTTGGAGGTGCTAGAGGACAAGCCAGTGATATAAGGATTCAAGCAGATGAAATTTTGTTCTTAAAGGAGCGACTTAATACTGAATTGTCAGAAAGAACTGGAAAAGATTATGACACTATCAAAGAAGATACTGACAGAGATTTTTATATGTCCCCCAACGAAGCGGTCGAGTACGGTTTAATTGATTTGGTATTAGATAAGAAACCTATTAGAGTCTAGCTTAATAATTGAGGTGTTCTCTCTTTCTCCGGAATTTCGGTGAATCTAGAGAGAATACTTACAAATTCATCACCATCTAATGTTTCTTTTTCGATTAATAAGTCAACTATCTTATCCATTGCTTCTCTATTTTTGTTCACTATATCGTAAGTTTCTTTATAACATTCCTTGACCATTAATCTTACACTTTCATCTATTTGTTTAGAGATTGAATCAGAAACTTCACTTCTGGTCATTAGATCTCTACCAACAAATACTTCTTGATTACCACTCTCTAAAGCTATCGGACCTAAATTACTCATTCCAAATCTCGTAACCATTTGGCGGGCCATTGAAGCAACTTGTTGAAAATCACCTCCGGCTCCTGTTGTAATCTCACCTTTTCCAAAAACTACATCTTCAGCAGCTCTTCCACCTAAAGCACCCATTATTCTTGCTTTTAGTTGAGCTCTGCTAACAAGGGTTTGTTCATCATCTGGGGTAAACCAGGTTAATCCTTTAGCCTGTCCTCTTGGAATGACAGTTACTTTTTGAACAGGATCATGTGCTTTCACAAGTGAACCGATGAGAGCATGACCAACTTCATGATAGGCAATTAATCTCTTACTTCTACCATCTGTTAATGGAGAACCTTCCATTCCTGCGACAATCCTATCTACAGAGTCGTCGATTTCCGAAATACTTATAGAATCTTTTCTCCTCCTGGCAGTTAATATAGCAGCCTCGTTTAATAAATTTGCTAAATCTGCCCCAGTAAAACCTGGTGTTCTTCTAGCAATACTTTCAAGTGTTAAATCCTCTTGAAGTTTCTTATTCCTAGCATGAACTTCCAATATTGATAGTCTGCCCTTTATATCAGGAGCGTCTACAGTCACTTGCCTATCAAATCTGCCAGGTCTCATAAGAGCTGAATCTAGAACATCAGGCCTGTTTGTGGCTGCAATAATTATTATGCCGCTATTACCTTCAAAGCCATCCATTTCAGTAAGTAATTGGTTGAGAGTTTGTTCCCTCTCATCATTACCTCCTCCAATACCTGCACCTCTTTGCCTTCCTACAGCGTCGATTTCATCAATAAAAATTAAACAAGGACTATTTTCTTTGGCTCTTTTGAAAAGATCTCTAACTCTACTAGCACCAACCCCAACAAACATTTCAACAAATTCAGAACCTGATAATGAGAAGAATGGCACACCTGCTTCACCTGCAATAGCTTTTGCTAAAAGGGTTTTACCAGTACCAGGAGGTCCTACTAATAGGACACCTTTTGGAATCCTTGCTCCTACAGAGGTAAATTTTTCTGGTTTTTTTAGAAAAGTGACAACTTCTTGCAAATCCTGCTTTGCTTCATTAACACCTGCGACATCATCGAAAACTACTCCTGTTTCAGCTTCCATTGCGAATCTTGCCTTTGTTTTCCCAAACTGCATTGCTTGGCCAGGACCTCCAGGCATTCCATTTGATCTCCTCGCTAATAAAATTAAACCTCCAATTAAGATAGCTGGGAAGAGTAAATTACCAAGAATTCCTAATGCTGGAGGGGCCGTTTTAACTGGATGAACGTCAAAACTAATCCCCTCATTTTTTAAGGTATTTATAAGCTCTGGTGTTAGGCCTGGAAGATCTACACGCAACCTTTGAACTTTGTTATCTAAATCCGAATCTATTGTTTCAATAACTGCATTTCTGCCTCCCTCAAAAATATCAACAGATGTAACTCTTCCTGAATTAATATAATCTAAAAATCTGCCGTAACTAACTCTTGCTACCGCTGAATTTCTTGGTGCAACAGTAGTCCCGTTAGATTTAAGTGCATCAACATTGCTTGAAGATAAAAATTGGTAGGAAAGCGCTATTACTAAAAGTATAGGTAAAGCCCATAAAATTAATGTTTTAAATTTCTGATTCATTAATTTGTGAATTTCAATTCTAGGATTCTAGACTGAATCAGTGCATTTCGTTGATTTTTTCTCTAACTTTATGCTTATACTACTCTTTAATGTATCTAATTTATAAATGAAATTTGAGATCAACGATAAGGTTAAGTTGATTGCGCCAGTCTCTTACTTGAAAACTTCAGATAATATGCCGATGTTGAGACCACCTGATCTAGTAGCAATTGATGAAATTGGGGAAATCCTTTCAATAAAATCCCCTGATACTGTTGAAGTAAAGTTTAGAAGAGGTTCATTTTTAATCGATATTGATAAGATTGAGAAAAACTAACTTAAAAGTTTTTCTTCCACCTATTAGAAATTTCTAAACACATATTTTTATTTCCAGAAATACTCAGAAAAGGTTTTGAAAAATACTTATTAGTTAATTTAAAAATATCTAACGAACATATTTCCTCTATTTTTGAATTTAATTCGATCTCAGAAATTGGTGAAATACCATAACTAACTAACTGTATCTTTCTCTGTAAAATTTCATCCAGTGATTGATTTCCCAATAGAAAAGAACCTTTAAGTTTTTCTTTTGCTAAAAAAATTTCAGCATCAGTTAATGGATTAAAAAGTAAATTTTTCCATAGTGTTGATAAAAGTTCAAAAGCAAAAAGTGCTTGCTCATTGGATACGGATAAATAAATTAAAAATGGGGCGTTCCCGCTCCTAATAGGGTAATAAACACCTAAATCGTAAGTAATACCATGTTTTTCTCTAAAAAGTTTAAATAAAGCAGCGCTCATTCCATAAGATAAATATGACTCCAAAACCTTAAGAGGCAAATATTCACTACTTCTTCGCGAGCAGGTTTGGTCCCCCATCATCATTATCATTTGATTTGAATCAGTATTAATGTAATCAAATCTATTACTATTGGTTAAATTAATATTTAAAGAATCTGATTTTTCTTTTAAGATTTTTTTTTCTATTGTTCCAAAATTCTCTCCATTTATTTCGGGATTATTGGAAATTAAATATTTTTCTCTACTTTTGAAATTATTAAACTCGTCCAAAACATCTTTATGGGTAATCTTTGAGATATCATCTGCGATACCTATTGTGCTAAAGGCATAAGGATGATTCGAGTAAACTATTTTTCTCCATTTTTCAAAACATATATTGAATGGATTCTCTCTATCTTTTTTTATAAAATCAATAGAAGATTTCTTCACTTTTTGAAATTCAATTTCCGAGAGAGTTGGCTTTTTAATTATTAAATCTAGTAAGGGGTATAATTTGCTGAAATGTTCATTTAGGGATTTAATACTTATTGAAATACCATCCTCAAATATTTCTTGATTTAATTCTGCGCCATAGGACTCTATATACTCAGAGAGAGTGAAATTGTTAAAACCTTCACATCCTCTAGTAAGTAATGAACAAAGTATCTTGTTTATCCCTTTTTTGCCAGTACTATCCATATCACTACCTCCTTTAATCCAAATTGAAGCAGTTGAAAAATTCCTTTTTTTATTATTTAAAAAATATCTTTTTAACATTTACCAGGTGATGCAACTAATGTAAATTTTTCTCCGCGGATATATTCTGTGATCTCTTTGAAGTTATCCAAGTCATTCCAATATTTTAAATGACTCTCTAAATTATTGATTGAAGACTTTCTCCCCCAAAGAAGTTCATTTCCAAAGAATGAAGAGAGTTGTGTAGATGTCTCTAAATTGAAAATATAATTACTTTTAACAGTATTTATTGCTTTTTTTATTTCATCCAAAGTCAAGGCTTTACAATTTGATATCTCATCTATTGTTTTATTAATTTGCATTTCTACTAAATCAATATCTTTGGACTCACAACTTGCTTCTATTATAAATAATCCTCCTAATTCTCCAGCATTTACATCTACATATACTGATTCAACAAGATTACTATCTTCTTTTAAAATTTTTACTAATCTGCTGTTTCTTCCAACAGAGAGTATTGATGCTAATATCTCAAGTCCAATAATATTTTTTTGATTATTTAGGTTTGGGATAAACCAAGCCATAAATATTCTTGAAAACTCTAAATTATCAAACTTAACTGACTCTCTACCATTCCTAATTCTTAAAGAAGGTTTATTTTTTAGATTTATTAGATTTGGACTTTCTTTAATTCCAGATAGATCACTTTTTTTAAAAATTTTATAAATTTCTTCAGAGAGATTACCCGCAATTGCGATACAAATTTTTTCGGTAATGTAATGTTTGCTATGAAATCTCACAAGGTCATTAATCTCTAAGTTTTTAATACTATTTTCAGTTCCCAGAATCGAACTTGCATAATTCGGACTTAACCAAACCCTTTTCAAAAAATAATTAAATAGTCTTTCTTCAGGCTGATCATTTTGTTGTTTTATTTCATCAATAACCACCCCTTTTTCTTTTATAAATTCATCAGGATTAAAATCTGGAGCAACGACAATATTTGTCAAAAGAGCAAGTGATTCTTTAAAGTTACTTGGTGGAACTAAGACATGGTAATGTACATCATCATAACCAGTTGATGCGTTACTTAAGCCGCCTAGTGATTCAATTTTATGGTCAAACTCACCTGGCATAATTTTGTTAGATCCTTTAAAAATCATGTGTTCAAGAAAATGAGCAGTGCCGTTTTTATTAAAATCCTCAAATGAAGAACCTGCTTTGCACCAAATATCAATGCTTATAAGCGGCAATTCTTTATTATCCACAAACACACATCTAGTTTTGCTTGAATGGGTGTAGTAGTTAACTTTTCCTACGTTCATTTCGGCTCTCTATTTAAATTCTATTTTGGTACTTTTTAGCTTTGTTGTCTGAATCTTTAACTAAAACTAAATTAACTGACCCTCTTATTTTGGAGTTGTTACAAAATATTAGAGAGCATAGATCCATGCTTGAGGACCTTAAGATTATAAAAATTGATCCAAAACTAACTAACATAATTTCTAAAGAAATAGACAGGGAATTTTATATTGAAAATGAATTTCATAAAGCAAAAGGTTTTAGAAAGTTACATATAGAAGTAGCAGAATTTTCTAAGAATCTTAAAATATTACACTGCGTTTTTTTCCCTGATCCAAAGTTTGATATTCCAATTTTTGGGATGGATTTGGTAAAAATAAATGATATTGTTTCTGCCGCCATTGTTGATTTATCCCCTGCATCTCAAAACCAAGGTTTGAAATACGAAAAATTCCTTTCTGACGTTGATAAAAGTTCTTTTACCTCTTTGAGAGAGATTCCTAAATGGGGGGGGATTTTTTCTAATAATGTATTTTTTGCTTCATTAAAAAGTAAATCTGAAAAAAATGATTTTTGTAGAGTTGTGGATCAATATCTCACTATTTTGATCAAATTAAGTAAGAAAGCCAAACCGGAAGTTATTGATGAAATTATTCAAGAGAGAATAGATTTTCAAAAAAATTATTGTGTTCAACAAATGAAAAATGAGAAGACTAGCATGGTTCTTTTAAAATATTTTGATGAAAAATGGGTCAATAATTATATAAAAACAGTACTCTTTGATTTTTAATGGTATTAAAAATATTAAAAAATTTATTTATTTATTTTTTATTATTCACACCAATATCTCTTGGTGTGATTTCCTGTTCTGGAAATAATAAATCTAGTTCAAAATTTAAAGAGGAAATAACTCCAGATTTCATACCTCCAATTACAGCTGTTGCCGCACTTGGTCAGCTTTCCCCTTCAGGAGAGATTAGACAATTGGCAGCTCCAATAAGTCAGTTTGGCTCTTCTCCCCGAATTGTTGAAATTTTAGTAAATGAAGGAGATTTCGTAAAAAAAGGAGATATCCTTGCAATCTTTGAAAATAAAGAAAAATTAATTGCTGATCTTGAAAGAAATGAAAATCTAATTAATACTATTAACGAAGAAATTATCCTAAAGAAAGATCAAATTCAAAGGTATGAGTTAGCTTTGAACAATGATGTATATAGTTTTGTAGAGTTTTCACAGAGAAAAGATGAATTATTAAAATTGCAAAAACAGAAAATAAACCTTATCGGAGATCAAAAAAATATCAAGATAGATCTATTTAATTCAAAACTAAGGAGTCCAATTGATGGTTTTATCCTTGAAATAAAAACGAGAGTTGGTGAAAGGCCTCAAAATGAAGGGATTTTAGATATTGGTTCTAGTCAAAAAATGGAAGCTTTGATAGAGGTTTATGAATCTGATATCGATAGAGTCTTTATCTCTCAGAATGTTGAATTGAGTAGTGAGAATGGAGGTTTCCAAAAAAATCTTAAGGGAAAGGTGATTAGGATTAGTCCTCAGGTAAAACAAAGAAAAGTTCTATCGACTGATCCAACAGGGGATGCTGATTCACGAATTATCGAGGTATTAGTAAAACTAGATCAAGATTCTATAGATATCGTTAAAAACTATGCAGGAATGAAAGTGATCGCAAAATTTATTCCCTAATGAGTTTTTCTTTTTTAAAATTTAGAAAAATACCATTAGCTTGGTTGTTATTAACTAGGCAACCATTAAGGCTAGCAGTTGCTATAGCTGGGATCAGTTTTGCAGGGATTTTGATGTTTATGCAATTAGGTTTTAGAGATGGTTTATTTGATACGAGCGTAACAATTCATAAACTTCTAGATGCCGATCTTGTTTTGATAAGTCCTAGATCAAAAAGTTCCATAAGCATGAGTGGATTCCCAAAAAGAAGATTAATTCAAACTCTTGCAGTAGAAGATGTTGAAAAAACTGCTCCCGTTAATCTAAATTATTTACTGTGGAGAAATCCTGAAAATCTTAAAACTAGATCAATACTTGCATTAGGTTTTAATCCATCCGATTCACTTCTTTTAGATGAGGGATTCTCAAAGAAAGCTTATAGATTGAGAAATCCATCAAGAGTTCTTTTTGACAAACTATCTAGACCTGAATTTGGACCAATTGAAGAATGGTTCTTATCTGAAAAAAAAGTTGAGACTGAGGTTGCTGGGAAAAGAGTAATTGTTGAGGGCCTTGTGGAGTTGGGGCCATCTTTTGGTGCAGATGGTAATTTGATAACTAGTCGAGAAACCTTCTTAAGACTTTTTCCTGCTAATCCCCCTGGCAGTATTGAAATTGGTTTGGTAAAGCTAAAAAAAGGATCTGATTCTGAATTGATTTCAAGGATATTAAATAACTCTCTCCCAAATGATGTTAAGGTTCTTACAAAAAAACAGTTTATAGAATTTGAAAAGAATTATTGGAAAAATAGTACTGCAATAGGTTTTATATTTAGTTTGGGAGCCTTGATGGGCTTTGTTGTAGGGTGTGTGGTCGTTTATCAAATTCTTTATAGTGACGTTACAGATCACCTCCCAGAGTACGCCACCTTATTGGCAATGGGGTATAGACTTAAGTCCCTTTTCTTTGTCGTAGCTAGAGAGGGGTTTTTGTTGGCATTGTTTGGTTATTTACCTGCTTATTTCTCTGGTCAGATACTTTACTCAGTTATAAGAAGTTCTACTAAACTCCCAATAATAATGGACGCGGATAAAACTATTTTAATTTTCGTATTAGTTTTAGTTATGTGTATGGGGTCCGCCGCTGTTGCGATGCGTAAATTAGTTGACGCTGATCCTGCTGAAATTTTTTAACAATTAAAGATAAATGGTTAAAGCTAATAAATCAAAAAATAATGTTAAAAACCTTAAAACAGTCTCAATAAATAATTTGAGTCACTTTTATGGAAAAAATGAGAATAAAAAACAAGTTCTTAATGACGTTAATTTAAATATTGATAAAGGAGAGTTGGTTCTTTTGAAAGGACCTTCTGGATGTGGAAAAACGACTCTTTTAACATTGATTGGTGCCTTGAGAACCTGTCAAAGTGGAGATTTAACTGTATTAAATAATCAGTTAAATGGAGCATCAAGGAAAACTCGTCAGATTCTTAGAAGAAGTATTGGAATGATTTTTCAAGGTCACAATCTTCTGAGATGTTTAACAGCAGAACAAAATGTCCAGATGGGTGCCGATTTAATAAAAGGTTTAACATATTTGCAAAGACGTGAAATAGCACGGAATTGGTTGTCAGCAGTAGGATTAGAAGAACATCACAAAAAGTTGCCAAATGACTTATCTGGTGGGCAGAAACAGAGAGTTGCAATTGCTCGAGCTTTATCTGCTAACCCAAAACTTTTATTAGCTGATGAGCCAACTTCTGCTTTAGATAGCGTCACAGGAAGAGAAATAGTAACCCTTTTAAGGAAACTAGCAAAAGAGCAAAATTGTTCTGTACTTATGGTGACGCATGATCCAAGAATTTCTGATATGGCTGATAGGATATTAAATATGGAAGATGGTAAAATATATAGTGCTCATAGTGAGCTAATATAATTAAAAGTTAAAAATTTTATGTCTAAGAGAAGGAATCTAAAAAAAGAAAAGCAGGAACGTAATAGAGCCTACGCTAGAAAATTCAAAAAAAGGAAATTAAGAACTGATGGAAGACTTGATGGAGGAAACGTTACAGGTACAGCAAATAATGGCGGTGCAGCTGATTAGGAATATCTTTTTTTATCTTTTGGAGTTCAACATATTATGCATATTTAAAACATAATCATGAATGTAAGTATTGTTATACCGACTTACAATAGATTACCTATATTAAAGAAATGTCTCTTTGCGCTTGAGAATCAAAAATTAAATACAAATATCAGTAATTATGAAGTAATAGTAGTTGATGATGGATCAACTGATGGGACAACCTCATGGATAAATAAAAACAAAGCTAATCTCCCACACGTTATTCTATTTCAACAAGAACATGGAGGGCCTGCACTTGGAAGAAATCTGGGAGTAATTAAATCAAAATATGAAATTATTATATTCATTGATAGTGATCTTATTGTTTTAGACAATTTTATAAATTGCCACGTAGAAAAATTACTTACCTCATGGAGAAAAAATGATAAAAAATGTTTTACCTATGGCTCGGTAGTCAATACATCTAATTTTCTAAATCCGCAGAGTGAAAAACATAAAATAATTGACACTTCTTTTGCATACTTTGCTACTGGGAATGTAGCGATATCAAAAGAATTGATTTTAAGTGTGGGATTATTCGATACTTCTTTTAGTCTTTACGGTTGGGAGGATTTAGAACTTGGAGAAAGATTAAAAAAAATTGGGACAAAATTAATTAAGTGCCCAAATGCAGTAGGTTTTCATTGGCATCCGCCATTTAACTGCGAACAAATAGATGCATTAATAGCTCAAGAAAAAGAGAGAGCAAAAATGGCTTTAGTGTTTTATAAGAAACATCCAAATTTAAGGGTTAGATTTATGATTCAATTAACTCCCCTCCATAATTTACTTTGGCAAATTCTTTGCTTGGGAGGAATAATCAGTGTTGATAGAATCCTTCCTTTATTAAGATTACTAGTAAATATAAGAAGAAATAGACTTGCACTTGAGATACTTAGGATCCCCTTAAATATGATTTACATTAAACAATTAACCAAATCAAGATAAAAAACTTTTAGAAATACACATCACTTGCTAGAATCGTTGAAATTAAATCCACACATCTGACAGTTTCGGGTGATTTATTAATATTATTTCCCCGTCAGATGGAGGCTAACCCGAAACCCTTTTTAAATTATGGCTGTCGTATCACTATCAGAAATGATGGAAGCTGGTGCTCATTTTGGGCATCAAACTAGACGTTGGAATCCCAAGATGTCTAAATATATATATTGCGCGAGAAATGGAGTTCATATTATTGATCTTGTAAAAACAGCATTGTGTATGAACAATGCATACAAATGGACCAGAAACGCTGCAAAAAGCGGTAAACGTTTCCTCTTTGTCGGTACAAAAAAACAAGCATCAGATGTAGTGGCTCAGGAAGCTACACGCTGTGGAGCTGCATATGTAAACCAAAGATGGCTTGGAGGGATGTTGACTAATTGGACAACAATGAAAGCTAGGATTGAAAGATTAAAGGATCTTGAAAGAATGGAAAGTAGTGGTTCAATAGCAATGAGGCCTAAAAAAGAAGCTGCAGTATTAAGGAGAGAACTTGAAAGATTACAAAAATACTTAGGTGGACTTAAGGGTATGAGAAGATTACCAGATGTAGTTGTATTGGTTGATCAGAGAAGAGAATCTAATGCAGTATTAGAAGCTAGAAAACTAGATATCTCATTAGTATCAATGTTGGATACAAATTGCGATCCGGATTTGTGTGAAGTTCCAATTCCTTGTAACGATGATGCCGTTAGATCTGTGCAACTTATTTTAGGAAGACTTGCAGATGCCATAAATGAGGGTAGAAAGGGCTCTAATGCCGAAAGAAAAAATTAAATTCTAATTTAAAACTTACTATTCACTATTTTTTATTATTTCAAATGGGAAACATTACAGCAAAACTTGTAAAAGATCTTAGAGACAAAACTGGTGCAGGAATGATGGACTGCAAAAAAGCACTTAACGAAACTGAAGGAAATCTAGATAAAGCCTTGGAATGGTTAAGAAAGAAAGGCATAGCTAGTGCTGAAAAGAAATCGGGAAGAGTAGCGGCCGAAGGATCAATTGGTAGTTACATACATACTGGATCAAGAGTAGGAGTTTTACTAGAGTTAAATTGTGAAACTGATTTCGTTGCTAGAGGTGATATATTCCAATCTCTGTTGAAGGATGTCTCAATGCAAGTAGCAGCATGCCCAAATGTTGAGTATGTATCAATTGATGAAATACCAGAAGATGTTGTAGAAAAAGAAAAGCAGATTGAAATGGGTAGGGATGATTTATCTGGAAAACCAGAACAAATTAAAGAAAAAATAGTTGAAGGGAGAATTGCAAAAAGACTTAATGAGCTTGTTTTGCTTTCACAACCCTACATTAAAGATAGTTCTTTAACAGTTGAGGATCTTGTTAAACAAGCAGCTGCAAAAATTGGGGAAAATATCAAAGTAAGACGCTTTACAAGATATACATTGGGTGAAGGTATCGAAAAAAATCAGATGGACTTTGCTGAAGAGGTTGCATCAATGCAAACAAACTAGTCATTTGATTGATTTGAATAATTTCAATAATTATATAGATATAGATAAAATTTATTCTCAATTAGAGAGAGCAGACATACAAAAAAGAATATTAACGAGAAATATCTATAGGCAATATGAACTTTATCTTAATCTAGTAAGAGATCTACTTTTCATCTCTGTAGAAAAAGGTCTTAACCAAATATATAGTTATCCAACAATTAATGATAATTTCTTAAATGAAAATCAATTTTATAGTCTTTTTGAAAAAAAAATAAGTAAATTAATATTTACGATTTTGCCCTTTTTAACAGTAGAACAATTAAAGATAAATGAAATTGAAAAAAATATAAATAAGGAAATTAATTTTACTATTTTTGATGGTTCCACAAAAATAAACGATGATCAAAAAGAAAAATTTCAATATGAAGATGGTTTTCAATTAAAAGAACCCACTCAATTCGAGATAACTGAAGACTTTTCAAATACTTCTGAATATTATCAAGCTCATAATTATGAGAAATTCGTATCACTTGATTTAGATAATAACGACCATAATAATTATTTATTTAAAAACAATTTTTTTGAAAATTTAGGAGTTGAAAAACAATTTATTTCCTCCTTAATTGAATTAATAAGAGATGAAAAGATGGAAAGACCGAGACATCCAGAAAAAGAAAATATAAATCAAATGGATAACCTACCAAAAATTCAGATTCTTAATAATTTTGATTTAATTGACAAGTCATTGGAAAATTTACTATTGAATCTTTCATATAATATTAACCAAGAATTATTCAAGGCAAATCTAATAAAAAAGATGATATCTAAAGATTCCTTTGATTATCTAGTTGGCAAAAATTTTATGATAAAACATCCATATCCTTTTGTTATTAATTTCGAATTAAACTTAAATCGGTCATCATTAAGCGATAAAAATTTTCCAAGTATTATTTTCTTAAATATATCTACTGTTGAGTTGGAGTTTAAAAATTTAAACCTTTCTATTCAAAGGAACAAAATAAATGAGCTAAAAAATCAATTTCAGCGTTTGATTAAAAAAGAGACATATTGGAGGCAAAAAGAAATAACTTTTAATAAGATACGTTGAAAAAACAACTTTTTTTTCAAATGTGACTTTTAGCGGAAATAATAATAAATTAATTAAAGATTGGATAAGACCGCTTCAAAAGTCTCTTACTATTGAAACTGAAAACAAATTTATTAATACTTTAGGAAGAGAAAAATATTTTAACGATTATTTGCATGAATCATTGAAAAAACTAGATAATCTAAATCTCTCAGACGAATATTTAAGGATATTTTATGAATTTTCTAAAAAATATAATGAATATAATAAATTAGATGAAAACCAAAGAAAAAGATTAATTATAGATACAAGAAAAAATCTTTATAAACTAGGTAAAACTTTAGAGATAGCAAGTTCAAATAATATGTCTAATAATGTTTTCCTGAATGAAGCTGATTCAAGTTTGTCTTTTGATTCAGATATTTCATCAATAAAAAATGTAGGAAAAGTTTATAAAAATAAGCTTAATGAATTAGGGATATTTCATATAAAAGATCTAATTAATTATTTCCCAAGAACGTATCTTGACTATACGAACAGAGTCAAGATAATAAATTTAAAACCAGATAATTTATACACGTGCATCGCAAACGTAAAAAGATTTTATATTCATAAGAGTAAAAAAAATATTAATTTATCAATAATGAATATAGTAGTTTTTGATGAAACGTCTTCAATAAAGATTACAAAATTTTTTTTAGGAAGGAGATTTAGATCTTACTCCTTCTTCACATCTCAAAAATCTTTGTATACTCCTGGTACCAAATTAGCAATTTCCGGTAAGGTTAAATTTACTGAGTATGGCAAAACTTTTGTAGATCCTCAGATTGAAATTCTTAAGGATAACAATGATAATTTTAATTTCTCAGGCAAAATATTACCCTTGTATTCATTAGGTGAAGCATTATCAAATATGAGTTTTATAAAACTTATGAAAAAGGTACTAATTTATGCAAAGCAATATCCAGAAATTTTAAATAAAAAACAACTTGATTCATTATCTTTATTATCAAAAGGGGAGTCGTTGATCAATATTCATTTTCCACCAACTCAAAAGGCACTTATTGAGTCAAAAAAACGTTTAGTTTTTGATGAGTTGTTCCTACTTCAAATAAAGTTCCTACTTAGAAAAAGAAAGACGAATAAAAATGTAACTTCCCAACAAATACCTCGAAAGAAATCTTTATTAAAAGAATTTTTAAATACGTTTCCTTTTGAATTAACAAAATCTCAAGAAAATGTTTTAAATGAAATTAAGAAAGATTTATCTAATCCCGTACCAATGTCTAGATTGCTTCAGGGAGATGTGGGAAGCGGTAAAACCATAATTGCAATAGCATCTCTTTTACTTGTCATTGAAAAAAATCTACAAGGTGCATTCATGGTCCCAACTGAGGTATTGGCAGAACAGCATTATAAAAATTTATTAAAATATTTGAACCCCCTTTTAGTTTCTGTTGAACTACTTACGGGGAATACTCCTCAAAAAAAGAGAAAAGAAATTTTTTCTAATTTGAACAATGGATTAGTTGATATCCTTGTGGGTACTCATGCATTATTTGAGGATAAAGTCATCTTTAATGCATTAGGGATGGTCGTAATTGATGAACAACATAGATTTGGAGTTACTCAAAGAAATAGATTACTAAATAAAGGAGAAAATACTAACTTGCTATCAATGACAGCAACTCCAATTCCAAGAACTCTTGCTCTTTCTATTTATGGTGATTTAGATGTGAGTCAAATTACAGAACTCCCTCCTGGGAGAGTTCCTATAACTACAAAAATAATTTCAGAAGATGATTTAACTAACTTGTTCAAGATTGTTGAAGATGAGATCGATAAGGGAAAGCAAGCTTATGTAATTTTGCCACTTATAGAAGATTCAGAAAAAATGAATTTAAGCTCCGCAAAGAAAACATTCAAACATTTATCAGAAGAGGTCTTTTTTAACAAAAAAGTTGGATTATTACATGGCAAATTAAGTTCACAAGAAAAGAATGAAGTAATTAATTCTTTTTTAAAGAATGAAATTAATATATTAGTTTCAACCACAGTAATTGAAGTTGGCATTGATGTGCCTAACGCCACAATTATGATTATTTATAATTCGGACAGATTTGGATTGTCCCAGCTACACCAATTAAGGGGGAGAGTTGGTAGAGGATCTACAAAATCTTTTTGTTATCTGGTCACCCCCGATAAAAATGGATTAGAAAATAAACGACTTTGTGTTTTGCAAAAATCTAATGATGGATTTTATATTGCTGAAAAAGACTTGGAGCTTAGAGGACCAGGCCAGATATTAGGATATAGACAATCCGGATTGCCTGATTTTGTACTGGACAATTTACCTAACAATAAATTTCTTATTGATAAGGCTCGTGAAGAGGCTATTAAGATTGTTAATGATGATCCTGATTTAAAAGAAAATATTGTTTTAAGGAATATACTTATTGATAATTCTGATAATAAATTCATTCATGATTTCTTAAATTGAAAACTATTATTGTAATTTTTGATATATATGCCACTATAAATCAATTGCAAATTTCAATTGAAAGTTTGGAATAAAATACCAATTAGAGATAATGGAGATAAATTAATAGCTATACCAAGCTGCTTAAAGTTTTTTGATCCCCACCCTTACTTTCATTTGGGAGCACCTTACAAAGATAAAACTTCTATTTGGAAATTAAGAGAGGAGGTCGTAAATAGATTAGTAAAAGTAAATGATTATTTGATATTAAAGAGTAGTTTTAACCTTTTAATTTATGACAGTTGGCGACCTTTAGAAGTTCAGGAATTTATGTTTAAAAGAGCATTTTTATTAGAGTGTAAAAAATCCGATATTGATATTTCTTTTGAAAATATAAAATCGTATCCATCCATTTTAAAAAAAGTTGAAAAATTTTGGGCCTATCCTTCTTATGACACTAGGTGTCCTCCCCCTCATTCAACTGGGGGTGCATTGGATGTTTGTTTATCAGATAAAGACGGAAATCTTGTTGAAATGGGAAGTGTAGTTGATCAAATGGATGAGACCTCAAATCCTTGTTTTTATGAAAACATAAAGAATGAAGAAGCAATTATTTGGAATAGTAGAAGAAATTTATTAAGGGAAATTATGACTAAATTTGGATTTGCGCAACATCCTAATGAATGGTGGCATTTTAGTTATGGTGATCAATTATGGGCTTGGAAAAATAAAAAAGCAAATGCTCTTTATGGAAAAATTTAAATTCTATTGATTTTTATTTAGTAAATTCAATATATAATTTTCATCTTGAGTATTTATAAAATCTCCGAAATCCAAATCCAAATTACCCTTCCAATTATAAAATAATGGTTGAAGAGTTTTTTCTAAATCGTTAAGTTCCATTCTTTGTAAGAATGGTTTAGCCAGCCTTTGTAGATTTTTACTTCCTCCCAACCATAATTGGTATTTGTTTTGCCCACTTCCAACAAGTGCTAATTCGGCCATATAAGGCCTAGTACATCCATTCGGACATCCTGTCATTCTGAATAATATTGTCTTTTGTATTTTTAGATCTAATAGTAAATTTTCAATCCTTTTTAATACATCAGGTAATATTCTTTCAGCTTCAGTCATGGCAAGACCACAAAGTGGTAAAGCAGGACAAGCTAAAGCGTGTCTTTGTATTTCATTAATGTTTTCTAAATTTTCGTATCCAATTTTTGTTAGAGATTTTTGAATTTCATCTTTGTTTTTATTTGCGACATTACAAAGTAAGATATCTTGATTAGGTGTGAGTCTTAAATCTAAATTATATTTTTTTACAATACTTGTGATTGTATTCTTCTTCTCTCCAGATAATCTCCCTGATAATAATGGTAAACCTACGAAATAGGAGGTTTTATTTTGTTTATGCCAACCTAGGTAATCAATAAGAACTTTATCTGGTTCTTGTCTGATTTTTTTAATTTCTTTTTTGAAATACTTATCAAAAAGTATCTTTTTGAACCATTTAATACCTTTTCTATGAAGAAGATATTTCATTCTCGAATTTTTTCTTGATTTTCTATCACCATAATCTCTTTGAATGGCCACAATGCTTTGTATTAATTCATAAACATCAGGTTCTTCAACATATCCAAGTGGATCTGCAATTCTGGCAAAGGTCTCTTCATTATTATGTGTGCGACCCATACCACCTCCAACATAGAAGTTGCACCCTTCTAAGTTTCCATCTTTGGAAGTAAAAGCAACTATTCCTATGTCATTGGTAAGAAGATCAACAGAATTGTCCCCTGGAACTGTCACAGCACATTTGAATTTTCGCGGTAAATAAGTTGAACCATAAAGTGGCTCATCTTTTATCCCACTAAAAACATTATCTTTGAATTGGAGCTTCCTAATTGCTTCAATATCTTTGTCAGGTTTTATGGTGTACTCTAAATCTCCATCAGCCCAAAGCTCTAAAAAAGTGCCTTGGCCAGCCATTGGGGTGAGAAGATCTGCAACTTTTTTTGCCAATGCTCTTGCAATATTATAGTCTGGCGAATCAAATGGAGCCGCAGGTGCCATAACGTTTCTATTTATGTCTCCACATGCAGCTAATGTAGAGCCCATTGAATTTACTATTGTTTGAATTACTTCCTTTAGGTTCTCCTTTCTAATTCCATGCATTTGAAAGGCTTGTCTTGTAGTGGCCCTAAGTGTTCCATTACCTAGTTTGTCAGATAATTCATCTAATGCTAAAAATAATTTCCCAGGGACTTCACCGCCCGGATTTCTTAACCTAAGCATCATTTGCCAATCTTTACTTTTGCCAGGCCTTCTATTTTCCCTGTTATCTTGTTGATAACTACCATGAAATTTTAATAACTGAACTGCATCATTGGTAAAATGATCGCTCTCATTGACTAATTCCGTAGCAAGTGGCTCCTTAAGAAATTTGCTACTTTTTTTAAAATTTTCAAATTTAGAAACTTCTAATCCATTTGCCAAACAAACAGTTTCTTCCTTGGCAGGATCTTTTTTCTTTTTTACTTTCTCAACTTTGATCAAAGGACCAAAAAATATCTCTTTTTATACATTAGCGAAAAGCTTATTTAACTGGTAGTAAATTATAGTAAGTGAAGTCATATTTTTTTCTTGTCTAAATATTTACTTGAGATAGGAACAGAAGAATTGCCCGCAAAATTTTCTCGTTCTGTTCTAGAGCAATTTAAATCTCTAATAGAATTTGAATTGGATAAAAAGTTAATCAAATTCGAACATATAGTTGTTACCTCCACACCAAGGAGGATAGTTCTACTTCTCGAAGGTTTAGTTGATTATGCAGAAGATAAGATAATAGAAAGAAAAGGGCCTAAAGCAAATTCGGCTTATTTAAATGGATGTCCCACTAGTGCTGCTTTAGGATTTGCTAATAGCTTAGATATAGATGTAGGTAAACTAGAAATAAAAAGTACAGAAAAGGGTGATTTTGTATTTGGAAAGAAAATTGAGAAAGGACAATCAACAAGAATTTCTTTGTCTTCGATTATCCCAAAATTAGTAAAGAGTCTTCAAGGCCCTCGATTTATGAAATGGGGTACTGGGAACATAAAATTTTCAAGACCTATCAGGTGGATTTCCTCTATTTATAATGATGAAATTCTAGATTTTGAATTTGATGAATGTGATCCAAAAATTCAAATAAGTAATAAATCAAAAAGTCATAGATTAATAAATAAAGTTTTTGAAGTTAAGCATGCTGATAAATTTTTTGAATTATTAGAACAAAATAGAGTTTTAGTTAAACGAAATGAAAGAAAAGAAAAAATTGAAAAATTAATAAATCAGGCATCTAAATCTTTAAATCTGAAACCTGATCTTTCAGAAGGATTACTAAATGAACTAACTGATTTAGTTGAATGGCCAGATTTAATAGTTGGAAAATTCAGTGAAGAATTTCTTGATCTTCCAGTTGAAGTTCTCTCAACAGTAATGAAAAGTCACCAGAGATACGTTCCTTTTTTATTGAAAAACAAAAGTTTTTCTAAACTGGATTTAAGCTCTGAAAAAAATATTAGTACATTTTTCTGCGTTATTTCAAATGGTCTTGAAGAATCAAATAAGAATATTGCCAAAGGTAATGAGAAAGTATTAAGGGCAAGGTTTTCAGATGCAAAGTTTTTCGTAGAAAGTGACAAAAAAGTTGCTTCAATCGAAAGAAATGAAAAGCTTAAATCTGTTTCCTATTTGAAAGGACTTGGAAATATATTTCAGAGGGTAGAAAGGGTAGAGGAAGTTACAAAAAAAATTCTTAAATTTTTAAATGATAAGTCTTTAGAAGAAAAAAAAATAATAGAAGCTGCTAAATACTGTAAAAACGACTTATGTAGCGAAATTGTTTTCGAATTTCCTGAGTTGCAAGGAATAATGGGTGGTAAATATCTTAAACATGAGGGATTTAGTGAGGATGTTTGCATGGCTGTCGCTGAACATTATTTACCTTCTTTTTATAAAGATGCTTTGCCCTCCACAAAATATGGTGCAATAGTTTCCATAGCAGATAAGGTGGAAACTTTAATAAGTATATTTATTTCTGGTAAGCGTCCAAGCGGATCATCTGATCCTTATGCCTTGAGAAGAAATTTGAATGGAGTGATTAAAATAATTTGGGATTATGAACTTGATTTACCTTTAGATAAATTATTTAGCGAACTTATTGATTATTGGAAAATTGCATTTCCGAATTTAAACTTCTCAAGAGAAATAGTATTTAATGATTTAAATGAATTTTTAGTTCAAAGAATTGTAAGTCATCTAGAAGAAATATCACTCAGTAAAGAATTAATTAAGGCCATT
>CACFEJ010000016.1 GCA_902565305.1 uncultured Prochlorococcus sp.
TTATGAATATATGCATGGTTGAAATATAAATGATTGCTTTTTAGCAAATTAAAATGATCAAAAATAATATGTTGAAGCCATATACAGTGCATTACCGTAATTTTCAAAATATTAGAATAGAAAATTGTTTTTATGCTTTTGACGCTTATGAGGCTAGAACACTAGCAATGGAATTTAATAAGTACATTAATGAGCATCCAAACAGTATAGACCTTATAAGATGCGAAAAATGAATAAAGTTTTTTATTAATTAAAAATAATAATCTATTTAAACACTTAAGAATTTATCAATAACCGCTTGACTCAACTCACTAGTATTTCCGCTAGCAACAATACCTCCGCGTTGCATCGCATAATATCTATTGGCTTGCCTTACAAAATGCAAATGTTGTTCAACTAATAAAACTCCGATTCCTGTATCTCTAATTATTTGATTGATTGCATTTTCAATGTCTAGAACTATATTAGGCTGAATCCCCTCTGTAGGTTCGTCTAGTAATAGAAGTTGAGGTTTGCCAAGCAATGCTCTGGCAATAGCTAGTTGCTGTTGTTGTCCTCCACTAAGATCTCCTCCTTTCCTTTGTAGAAAATCTTTTAGGATTGGGAATAGATCATAAATAAATGGATCTATTTTCTTGTTCCTAGATAATCCACCTGGAAGCGACTCCATTCCTAGCATAAGATTCTCTTCTACTGTTAGATATGGAATAATTTCTCTCCCTTGAGGAACGTAAGCCATTCCTTTCCTAGCTCTCTGATGAGGTGCCTTTCTATTGATATTTTCGCCAATCAAATAAATATCCCCTTTTTTTTGTTTTAACAAACCAATTAATGATTTCAATAAAGTTGTTTTTCCTACTCCATTTCTACCAATTAAACAAACCATTTCTCCTGATTTAACATTTAAATCTACATCTCTGAGAATATGACTCTCACCGTAATAAGTATTTAAAGATTTTATTTCGAGTAAATTTTCCATAATTAATCCTCAGGTCTTCCTAAGTAAACATCAATAACTTTTTTGTCTTTTTGTATAGTTTCCATCGTTCCCTCACATAATACTGTGCCCTGATTTAATACTGAAACATTACTATCAAGCCTTCTTATGAATTCCATATCGTGATCTATTACAACTACTGTGTTTTCTCCTGATAAAGATTTTAATAAATCAGCCGTAAGATCAGTTTCTTCATCAGTTAAACCAGCAACAGGTTCATCTACTAACATTAAATCTGGCTTCTGTCCTACTAACATGGCTATCTCGAGCCATTGTTTTTGGCCATGTGATAAAGAACCAGCTTTTGAATCAACTTTTTGAGCTAAATTAACAATTTTCAAAAGACGTTCAATCTCATCAAGTTGTTCATTCTTAATAATTTTATTTATAAGGTTCAAGGGACTTTTAGGAGTTGCTACAGATATTTCAAGATTTTCTCTAACTGTTAGATTTTCAAAGATTCTTGGACTTTGGAACTTTCTTCCTACTCCAAGTCTGGCTATTTTATGCTCCTTTCTACCTACTAAAGATTTCCCTTTAAAAATTACTTCACCTTTTGTTGGCTTAACCTTTCCAGTTATTACATCAAGAAATGTTGTTTTACCTGCACCGTTGGGCCCTATTACAGCTCTTAATTCTCCTTTCTTTAAATTTAAATTAAGTTTGTTGAGAGCTAAAAACCCCTCGAAACTAACAGTAATATCTATTAAATTTAGAAGATCTTTATTATTCATTATTTCCCTCCTTATTATTAACTTCTAAGCTTGGATAGGTTTCAATTTTCCTTTTTAAACCAAATCTTTGTAGAAGATTCCTGGGACCATCTCCTTGAATCCATCCTAAAACTCCTTCTGGCAAAGCTGTTACAACTAAAATAAACAACCCTCCTTGAATAAACATCCAGCTAGCAGGTAAAGCTTCGCTTACTAGACTTTTTGCATAGTTGATGAAAACTGCCCCTAGTATTGCTCCCAATAAAGTTCCTCTTCCTCCAACTGCAACCCATATAACCATTTCTATAGAAAAGGGAACTGTCATAAATTGAGGTGATACTATTCCTGACTGAACAGTATATAAAGCTCCTGAAATTCCAGCAAGACCTCCAGCAATAGAGAATATTATAGTCTTGAATATCACTGGATTATATCCTGTAAACCTAACTCTAGGTTCATCATCTCGAATTCCTATAAGAATATTGCCAAATCTCCCTTTAACTACCCACTTTGCAAAAAACCATGACGCTATTACTAGTATGGCAGTTACCCAAAAGAATATTCTTTGCATGGATTCAGAACCTACCATTTGACCAAATAGTTGTGTTACATCTGTTTTTAATCCATTTGTTCCATTTATAAGTTTTTGTTGTCCATTAAAGAAGTTAAAGAATACAAGAAGTGAAGCTTGAGTAAGAATAGAAAAATATACCCCTTTGATTCTATTCCTGAAAACAAGAAATCCAATTAAACCAGCCACCAATGCTGGAATTATCCAGATAGCGAAGAAGGTAAAAACAGGCGATCTAAACGGTTCCCAGAAAAAGGGTAATTTTTCAACACCATATAATGCAAAAAACTCAGGAATATTATTTGGAAATTCAGATGAGCTGGTTATTTGCAAATACATTGCTGCACAATATCCACCTAATGCAAAAAATATACCTTGTCCAAGACTTAGTAAACCTGTATATCCCCAGATAAGATCAACACCAAGTGCAACTATGGATAAGGATAAGTATCTACCTAGAAGGTTAAGTCTAAATACTGGGAGTAGAGATGGTGCTGCAATAATTAAAGCTATTAATATTATCCAAAATGATAATTTTATTTTTTTATCAAATTTAATTTTACTAAAAGACATTAGTTTTCAACCATCCTTCCTTTTTGAGGAAATAAACCTGTAGGTTTAAATTGTAAGAATATAACAATTAGTGCAAATATCATTACTCTTGCCATACTTGTGGTCGCAAAAAAATTGATTGTGTTTGATAAAGGTAAAGGCATATCAGGCCATATCGATAAGAGCCTTCCAGCTCCAATTAAATCAGTCATTATTCCTATTCCAAATGAAGCAAGTACTGTCCCTAATAAATTGCCTACTCCTCCCAGTACTACAACCATAAAACAACCAACAATATAGTTTCCGCCAACATTTGGTCCTACAGAACCTAAAAGAGATACTGCTACACCTGCAACTCCTGCTAAGCCAGATCCAATTCCAAAAGTAATTATATCCACTTTTTCAGTAGATATACCAAGGCAATCACTCATTTGTCGGTTCTGAGTAACTGCTCTTATACGCATCCCCCAAGCACTTTGATTAAGAAATACTGTTATTGCTATTACAGAGATTAGAGTAATGACAATTATCATTAATCTTGTTTTAGGAAATGCAGTGCCAATAATTTCTACTTGACCTCTCATCCATGAGGGTGCTGTTACATCTACATTTCGAGCGCTTGCTCTACTAAGTTTGCTGACAGAGGATGAGATTATGCTCCCTGTCAGGACCCCAGTTAAAGCAGCAAATATCCAAGAACTAAATTTAAAATATTTGAAATTTATTGATTCTTTTATTTTTGAAGGGAATGATGTTGGTAGGAATAAACCAATTAACAAACTTATAACCAGACCGGTCCCATAAGCTAAAGGTACGCTTCTGACAAATTGTTGAAGAATTAAGCTTACGCCCCAAGTTGCGAGAAGTGTTTCTAGTGGACTTCCATAAAGCTTTCTTATTATAGTTTTTTCAAGGAGAATGCCAACTACTCCACTAACAATAAAAGCAAGGAAAATGGAAACTATTATGTAGGAATCGTAGAAAGGTCTTAATATAGGTAATTTGAAAATTAATTGTGTGACGTATGTTGTGTAAGCCCCAAGCATCATAAGTTCTCCATGGGCAAGATTTATTACACCCATAAGACCAAAAACAATTGCTAGACCTAATGCAGCAACAAGTAGTACAGATCCGATTGCAACACCATTAAAAAGACTATCGAGAAGTAACTCCAATTTAGAAAAAGAAAATATTTGATTATATAAAATAAAAGGAGGTGTTAACCTCCTTTTATTTTGAAGTATAGGTTTTAATTAGTTTAAAGCTTATACTTTTCTCCTTTTGAGGGATCTGTCCAATCGCATGCAAATCCTTTTGAACTTGGATGCTTTTGGTTCCATGCTTGAGGCAGAACAACTCCTGTCTCTTCAAGGATTGTGAATCCACCCTCTGCATTAATCTCTCCAATTCTTACTGTTTGAGATAAGTGGTGATTAGGCATAACTTCAACAGGACCTTGTGGGGCATCAAATTTTTGTCCAACAAGGGCTTCCCTTACTGCATTGTCGTCGAACGTTCCAGCATCTTCAACTGCCTGTTTCCATAAATAAACCATGTTGTAGGCAGATTCTTGAGGATCAGCTACAACACGATCAGCTCCCCATCTTTTCTTGAAACTTGCAGCAAATTTCTTAGATGCAGGAGTATCAATAGACATCATGTAATTCCAAGCTCCATAGTGACCTTCAAGGAACTCGGGACCAATTGTACTAATCTCTTCTTCAGCAATTGAATAGTTCATTACGTAGTAACCACTTGAAGGTGTGATGCCAGCGTCTTGAATCTGTTTGAAGAATGCAACGTTTTGGTCACCATTAAGTGTATTAATGATTATTCCACCTTCAGGAAGCGCCTTTTTGATTTTTGAGATAATTGGAGCAACTTCAGTATTTCCTAATGGAAGGTAATCTTCTCCAACAACTTTACCTCCTAACTGTTTTACTTGAGCTTTTGTGATTGTGTTGGAAGTTCTTGGGAAAACATAATCAGAACCTACAAGGAAGAAATCTCCACCAGCTGCGGGAGAACGCTTATACATGAAATCTGTAGCGGGTTCTGACTGTTGGTTTGGTGTGGCTCCTGTATAGAAAATGTTGTTAGAACATTCTTGAGCTTCATATTGGATAGGGTAGTAAAGGAAAGCATCCTTTGATTCGTAGACTGGTAACATTGCCTTTCTACTAGCAGATGTCCAACCACCAAATACGACAGGAACTCCGTCTTGATCTATAAGTTTCTTAGATTTTTCAGCAAAAGTAGGCCAGTCAGATGCACCATCTTCAACTATGTATTCTATTTTGTAGCTTTTACCGCCAACTGTTACACCACCAGCAGCATTTATCTCTTCAATAGCCATTTTTTCAGTATCAACAAGGGTTGATTCAGAAATTGCCATTGTTCCAGATAACGAATGCAAAATACCAACGGTTACTGTGTCGTCGAAACTTCCGGAGGTTCCACCTCCACCGCATGAAGTTGCTGTGACCGCAAGTGAGGCAGTAGCTAATCCTGCCAAAATACGCCTTGAAATTCTCATGAATTAGGATAAATTAGGTAATTGACCCTCATTAGGGGGATAAAATAAAAGTTATTAACGAGTGAGGATTCGTTTTGTATCAGTCGTAACTTTTTGTTGAATCCAATATATTACAAATGAACATTTTTCTAGTCTCGATTGTTTGGTATATGTGATTTTAAAAAATGAGTTATTTCTTCAACTCCTATGCCGCTACTAAGGTTGGTAAAAAACCAAGGTTTCCCTTTTCTCATAAATTCCGTATCACTTTTCATAATCTTTAAATCTGCACCAACCATATCTGCTAAGTCAATTTTGTTTATCAATAATAAATCTGATCTTGTTATCCCTGGTCCTCCTTTTCTAGGAATTTTGTCTCCCGCAGATACATCGATTACATATATTGATAAATCTACAAGTTCTGGACTAAAACTAGATGCTAAATTATCACCTCCACTTTCTACAAAAACAAAATCTAAAGGATTATATTTATTTTCTAAATCTAAAACTGCATTTTTATTTAAGGAACAATCCTCTCTTATCGCTGTATGAGGACAACCTCCTGTTTCTACACCAACAATCCTTCCTTCCTCTAAAACTTTTTTATTTATTAGAAAGTTAGCATCTTCTTTAGTGTAGATATCATTGGTAACAACTGCTATCTCATAATTCTTTTTCAAGCTTAAGCATAGCGTCTCTACTAATGCAGTTTTTCCTGAACCTACAGGACCAGCAACCCCTACTCTCAATTTGCTACTCATAAATTAATTTCTAAATAGTTTTGTATAAAGGTCATTATGATTTTGTTGTGCCATTGCTAAACCTACATTGCCAAAATAGATGTCATCAATTTCTTTGTCCATAATTTCTTTAGAAACTTTTGAAATTATTGCTAATAAGTCTCTCTGAATTAATTGTGCTTTTGTTGACCCAATAGGAATAATTCTTAATGCTGCACTAAGTTGATTTGCACTCCAAGCGTAGAAAAAATTTTCAACCATTTCTAACTTCGTAATTTCAAAACAATAACAAGCCCAACTCCAAGCTAATGACCAGGACCTTTTTTTATTATTTTCATATAAATATTCAAATCCAAATTCTTTGGTTAAATCAAAGAGAGAATTTGACATTTGAATTTGTTGTTCTCTCATTTCGAAAGAGTCTTTTGATGAGAGGATCCATTTATCTAAACTCAATAGCTTTTGCAAATTACTTTTTAAATTTTTGCCGCCATTTAACTCATGGAAAATATCAAAAAAATCTAATAATATTCTGGCATCAAGTCTAATCTGGCCTATTTTTAGTTCACTTAAAATTAATTCTTTTACCGAATTTGAGTCTTTTAAATCTTTATTATTTAGGTAACTCTCCAAACCCTCCGAATAACAAAAACCTCCAACTGGCAGGTTGGGACTTATTAATAAATATTTTAATAAATGACTTTTAATCATGACTATGGGCACCTCTTTCCGGAAAAAATTTTTTCTGGGTATTTACTATATCAACATTAAAATTTTTAAGCATATTTTCGATTACGTAATCACCTTTTGTTAGTAGAATTTCTTCTTCAATTTCTACTTCAACATGCCTATTTCCTAGATGATAAGCAGCTTTAATAAGTTCAATTTTAGAATTTGAACTTATTTCAATTAAATTTTCTGTTTTGGCAATTATCTCTACATAAAAATTGGACTCATTAGTTGAAAGAATATCTCCATCATTTAATTTACCCTCTCTAGGTAATTGTAAAATTATTTCTTGATCACAATCAGTTAATCTTTTAGCTCGTAAGATTCTTCTTTCATCTGAACTTAGGGTAAGTTTTAAAAATGAACCAGATATAGGTTTTTCCTTAATCCAATCAGTTACAACTATTTGTTTATTCATTCTCATAATCAAAATTTTTGGTTACTTTAATTTAGTAATTAAAGAAAACAATTTATGATTAAAACTTCTTGGGAAGGTAATTGTTTCTTAAATTTTTTCAATAATAAAGCAAGTTTAGGAAATGTTAATAAAACAATCTTTAAATCTAAATCAACTTCTCCTTACAAGTTATTAAAGTCTACACATGATCAGGAGGGCAGATGCATTTTACCTGTTCTTCATACTGCAGGGGGATTGGTTGGAGGCGATTTACTTGAGTTTGAGATAAATCTTGAACAAAACTCTAAGGTATTGTTAACTACTTCTTCAGCTCAGAAAGTATATGGATCGGTTGGCATATCAAAAATTAATCCAAAAGGAACTTTTTCAAAGCAAAAAAATCTCATAAAGATTTTAGATAATTCTCATTTGGAATATCTCCCCCAAGAAACAATTATCTTTGCAAATGGTTTATATGACCAAGAGTTTAAAGTATCTATTTCAGAAACATCAAGTTTTTTATTTACTGATTTGGTAAGACTTGGAAGATCTTCTTCTGGAGAATCTATAGAAAGTGGAGTTTTTAGGTCAAAATTAGAAATTATGAGAAATAATGATTTATATGATGATTGGGAATATGTTGATCAAATTGAATTAACTAAGGCAAGTTATGTGGCCAAGTCAGGTATGGATTACATGCCTGTTTTTGGATCCTTAATTTGGATTTGCGAAAAAGATTTTTCCAAGTCAAAAATAAGTAATCTTGTTGGAAATATAAAAAAGATTATTAATGAAACTGATAATAATTTATCTATTGGAATCCTTGAAAATGGAATCTCTGTACGATTCCTGGGGAGTTCTTCTCAAGATGCTAGGAAATGTTTTTTTTGTATTTGGAAACAAATTAGGTCTATTTGTGGATTTTGTGAGCCAAAATATCAAGGTGTGTGGCCCTTACAAGATTCTATGAATTATTAATTATGTTCAGAAAGAACCTTTTTTAAGAATTTATAGATTAATTTTTTATTATGCATCTTACACCTCAAGAAAAGGATAAATTACTTATTTTTTCTGCTGCGCTCCTAGCTGAAAGAAGGCTTAGTCGTGGTCTTAGGCTTAATTATCCTGAAACAATTGCTTTTTTGAGTTTTCAAGTACTTGAAGGGGCTCGAGATGGAAAAAATGTAAGTCAATTAATGTCAGAGGGAACTACCTGGCTTTCAAAATCACAAGTTATGGAAGGCATTCCTGAAATGGTTGATGAAGTCCAAATAGAAGCAGTTTTCCCAGATGGGACAAAGTTAGTTACTATTCACAATCCGATTAATTAGTTATGAGTAATTTAATTCCTGGCGAAATAATTCCTGAACAAGGTGAAATCGAATTAAATCTTGGTAAGGAAGTTAAGACATTAAAAGTTTCTAACTCTGGAGATAGACCTGTACAAATTGGATCTCATTATCATTTTTTTGAAGCTAATAAGGCTTTAATTTTTGATCGAGAATTATCACTTGGTATGCGTCTTGACATTCCTGCAGGAACAGCAATTAGATTTGAACCTGGAGATACAACTGATGTCAAACTAGTTCCTTATAGAGGTTTAAGAATTGCACATGGTTTTAATTCATTGGTTAACGGTTCTTTAGATACTTAAAATTATGTCCTATAAAATTGACAGAAATACTTATGCTCAAACTTACGGACCCACCACCGGAGATAGAGTAAGGCTTGCTGATACCCAACTATTTATTGAAGTAGAAAAGGATTTAACTACATACGGAGATGAAGTTAAATTTGGTGGAGGTAAAGTTATTCGAGATGGTATGGGACAGTCTCAAGTAAGAAGAGCTGATGGAGCTGTAGATACCGTAATAACTAATGCGTTGATTGTAGATTGGTGGGGAATAATTAAGGCTGATGTGGGTATAAAAGATGGAATAATTTTTGAAATCGGCAAAGCTGGTAATCCTGATATCCAGGATAATGTCGATATTGTTATTGGCGCATCAACAGAAGTTATAGCTGGAGAAGGCCATATTCTTACTGCAGGTTCAATAGATACCCACATTCACTTTATCTGTCCCCAACAAATTGAGACAGCACTAGCCTCGGGAATTACAACAATGTTGGGAGGAGGAACTGGACCTGCAACTGGCACAAATGCTACTACTTGTACTCCTGGTTCTTTTCATATTTCAAGAATGCTTCAATCTGCAGAAGCATTTCCCATGAATTTAGGTTTTTTTGGAAAAGGAAATTCAACAAACGAGAGCAATCTTATTGATCAGGTTGAAGCTGGTGCGTGTGGATTGAAGCTTCATGAGGATTGGGGAACGACTCCCTCGACAATAAATTCTTGTCTTAATGTCGCAGATAAGTTTGACGTACAAGTATGTATCCATACTGATACTTTAAATGAGGCAGGATTTGTTGAAGATACCATTAACGCTATTGCCGGAAGAACTATTCATACTTTTCATACCGAAGGAGCAGGTGGAGGTCATGCTCCAGATATTATTAAAATTTGTGGAGAAAAAAATGTTCTTCCAAGCAGTACTAATCCAACAAGACCCTATACGAGGAACACATTAGAAGAACATCTTGACATGTTAATGGTTTGTCATCATTTAGATTCTAAAATCCCAGAAGATATTGCATTTGCTGAATCAAGAATCAGAAGAGAGACTATTGCAGCTGAGGATATCTTGCATGATATGGGTGCCTTTTCAATTATTGCCAGTGATTCTCAAGCTATGGGAAGAGTTGGTGAAGTAATTACAAGAACTTTTCAAACCGCTCATAAAATGAAAGTCCAAAGGGGACCGCTATCGCAGGATTCTGATAGAAATGATAACTACAGAGTTAAGAGATATATTTCTAAGGTCACAATTAACCCTGCAATAGCTCATGGTATTGATAAAAATGTAGGATCTATAGAAAAAGGTAAAATTGCAGATTTGGTATTGTGGAAACCTTCCTTTTTTGCTGTAAAGCCTGAATTAGTTGTTAAAGGAGGATCTATAGCTTGGTCCCAAATGGGTGATGCAAATGCTTCAATTCCTACCCCAGGTCCTGTACATGGTCGACCTATGTTTGCAAGTTTCGGCCAATCTCTAATAAAGAGTTCTTTTACCTTTTTAAGTAAAAATTCAATAGATCAAAATATTCCAAGTAAATTAGGCTTACAAAAGAAATGCATTGCCGTAGAAAATACTAGAAATATCAATAAATCACACTTAAAACTAAATAGTAAATTACCAAATATTTCAGTTGATCCTCAAACTTATGAAGTATTTTCTGATGGGGAACTTCTTACTTGTGAACCTCTCGATGAAGTCCCAATGGCTCAAAGGTACTTTTTACTTTAGAAGTTTTTTATTAATTCTTTTTCACTTATCTTTATATCTTGTGACCCAGCAATTGCTAAATCCTCTTGCAGTTTATTCTCACAAGATAGAACTCTTGACCAGCTTGGTAACTGCTGTGTCGTAGGGCAGGCTAAGTAATTTTCCGTAGCCGGTCTCAATAGTTTCGCGAATTTTTGTACTGATAGCTCTTCTTCATGCCTATCGTATGGAAGTTGATTAACTGCTGAATCTAATCCAAATTGTTTTACCCGATCTTCCCCAACTCTTTTGTAGAGAACTTCTAAAGTTGCTAGTTGAGTGCTTGTTAAGGTCTCTGCTTGATGCTCCATGAGACCTCTTAAGACACTTGAAAGTATTTCTGTACACATTTTTTGCAATCCTTCTTTAGATGAATTACCAATATTCTTATGTTTATGATCAAACAAACCTAGGTCAACTTGGGCTATTTTGGAGGTTCTTACGTTTCTATAAACCTCTGATAATAAACCTATCTCTAGACCCCAGTCACAAGGAATTCGTAAATTCATAGCAAGGTCTTTAGTGAAAGCAAACTCTCCTGCTAATGGATATCTAAATGATTGAAGATATTGTAAAAAAGGACCTTTCCCTACTAACTGCTCTAGACTTGCTAATAAGGGACCCACAAATAATCTTGTTGCTCTACCTTGCAATTGATTGGTCTCTAAGGATAACCTGCTGTAAAAAGCCTTTACATATGATATTCCATATGATTCATCCAGAAGCGGAAGTATCATTCTTGAAGGATACAAAGGACTAAAAGTTCTTATATCAGCATCAAAAAGAGCAACAACTTCTGATTTTCTCGTCGCAACCCCAATCCCTTGCCATACAGCCCATCCTTTACCTGGAGTTCCTAAAAGTTCTAACCCATTTTTTTCTTGGCTTTTTAATAGTTCTATTACAGAGGGAGAATTAGTCCATTGAATGTGAACTGGAAATGGCATTGAGTCAAAAAATGATTTTGCTGATTTAACTTGCTCAACAGTTTTTGCAGAGAGAGCAATAACTAATTCATTTAAGCCTGTAAGGTCTTTTAAAACTTCTCTTATGTCTTTTAATGCTGGACGCTCAAATTCTTCATATAAGCAGGGTATTAGAATGCTAGTTGATCTTTTTTTAAGACTTTTGTTTAATTCTTTAAGTAAATTTCTAGTAACTCCATATTCATGTATTGTTGTGATTAACCCTTGTTGAAAGTCCATTTTCTAATTGATGTGCAGAATAGTGTTAATACTTCAGTGATTTTTTCAAAGTGAAACAAATCGACTCAGAGAAAAAATTAGATAGATTAAAGATTTATAAATTGTTGGAAACAATTTATTCAGATAATACTACAGAAGAAATTAATTTTATTTCAAATCAATTATTACAGATTTTAGATGATTTCATAGAGAAATCTGCTTTTGAAGAAATAAGTAATAAAGAAAGATGGAATGAATCTCATTCGGTTTTGATAACTTATGCAGATAGTATTTATAAAAATGGGGAGGCAACATTAATTACTCTTCGTGATTTATTAAGTAAATATTTTGGCAGCCTTTGTAAGGTTGTACATATTCTTCCTTTTCTTAAATCTACAAGTGATGGAGGTTTTGCTGTTTCTAGTTATGAAAAATTAGAAGAGAAATTTGGTAGTTGGGATGATCTTAAAAGTATTTCAAAAAATCATGATTTAATGGCTGATTTGGTACTAAATCATGTTTCGTCATCTCACCCATGGGTTCAAGAATTTATTAAATCCCAAGAACCAGGCATATCAAATGTTTTCTCACCGGATCAAAATCTTGACTGGTCAAATGTTGTTAGACCAAGAAGTTCATCTTTGTTTTCTCAAATAAATACCGAAGATGGTCCTAAACAAGTTTGGACAACTTTTGGTCCAGATCAAATTGATTTGAATTGGCATAACCCAAAAATGAATCTTGAGTTCTTAAATTTAATAATTACTTATTTAGCGAATGGAATTAAATGGTTCAGACTTGATGCTGTTGGTTTTATTTGGAAAGAATCAGGGACAACATGTTTACATTTGCCAAAAGCACATTCGATTGTGAAAATTTTAAGAGTTCTTTTAAACAATCTTCTTGATGATGGAGTTTTAATAACAGAAACCAATGTTCCTCAAAAGGAAAATTTGTCTTATCTTATTACAGATGATGAAGCCCATATGGCATATAATTTCCCATTACCCCCTCTTCTACTGGAAGCAATTATTACTTCAAGAGCTGATATTCTAAACTCATGGATTTTTGATTGGCCTATATTACCTGAAAATACTACTTTATTTAATTTTACTGCATCTCACGATGGTGTTGGCCTAAGAGCCCTTGAGGGTTTAATGAATGAGCAAAGAATTAAAGATTTATTAATTAATTGTGAGAAAAGAGGTGGATTAGTAAGTCATAGACGTTTATCAACTGGAGATGATAAACCCTATGAATTGAATATTAGTTGGTGGAGTGCAATGGAAGACTCCAGTAGAGATTCTAAAAGATTTCAATATGAGAGATTTATTTTGAGTCAATTATTAGTAATGTCTCTGAAAGGGGTCCCTGCATTTTATTTGCCAGCATTACTAGCTTCAGAAAATGATATCAAAAGTTTTTCTATGACAGGTCAAAGAAGAGATCTTAATAGAGAAAAGTTTAAATCAGAAAATCTATTAGCCGTTTTAAATAATCCTGAATCTAATGCTAATAAAAACTTGAAATATCTTTGCAATGCTATGGATGTAAGATCACAATTAAAGCAATTTCATCCTTGTTCAGAAATGAGATGTTTGTCTAAAGGTAGAAGTGATATTGTTGTAATCAAAAGAGGGAAAGGTTCTGAGTCTGTTTTTGCAATTCATAATATGACTGAAAATAAAATTAATTATCAATTAAATGATAATGATCTCCCAAAAATAATTGATAATGATTTCAATACCCATGATTTTTTAACATCCACTAAATATAATTGCAAAAATATTAGTCTTCAACCTTTTCAAGTAATTTGGCTTAGTGCTTTATAAAAAATGATAGAAAATTCTTCTATTTGGGTAGTAAGTGATGTAGATGGTACTTTAATGGATCACTCATATGATTTATCACCTGCTAAAGAAACTATAAAAAAACTACAAAAATTATCAATACCCGTAATTCTTTGTACAAGCAAAACCGCTTCTGAAGTAAAAGTTATCAGAAAGGAACTTAACTTAACTGATCCATATATTGTTGAGAATGGTGCGGCAATATATGGTGAAACTCTTAAAGGAGTAAATGGAGAAATTATACTTGGAATAAAATACGAAAACCTTGAAGAAATCTTAAATTTTATTTCTAATGAAATAGATTATAAACTTACTCCTCTTAATAATCTTACTGATCAAGAAGCCACTCAGCTAACAGGTTTAGAAGGCAACTCATTGAACTTAATGCGTGATAGGCATTGGAGCATGCCTTTTTTAAATCCGCCAAGTGATTTAGAAGAGAAAATTAATATCTGTTGTAAAAAGTTCAATGTTGATATTTTTAAGGGGAATAGAATGAGTCACTTATTATCTTCACAATCGAATAAAGGTAAAGCAATAAATGCTCTTAAAGAATATTCAAATATTCAAAATATTGAAATTGTAGGTTTAGGCGATTCTCCAAATGATTTACCTCTACTTTTAAACTCGGATATTAAAATCGTTATTCCTGGTATAAATGGACCTAATTTAAATTTACTAGATCAATTAAAAGATTTGGAATTTACTTTAGCTTCTGAACCAAATGGATATGGTTGGAGAAATGAAATAAATAAATTGATAAATCAGCGAGAACTAATTTAGAAAGATGAAAGATTTAGATATTAATTTTCCTCTTGATAAATTTGAAAAATTAATAATTGATATTGGTTGGAAATCCTTGGATGATTGGTTCAATTTTTGGATAAATAAAAATAATCTTCTTTTAATTGATCAATTTTGGAAAAATAAAGCTAGTAATGATTGGATTTGGGGTTTAGCTTTACCTCTTTTATCACAGGCTTATAGATTTCATAATGATTTTTCAAATAGAAAAATTATTGGGATCTCGGCTCTTCCTGGAACAGGCAAAACAACATTAGGTAAATGGATTGAAGCAATTTCCTTAAATTTAAATTTCAAAATTGCAGTTATTTCAATTGATGATTTTTATCTTCCTTCAGATGAAATGAAATTAGCAATTAAGAATAATCCATGGAATGTATCAAGAGGTTTTCCTGGTAGTCACTCAGTAAAATTAATGTATGAAAAATTAAGAAATTGGAAAATAAATGGAGACTTAAATGTACCTGTCTTTGATAAATCATTAAGGAATGGCTTAGGAGATAGATCTCATTGGAGATTTGATAATCCTGATTTAGTAATTCTTGAGGGATGGTTTTTAGGAATAGAGCCTTGTTCAATTGGTGTTAAAAATCAACACATACAATCAGCAGTGTTGAGTCCAAATGAATCAACATATACAATAAATATTCAAAATAAGTTAAATGAATATTTAGGTGTTTGGAGTTTAATAGATAATATTTGGCATTTAAAACCACTGAAGTTTGAATATATGAATATGTGGAAAACAAATCAGGAAAAAGAAATGTTTTTACAGAAAGGTAACGCCCTTCAAGATGAAAAATTATCTAATTTTTTGAGAATGCTTAATGTCTCAATTCCTCAAAAAAGTTTTGATGTTATAAAATCCTATGCGCTTTTATTAATTGATCAAGATAGAAATTTAGTTGAGGCAGGATTGAATTTGTAGTTTTTTTAAATTTCTTTTTTTTCAGTAATTTTTAATACATTATTTTTGGCTCTTAATAGTGTTTAATTTAATATATTTTTTCTGTTTAGAGATGGTTGAGTTTTCTTACAAAAATGAAGGTAGTAGGATGGTTGTATTGAGATGTATTGGACCATCAAATTTTTTCTTAGAGAGAGTTTTATTTCCAACTGACATTCTTACTTTTATGGCACCAAATGATTCAAGAGTTGAAATCTGGGGAAATGAATTATATGGGCCTAAGTTGGAAGAGAGAATAAGAATTTCTGCTGATAACGAAGATTCAACTTTAGTGGCTTAGATCAAATACTGTCTAATTGTCTTCGAGTCAAAATTTTTTACAAATACCTAGTTTTTATTGATATTATCAAACTAGTTTTAGTTTTATAGATGTATTATTTTTCTTCCTTTGCAATAGGAGGTTTTGTTCCCTCTGCAGCTATCGCTGGCGTTTTACTTTTAGTTGGGTTAGGAGCCTTCTTCTATCTTGGTATTAAAGGACCTACAGATTATTAAACATGAGTTAATGAACAAATTTTAATTTTATTTTTTCATAACCTTTTTGAATAAGTTAACACTATGGATTTAACAACTATTTTATTTATATTAAGCTTACCTTTCGTTTTATTAACAGTTTATTTTGGTACAAAAAATGATTTTTACGAGAGTGAAAACTATAAAGGAGATGGTTGTGCTCATGATGTTAAAAGATAACTTTATTAATAATCACCACTAAATAAACAGGTCCATCTACCATCAAATTGCCAAACAGGTTTTATATTTCATTAGTAATTTATTTGCCTTCCTTTTTACAAGTATCTAGTTCCTTCATTGGAATAGATGTCGCGTGTAACTTGTGATCTCACTTAGTTTTTTGTCCAGGCCTTTTTTAATAGCTTCCAATTATTAACCAATAGTTAGCTTTCGCAAAACCAGAAATCATTAAGGAAAAAAGATAAATAATATTAAAATAGATTTTCTTATCATCTTTCAATACTTCCTTTTAATTTTTGAATTTAAATTGCTATTAATTAATTAGGTAATTAAATGATTTTTGGAATATTTAAAATTTGTTTTATATGGATTAATTCAGGGGTTGACGGAATTTATCCCTGTAAGTAGTACAGCTCATTTAAAAGTTATATCTTTTTTTTTAGGTATTGATGATCCTGGAGCATCTTTGTCCGCTACTATTCAATTTGGAAGTGTTCTAGCCATAGCTTGGTATTTTAGGAAGGATGTTTTTAATTTCAGAAGTCAATCTTCCAAAAAATTTCTTGAATATTTCTTACATGAAAGATTATTAAGATCTATTTTGATTGCTACCATACCAATTGTTTTGTTTGGTGGGAGTATAAAAATATTTATTCCTTCTTTTTTTGAAAACGTTCTTCGTTCAAATTTATCAATAGCATTGGTCTCATTTCTAATGGCTTTTTTTATGTTCTTGGCAGATAGTTCAAAAAGAGGTTCTATTAATATTAAAAACCATAATTATTCAAATAGTTTTTTGATAGGTTTCTTTCAAGCATTTGCAATTTTTCCTGGTGTTTCAAGATCGGGGGTAACTATTTCTAGCGCTTTAATATCAGGATGGGAAAGAGGCGATGCTGCGAAATTTTCTTTTCTTTTAGGGATGCCAGCTATTTCTCTTGCTGCGATTGCGGAGTTTATTTATTCTTTTAATGATTTTTTTTCATTAGGTTTCCTCCCTCTTTTTATTGGTCTTATTACGACATTTTTGTCCTCTTTATTATCAATAGATTTCTTATTAAAGTATTTTTCTTCAAATGGGTTGAAAATATTTATCATCTATCGAGTAATTTTTGGTGTCGTAATTCTATTGAATTTATAATTGGATGAAAAAAAAAATTTAGCAATTATGTTAAGGTTTTAAAAAAAAATTCTTTTTAATGAACATTTTTATATCTTTCCAACTAGGTGAAGTGGAAGTTTCAAATCTTACTATATTGGTTTTAGCTTTTTTTTCTTCTTTTACATTTATAGCAGTAGGTATAAGTTCATATAAACTATACAAATCGCTTATAAATGAAGACGATAAGTAATCGGAACGGCGGGATTTGAACCCACGACCCCCACTACCCCAAAGTGGTGCGCTACCAAACTGCGCTACGCCCCGTCTCTTTACTATAAAGATTAGATTGATTCAAATGTTATTCTTTAAAGGATTGTTATCAGATCTCAATACACACTTGTCAACTTCCCAATTAAAGTTTTCCCATATATGGTCTTTTAGTTTAAAGTTGCTTCCAGTAAAAACTCCTAACTTAACTTTTGTAGGTGAAGCTGAACAATACTGCCTGCTACCAGCTGATGCAAGATATTGTTGATGGTATTGTTCCCCAAAAAAATATGAATCAATCATTTTTATTTCCGTTTCAATTAAACCAAGATTTTTTTTGCTTAGTTCGGTTTGATATTGTTCCTTACTGGCCAATATGGTTTTAATGTTATTTTCATTTTTGTAATATATTGCTGATCTATATTGTGTTCCTATATCATTACCTTGCCGGTTTTTTTGAGTAGGGTCATGACATTCCCAAAACATTTTTAATAAATCACTTACATCTATTTCCCTTTTATCCCATATAATCCTTACAACTTCTGAATGACCAGTTAAGCCGGAACATACTTCATAATAAGTTGGATTGTTTTTTTCTCCTCCAGCATAACCTACAGAAGTTGTGACAACCCCAGGAAGTTTCCAAAAACATTTTTCAGCTCCCCAGAAACAACCGCATCCGAAAATTATTTCATCTTCTTCTATTGTAGGATCTTTTTTAATATTTGTTTTTAGTACTCTATGTATTGAATCAGCATCATTAGTTAAATTTACCTCCTCATTATTAATAATGTTTTTCAGGAACTTAAACATAATTTAAATCTATTTATTATAGATAAAAAAATTACTTTTAGCTCTTAACAATTCTGGTAGCTAATTCTCTTTCCCAAAGTTTTTTATATAGCCCATTAACTTTTACTAAATCTTTATGAGCCCCCTCTTGTACTATTTTTCCTTTATCCATTACTAAAACTCTATCACAGGTAGCTGCTACAGAAAGTTGGTGACTAATCATTATGATTGTTTTATTACTTCTATCACTAATTTCATCTATTATTCTTGCTGCTGTTTTATTATCTACGCTTGCTAAAGCATCATCAAGAACAATAATAGGAGAATTAACAAGTAGTGCTCTTCCAAGTGCTGTTCTTTGTCTTTGTCCCCCACTCAATGTAATACCTCTTTCACCAACAATAGTTTTAAACCTTTGTGGAAAACTATTTATATCATCAATTAAGCCAGCTTTTGTAGCGCTTTCTTTAACTAAATATTTAGAAGCTTTGGGTTCTCCAAAACTTAGGTTTTCTGAGATTGTAGACGTAAATAAGAATGCTTCTTGAGGTACGATTGAAATATTTTTTCTAAGATCACTTAATTTTAAAGTTTTTACATCAATTTCATCTAAAAATAATTGATTGTCTGGAATTTCAATAGTCCTTCCCAGAGACTTTGCTAATGTTGTCTTGCCACAACCTATTGGTCCGACTATTGCAATAAGTTCTCCAGGATAAATTTTAAAATTGAGACTATTTAGTGAATTAAATTTTGATCCTGGATACTTTATTGTTAAATTCTTTGCCTCTAAGTATCCTTTAACCTTTCTTTTTAAAAATTTAGTTTCTGCTCTATCTACAATATTTGGATTATTCTGAAAGATTTCTTCCACACGATCTAAACTTACTTGACCAAGTTGAAAAGTATTTAAGGTAAAACCTAAAAGAGCTGTTGGGAAGACAAGTCTTTCTACGTAGAGAATTAAAGCGACTAATCCACCTATCGAAATGAATCCACTCTCTAATTGAAAAGTTCCTAATGACAACAAAATCAATAATGAAATTGAGGAAATCCCTTGTAACAAAGGGAATAGGGTACTCGCTGTTCTTGCAAGTTTTATCGCTGAATTTCTATAGTCATTATTATGTATGTTAAATTGTTTTTTCTCAGCATTCTCTTGGGCATAAATTTTAATGGCGCTTATACCAGATAGATCTTCTTGTATTAGATCGCTAAGTTTTGATAATGATTCTTGTTGAGCTTTTCTTTGTTTAACCATTCTGCCGCCAAATAGACTTACAATTCCAAGAATTAATGGAAATATCATTAAAGCTGATATTGTTAATGTTTTATTAATTGAAAACATTGAAGGAATAGTGAATGAATAAGCTAAGACAATGTTGCACAAGCTTAAAACTGTAAAACCTAAAAGTCTCCTTATGTTTTCAACATCGCTTGTAGCTCTACTAATAATGTCTCCACTACCTTTTTTTTGAATCCATTCTGGATCTTGAATAAGTAAATGGTCAAAAAGTTTTTGACGAAGATTCACCTCTACTTTTCTACCTATGCCGAAGACAATCTGTCTTGAAAATAATCTAATTAAACCCATACAAGTTGCTAAAAATATCAACCATAAAGATTTAGAAATAACAAAATCCGAAGAAAACCCATTTTGTAATTGGTCAATTATATTTTTTACTTCTAAGGGTATTACGACACTTAGTATATTTACTAATAAGAGAGCTAAAGCTCCATATAAGAATTCTTTTTTGTAAGGTTTTAAGTATTTAGATATGATTTTTATCTTTAAGTTTTTCATTTTATTTTGCCGATATGATTAAGATAATGTTTCATTTTTGAATATGTGAGCTAATTTTATAAATGATTTAGTATTTATTTATGAGTAAAGAGCAAACTCATCCATTGCATGAAACAGACAAGAACATTATAGATTCCCTTATCACTAAAAAAGCACCAGAAAATCTTGACTATATTAATTTAGCTAGATTAATAAATCGTTATAACAATTTTCCAGGAGAAATTGAAATTAAAGAAGATATTGAAAAAATTTTAAATTTATGGAAGATCACTAAATATGAACTTTTTTCTAAAACAAAAAATATTTGGTCAAAAAGCTTCAGGCCTTCTAATACAAATAAAGATTTAGTTGGCTCAGGTTTTGATACCTAAAATTGAATTTTATCTGCATACCTCTTCTTCTATAAATATATGTCCTCTAATCTATCAAATGCTGAAATCCTAAATAATTTGTTGGAGGGAATGAACCTTGATGAATTAACTTCTAGATCTTTAATGCAAAGATGGCTTAATGATGAAATTTCAGATGTTGAAACAGGAGCTTTTTTGAGTGCTTTAAGAGCAAAGAGTTGTACAGGGGTGGAGCTATGTTCTATGGCTGAGGAACTCTTAAATGTTTGCGAATTGCCAGTAGCAAGACCAAATTTGTATTTGGTAGATACTTGTGGAACAGGGGGTGATGGAGCTAATACATTCAATATATCAACTGCAGTTGCATTTGTAGCTGCATCTTGTGGGGTGAAAATTGCAAAACACGGAAATAAAAGTGCTAGTGGAAAAGTTGGCTCTGCTGATGTTTTATTGAATCTTGGTTTGAATTTAAATTGTTCATTAGAAAAAGTAATCAAAGCCGTAAGTGAAATTGGAATAACTTTTTTGTTCGCACCTGTTTGGCATAAATCTTTAATAAAACTTGCTCCATTAAGAAAGACCCTTGGAATAAGGACAGTATTTAATCAACTTGGACCATTGGTAAATCCTTTAAGACCCAATGCACAAGTTTTGGGTGTTGCTTCTGAGGATCTTTTAAAACCTATGGGAAGCGCACTTTTAAAAATGGGTATGAATAGAGCAATAGTCGTTCATGGGTCTGGTGGCCTTGATGAAGCTTCGCTTCAAGGAGAAAATAAATTAGTATTTGTTGATAATGGTGAATTAAGGTTTTCAGAAATAAATATTTCAGATTTTAACCATGAAAATATATCTAACGAAAAGCTTGTGGTTTCTGATCTTGAGTCTAACGAGGAAATATTAAAGTCTGTCTTAAATGGTTCAGGACAAAAATCTCATATTGATGTAGTTGCCTTGAACTCTGCTTTAGTGCTTTGGGCCGCTGGCATTGAGGATGATTTAAATGAAGGATTTAATAAAGCTTTATTTTCTATAAATCAAGGTGATCCTTGGAAAAAGTTTTTACTTTTAAAAAATTATTTACATACAAATTAATTAATTTCAAATTGATGATTAATCCATATAAGAAAAATGCGAAATTGGTTTTAAGTAATGGAAATGTATTCCCAGGATTCTTTTTTGGTGCTTCTGGTACAGCCATTGGTGAAGTAGTTTTTAATACGGGAATGACCGGATACCAGGAAGTTATTACTGATCCAAGTTATTATGGACAAATATTAACATTCACTTATCCAGAGATTGGAAATACAGGTATTAATTTTGAAGATTCAGAATCCAATAATAATGTCAAAGGTATAATTGTTAGAAATTTCTCATCTAATAGCAGCAATTGGAGATGTAAAAAGAATTTTAATCAATGGTTAGTTGAGAAGAATATCATAGGTTTATATGGAATTGATACAAGGGCTCTTGTTAAAATTTTAAGATCAAGTGGCGCGATGAATGGAGTTATTACCTCTCTAGATAAAACTGATGAAAGTTGTTTAAAGATAATTTGTGATACGCCAAAGATGGAGGGATTAAATTTATCAAAAGTTGTTTCAACAAAGCAACAATATTTATGGAAAAATCATACGCAAACGAGTTTTGATTTAAGAAAAAGATATGATGAATGTTCTAAAAAGTTAAGAATAGTAGCAATTGATTTTGGAATTAAAAATTCAATACTAAATAGATTTGTATCCCATGGTTGTGAAGTTTTGGTTTTACCTTCTCGATCTTCTCTAAATGATGTTTTGTCTAACAACCCAGATGGTATATTTTTCTCAAATGGTCCAGGCGACCCTTCTTCTGTTTCTGAAGGCATAGACTTAGCAAAAGCTCTTATTGAATATGGCGAAATACCTATGTTTGGTATTTGCCTTGGCCACCAAATATTTGGATTAGCATTAGGAGGTTCAACTTATAAATTACCTTTTGGGCATCGTGGTTTAAATCATCCTTGTGGTGAAAATAATAAAATTGAGATAACTAGTCAGAATCATGGTTTTGCTATTGATCCCAATTCTCTCTCAAAGGACACAGTAAAAATTACTCATTATAACCTTAACGATAATACCGTGGCTGGCCTAGAGGTTTACAAAAAACCTATATTTAGTGTGCAATATCATCCAGAAGCAGGACCTGGCCCTCATGATTCAGATTATTTATTTAAAAAATTTGTTTCTCTAATGTTAGAAAGATGTTGACATATTGTTTTCTTATGATTGGATAATTACATTTGATATATTAATTTTTTGGAGGTATTAGATCATAGAAGATTTCCAGAAGTTAACCGTTTCCTTAAGAGGAAACCTTGAGGTTAAAACAAACATTATAGTTTTTTCTTTTAAAGGCCAACTTGATGCTTTCTCAGAAAAACAATTTAAGACTTTTGTTACTAATAATTTAAAAAATGACATTCCCTTCGTTATTGATCTTACAAAAATAGATTTTTTAGATTCTTCAGGTCTTGGAGCACTTGTTCAAACTGCAAAAGAATGTAAAAAGTCGAAACTTGGGTTCTCTGTCGTTGGCAATTCGAGAGTGGCCCAAACAATTAAACTTGTTCGTTTAGGGGATTTTCTTAACTTGAAGTCAAGCCTTGAAGATGCATTAAATTATTTAAAGAATTGAATTATTGGATTCAAAACCTGGTTCCATATGGATCTCCCGAGGATATAGGTGTTATTCAACTTGCTTGGCTTGGAGATTCTGTATGGGAGCTACACCAAAGACTAAGGCATGTTCATTTTCCTTTAAAATCTAAAGACCTCCATTTATCTGTAGTTAACGAAGTAAAAGCAAAATCTCAGTCAAAATCATTAAGTCAAATTGAACATTTATTAAATTCAAATGAAATGGATCTAATTAGGCGTGCTAGAAATAAAACAAAGAGATATCCAAAATCTTCAGACCCCAGCATATACTCTAGAGCAACTGGTTTTGAAACTCTTATTGGCTGGCTATTTTTAAAAGATCCTCAAAGATTATCAACACTTTTTGAATATTTAGAATTAAAAATGAATTGAATCTATGAAAAACTCCTCAAATAAGTTTCGCGGAAAAAATAATAAAGAGTCCAAAAAAAATTCAGATTTTGGTTATTACTCAAAAAATACAAATCGTTCAGAAAAAAATGATATTTTTTTGAACAATTCACCTAAAAATAACAAAGTTGAAAATTTAAAAAAAAATGATAAAAACAATACTTTTTCGTCTATAAAAAAAAGAAATCCAAGATTTAAATCTTATACAGAATTTCCTAATAAAAATTCTGAGATGCATCAACAGTATACTAATAAGAGAAATTTTGATGATTGGATATGGGGTAAACATTCGGTTTATGAGGCTCTTAATAGTGATAGAGCAATTAATAGGATTTGGTGTACTTCGGAAATTTTTTCTTCACACAAATTCTATATTTTGCTTAATGATATTAAATCAAAAGGAGTTCTTATTGAAGAAGTTTCTTGGAATAGGCTTTCGCAATTGACATATGGTGCTTCACATCAAGGTGTAGTATTGCAGTTAGCATGCTCTAAAACAATATCCCTAGAACAATTAATCGATTTTTCTAAACACAATTGTCCTAATCCTACAATAGTCGCATTAGACGGTATAACTGATCCTCATAATGTTGGTGCGATTATAAGATCAGCGGAAGCATTTGATTGCAAGGGTGTAATTATTCCTCAGAGAAGGTCTTCAGGATTGACAGGAACAGTCGCCAAGGTAGCTGCAGGAGCCTTAGAACACCTTCATGTAAGTAGAGTTGTTAACTTAAATAGAGCACTTGAGGAATTTAAGAATAATGGTTTTCTTGTTGTTGGCTTATCTGGAGATGGTCAATTATCTATCTCAGATTTTCAAGAAAAAGCACCCTTGGTAGTTGTAGTTGGCTCTGAAGATAAAGGTATTTCTTTGCTTACTCAAAAAAAATGCGATTTTATATTAAGTATTCCTCTTAAAGGTAAGACTTCAAGTTTAAATGCCTCTGTAGCGGCCGCAATTTCCCTATTTCACTTGACAGGTAAATAATTTTATTATTAGTAATCACTGTTTTAAAAGACCACTAAAATGTTGTTGTTTCAATATATTTATATGATTAATAAAAATTTATTGAATTTTCACTACAAAATTGTATAGAATTTAACAAGAATTGATGGTTTAACAGACCAAAAAAATTGATTAGAAACTTTGGAAACAAACTCGGTTTAGCTTGGTGGGCTAAAATCGAGACAGCCCAACCTAATAGTACCTACTGGTTCGGCCCCTTTATTACTAAACGTAGTTTAAAAGAAAATCTGTCTTCTTTTATTAAAGATCTTTCTGATGAAGGGTCTCAAAATATTAAACACAGTTTAGTACGTTGCAAAAAAGAAGAACCATTAACTGTTTGATAACTTTGATTTAAGAAATAAATTAAGAAATGAATTTTAATTCTTTAAGAAAAGAAATTACTAGCAATAATGCTTCTGTTAAGGAATTAGTTAATGATATCTTTGCCAAAATTGATCATAAAGATCCTGAAATTAATTCTTATATTTGTACTACAAAACATAATGCTATTTTGCAAGCAGAGAACATTGATAAGTTAATTCGAAATAAAGTAAAACTGCCACCTCTGGCGGGGATGCCAATAGCAATAAAGGATAATATTTGCACCAAAGGAGTTGTAACAACTTGTGCAAGTAAAATGCTTAAAAGCTTTGTTGCGCCTTATGAAGCTACCGCTTCGAGTAGATTATGGTCTTCAGGGGGAATTTGTTTAGGAAAAACAAATTTAGACGAATTTGCAATGGGTAGTTCAACAGAAACTTCTGTATTTGGCGTCACTTCAAATCCTTGGGATATTAATAGAGTGCCAGGAGGTAGTTCGGGTGGAAGTGCTGCTTCAGTTGCAGCTGGATTTTGTGCAGCAGCTATAGGTTCTGATACAGGAGGATCAATAAGGCAACCAGCTTCTTTTTGTGGCGTCGTAGGTCTTAAACCTACTTATGGCAGAGTTAGCAGATGGGGACTTGTAGCATTTGCTAGCTCTCTTGATCAAATTGGCCCAATTACAAATACTGTCTCGGATGCGGCTGAAATCCTTTATTCAATATCTGGTAAAGACCCTTTTGACTCAACATGTCTTGATAAGCCAGTACCAAATTATTTGACTGACTTAAATAAATCTATAAAGGGTTTAAAAATTGGAATCATCAAAGAATGTTTTGAACACCAAGGGCTTAATCAAGAAGTTAAGGAATCTGTTCTTTCTGGAGTTGATAGATTCCAAGCTTTAGGGGCTGAAATTATCGAAGTTGAATGTCCTAGATTTAATGATGGAATTGCCACATATTATGTCATTGCTCCATCTGAAGCCTCCGCAAATTTAGCTAGATATGATGGAGTTAAATATGGCTTCAGATCGAATGAAGGTTCAAATCTTATAGATATGACTTCAAAAAGTAGAGCTGAAGGTTTTGGAGATGAGGTACAAAGAAGAATTTTGATAGGTACTTATGCTTTGTCAGCTGGATACAGTGATGCCTATTATAAGAAGGCACAAAAAGTTAGAACACTTATAAGAAATGATTTTGATAATGCTTTCAAGAAAGTAGATGTTTTATTAACTCCAACTTGCCCAACCACTGCTTTTTTGAAGGGAGATTTTGTCAATGATCCACTTTCAATGTATTTGTCTGATCTGTTAACTGTTCCTGTTAATTTAGCAGGCCTCCCTGCAATTAGTATTCCTTGTGGTTTTGATACTAAAGGATTACCTATTGGAATGCAATTAATAGGCAATGTATTAGAAGAAGATAGAATATTGAATGCCGCAAATATTTTTGAAGTTGATGCTCAGGTAATTAAGAAAAGACCTTTATTTTAAATTTGTATTAATAATTAATTTGTAATCAAAAAGTATAGATCTTTTAGAAATTTTCTCTATCTTATATATATAAATTATTTGAATATGGCTTTCGTTCCTCTTCATAATCATAGTGACTACAGCTTACTTGATGGTGCCAGTCAAATTTCAAAAATTGTAGATAGAGCTTGTGATCTTGGAATGGAATCGATAGCTCTTACTGATCATGGAGTTATGTATGGTGTTCTTGATTTGGTCAAGAAGTGCAAAGAGAAAGGTATAAAACCAATTATTGGTAATGAAATGTACGTGATTAATGGTTCTATTGATGATCCTCAACTAAAAAAAGAAAAAAGATATCATTTGGTGGTTTTAGCAAAAAATCATACTGGTTATAAGAATCTAGTGAAGTTGACAACAATTAGTCACCTAAATGGGATGAGAGGTCGAGGCATTTTTTCTAGACCATGTATTGATAAATCTCTTTTAAGCAAATATAGTGATGGTCTAATAGTTTCTACAGCTTGTCTTGGTGGAGAGATTCCTCAGGCTATCTTAAAAGGTAGATTAGACGTAGCAGAGGATATAGCTCTTTGGTACAAAAAAATATTTAGAGATGACTTTTATCTAGAAATACAAGATCATGGCTCTATTGAGGATAGAATTGTTAACGTTGAATTAATAAAAATTGGAAAAAAGCACCAAATAAAAGTTATCGCCACCAATGACGCCCACTACTTGTCAAGTATGGATGTTGAAGCACATGACGCTTTGCTTTGTGTATTAACAGGAAAACTAATAAGTGATGAAAAAAGATTGAGATATACCGGTACAGAATACATTAAAAGTGAAAATGAGATGCTTGAACTTTTTAAAGATCATATTGATGATGAATCAATTATTGATGCAGTGAACAACACATTAGAGATTTCTCAAAAAGTTGAAGTATTTGATTTGTTCGGTAATTATAGAATGCCAAAATTCCCTCTTAAAGAAGATACAGATTCATTTTCTTTCCTTACAAAATTATCTAATAAAGGCCTTTTAAAAAGACTTAAAAAAAATGACCTTACGGAAGTTGATGAGAACTATAAAAAAAGACTATCTTCCGAATTGAAAATTATTAAAGATATGGGCTTCCCAGATTATTTTTTGGTTGTTTGGGATTACATCAAATTTGCTAGAGATAACTCTATTCCTGTAGGACCAGGTAGAGGTTCTGCAGCAGGCTCACTAGTAGCTTATGCTCTTCAAATTACAAATATAGATCCTGTTGAGCATGGATTGTTGTTTGAGAGATTTTTAAATCCAGCAAGAAAGTCAATGCCAGATATTGACACCGACTTTTGTATTGATAGGAGAAATGAAGTTATTGATTATGTTACTAATCGTTATGGAGAGGATAAAGTTGCGCAAATAATTACTTTCAATAAGATGACCTCTAAGGCTGTTTTAAAAGATGTTGCAAGAGTTCTAGATATACCGTATGGAGAGGCGGATAAATTGGCTAAGTTAATACCGGTTGTAAGAGGGAAACCTTATAAACTCAATGAAATGATTGATAAGAATACTCCTAGCAAGGAGTTTAGAGACAAATATATTAATGATAATAGGGTGAAAAAATGGGTTGATTTGGCTTTAAGAATTGAAGGAACTAATAAAACATATGGAGTTCATGCTGCTGGAGTTGTTATCGCATCAGATCCTCTTGACGAACTTGTACCTCTTCAAAGAAATAATGAAGGTCAAATAATAACCCAATATTCTATGGACGATATCGAATCACTTGGATTATTGAAAATGGATTTCTTGGGTCTTAAGAATCTTACGATGATCGAAAAGACAGTTTCTCTTATTAATCAATCTACTGGAAGGAAAATAAACATTGATGAGTTACCTCAAAATGATTGTAAAACCTTCGAGCTTATTGGGAGAGGAGATCTTGAAGGTATTTTTCAACTTGAATCTTCCGGTATGAAACAGGTCGTTAAGGATTTCAAACCTAACTCTTTAGAGGATATTTCGTCCATACTGGCTCTTTATAGACCTGGTCCTCTTGATGCAGGCCTTATACCTAAATTCATAAATCGAAAAAATGGGAACGAAAAGATTGATTTTCCCCATCCTTTTATTAAGTCAATTCTTACTGAAACCTATGGAATTATGGTTTATCAAGAACAAATCATGAAAATTGCTCAAGACCTGGCCGGCTATTCCCTAGGTGATGCTGATTTGCTTCGAAGAGCAATGGGGAAAAAGAAAGTTTCTGAAATGGTAAAGCATAGGAATATTTTTGTAGATGGTTCTATGAAGAAAGGTGTAAATGAAAAATTAGCAAATGATCTTTTTGATCAGATGGTTTTATTCGCAGAATATTGTTTCAATAAAAGTCATTCAACTGCATATGGCGCTGTTACTTATCAAACTGCATTTTTAAAAGCTCATTTTCCTGTTGCATATATGGCAGCCCTTTTAAGTGTAAATTCAGGCTCTTCCGATAAGATGCAAAGATATATTTCTAATTGTTATTCCATGGGAATAGAAGTTATTTCTCCAAGCATTAATTTTTCTGGTGTTGATTTCACTATTAAGAACAATCAGATTTTATTCGGGTTATCTGCAATTAAGAATTTAGGAGATTCTGCAATAAGAAATATAATTAAAAACCGAAATAGTTCAGGAAACTTTAAGTCATTATCAGATTTGTGCGACCGTTTGCCTTCTAATGTTCTTAACAAAAGAAGTCTTGAATCTTTAATTCATTGTGGAGCACTAGACGAGTTTTCAAATGATAATAATAGAGCTCAGTTATTGTCAGATCTTGAACATGTTATTGAGTGGGCCTCTTCAAGAAATCGTGATAGATTATCAGGACAAGGAAATTTATTTGACTCTAAAGAAGAATTTTCTAATGTTGCTTTCTCAGATTCACAATTAGCTAAGGTAGATGATTATTCACTTATTGAGAAGTTAAAGTTAGAAAAGCAGCTATTAGGCTTTTATTTATCTGATCATCCTCTAAAGCATTTAACTAAGCCAGCAAAACTTGTATCACCTATAAGCATTTCTCAGTTAGAAGAAACAAAAGATAGAACCAAAGTATCTTTAGTTGGAATGATCCCTGATTTGAAGCAAATTACAACGAGAAAAGGAGATAGGATGGCTCTAGTTCAGCTAGAAGATCTTTCTGGATGTTGCGAAGCAATAGTTTTTCCAAAAACCTATGTTAGATTGTCAGAATTTCTTTTGACTGATACTAGATTATTGGTGTGGGGAACAATAGATAAAAAAAGTGATAAGACTCAATTAATAATTGATGATTGTAGAGAAATAGATAACCTTAAATTACTTATTATTAATCTTGAGAGTTCTCAAGCATCAGATGTAAGAGTACAAAATACTTTGAGAGACTGTCTAATTAAATTTAAACCAGATAAAGGTAGATGTGGAATCAAGATTCCAGTTTTAGCTGCAGTAAGAAATAAAAATAATATTACCTACGTTAAATTTGGTGAACAATTCTGTATTGGAGATATTCAAGGAGTATGCAAATTATTAGAAGATAAATCATTCCAAATTAATTTGAAATCTTTAGTTTCCTAGATTATTTTTTATCCTCGAAATTTTGAGTTGCAGGTTTGAAGGCTGCTTTTGCACGTTTTATGTTCATTGGAATATTTTCAATACCAAAAAAAGATCCAGGCTCTTTATCCCAACTAGCTGATAATATTCCAAAACTCAATCCTGCTAGACCTAACAAAAAAAACAATGCTGAAATTGCAATTGTTGATGAAGGAGGTATTTCAGCAATATTTCTTGTAACTATAATGTAGCTAATAACAAAAACCGACATCCCTAATATTGTTGGTATTCCTGCTGTAAAAAATATTCTTCTTGCCATTCTATCAGCGACATATTTAGGTATCCCACTTGATGATCTGTTTGGGGTGGTTACAGTATTAGATGCTTTTTCTAAATTAGCAAACGCAGTTTTCTCAGAATATATTTTTTTCTTTTTAGATTGTGTCTTTTTTTTGGATTGCTTTTTTTTCATTAATTGAAATCATCCCCTGATTCCAATTTTCTTTACTAGTTCTTGATATCTCTGAACGTTTTTGTCTTTTATGAAAGATAGTAATCTTTTCCTTTTACCAATCATTTTTAATAATCCTTGCCTTGAAGCGAAGTCATGAATGTTCCCTTGGAGGTGGTCACTTAATTTCGATATTCTTTTTGAAAGCAGTGCTACTTGAACTTCGGCTGAACCTGTATCAGTTGGATGTACTTGATGACTCTCAATCAGCTTCTGTTTTTCAGCTGTATCTAATGACATAAATTTTATTTCTTTTAATCTATGATACTACGTCAGCTAGCTATATTACTACTTTCCTTATCTAGATAATTCATAGCTAATTTCAATAAATTTTCAAATGATAAATTATTTTCTTTTTT